>NZ_CAMPQA010000005.1:0-346269 GCF_946902935.1 Yersinia sp. Marseille-Q5920 | reverse complement strand
AGCGCCCCGGAAAAAGTTCTGGCATACTTTACGGGCAGGCATAGAGTTGATCTCGCTGAATTGGTTGCACAATCAGTAGATCATATTTTCTCTATGCCTGTCCTTTTTTCTGGGGATTCACCAGCGCCAGAGCGAGGTTTATGGTTTCTGCGGTATTACGCGGGATAACTCATTGATGTTGATATTTTCGCACCCTTTTGAACGGAAACTTTTTGTCGTTCGCCGGTTTTGTCCGAAATCAGCGTAAGCTCAATTTCTGTCTTTTCCGCTCCTATCCCCTGCGAGGTATCACTGATATCTCGCTCACTGTTATTAGTCGGGTTTAAAATTGAATCGGGCTTGTTTGGAATAATGCTTTCCATGACATTGGTGCTTTCATGACCCGGATTGATGGGTTGCTGTGGGAGCAACGCCGGAGTCGGGTCCTTTCTGTCTACTATTTCTTTATTTATCCCCGTAGGCTGTAGAACCTGTGGGGTCTGTGGCTGTGGCGATAACACATCAGGAGCAGACCCAATATCATCTTGTCGCGGATATACAACAGGTATCTGCTGGCCTTCACTTATATTAGTCTGGGTACCATAAGGAGTAGGAGTATGAACTGGCGGCAACCCCGGCATAATTTTTTGTAGATAATTTTGTGTTTCAGCCGGTGCCTGTCTTAATCCATGATTTTTCACATTTCCCTGCCCCCAGTTATAAGAAGCAACAGCTTTATTTACATCACCATCAAACATTTTAAGTAAATCAGAAAGATATTTTGCGGCGGCTTCACTGGATTTATTAAAATCCATACGGTCTTCCGTGGAATTTAATCCATAATCCCTGCCCGTTGGGGGCATAAATTGAAATGGACCTTGCGCACCTTTTGGGGACAACAGATTTTTACCTCGCCCAGACTCAGCCTGATAGACGCGATCAAGAATAGTGGCTGGGAGATCATACTGTGCCTCTAATTGCGTTAACCTTGCTTGTTGTTGATTGTCAGGGAGTGTGTAAGGCGCATTGACGGGGGTTGCTGCTTTACGCTGCTCTGCCTCAACCCGTTGTTTTTCTTCCTCGTCTCTGGGGCCATAATATTGCTCATACTTCTTCCTGTAGCCCTCGGTCATAATGCCGTAATCTGACCCAACCTTATCCCACTCATTCAGGTTTTTATAAAATTCTGGGTCGTTATAACCACGGCGTAGCTGATCCGCTTCTTTCCCCCTGTTTAGTCCTAAAAAATGCGCTACTGAAATACTGTCTACGCCGTTAGTAACGACATCAGTGACGCCCTCTATCCCGTCTTTAACTGAACCGTCTGACAAAATGGCACTATAGACTTTATTCTGTCCACGCTGTTTTAGTCCATCCCACGCCGCGCTCACCTCGGCTATTGTGCGGTCTAGTTCGGTGAGTTGCTGATTCAATGCCGGGTCTACTGTTAAACCGAGCGTATCTGATTTAGTCAGTAGCTCTTTGTACCTGACCCCCTCTCGCATTAACGTCAAAAGGTTGGCGTCCAGACCTAAAGCATCCGCTAACGTTTTCTGCGTCTGCGGGGAAAGTTTAGGAAATATCTTGGCAACATTGTCCAGCGTTTTATAGACATCTGCCGTGCCGTCTTTGAGGCGCTCAATCACGATCCCGTTCTGAACCAGCAACGCCTGTGTGGTGTCATTACGTGCCCACAAGGGGTCATTAAACGTCTTGTATAGCCCCTCAACAGATTGACGAGCTGCGGCGCTATCCACCCCCAATATCTGCATCGCACCGCTGACCCGACTAAATTCATCAACGGACATCCCGGCATTTTTGGCCGCAACATCAAGCGAATAGGCTGAATCAGCGGCGGCGCTTAACCCCTGAGCCGCTTTGAAACCGATATAACCTACCGCGCCAAGCGCGCCAAAGCTGAGTGCCTTGCTGCCAATTTCCCCCACCATTTTCAGCGGTGGCACCAAATCACCCACAAACTGAACACCTTCGCGGGCAAACTGCCCCATGCCTTTTAAGCGCGCGTTCAGGTCATCAATCCCCTCAACTGATTCCTGCCCGCCCAGTTTGAGTCCATCACGGGTTTTATCCAGATCAGGGATGAGGTTTTTAACGGCTTCTTCTATACGCTGAATGGAGGCCGACGCCTGATCTGTTGCGGTCAATTCAAAATCAAATGCATTACCCATTCTTGCCTGCCTTAATCTTGTTTATCCTGACCGCCTGCTGACGCCACCACATTAATTTACTGTAAGTTAGGGACCAGGCATCACCCGGCCCCCACGAATAGTAATAAGTCACATCCGCTAGTTCGTCGCCCCACTCTCCGGCTGCGGGGAGTACGCTAAAAAACTCATCATGTAGACCTCGCAGGATTTATAGTCGGTGAAAGCCATTTTTTTGATGGCCTCACGTGGTACGCCAGACACTAAGGAAATGAGCAGCCCCATCGCACTGAGCGACCCCGATTTGGTCTGTTCGTCATAGAACTGCTGAACTTGAATTAATACCGGCTCACTGAGTTCAATCACCTCATAAGTGGTTTTTGTGGCCTCATGTGAAATGGATTTAACAAGAGGTATTGTTTTAGTACGTTCTAATTCAGCCATCTTAGTTCTCCGTCACCGACACTGAACCACCCTCCCAGCGAATATCCGCTGTCGCCTCAGTGCTATCCACTTCTTGAGTGTTGACCGACCACATCCCACTGCCGATAATCGTTTTGCCGTTGGCCAGCTCACACACAATATTGACGTTAGTCTGGTCGTTAAAATCACTGATGGACGTGCCGCCACTGTCACGGATTTGACAGGAAATAAACGGGGCGCTAAAGGTTTCTTTATAACCATGCACTCCATCCATACCTGTGAGCGTTTCACGTTTGAATTTTGACGGGCTGTATTTGAATTGCCCCGCCACCATAATAGTCAGGCCGTCAACAGTGACATACGCTGTCCCAGCGAGACGATTGGATGTATCACCCATAATAATGAATCCTTATGCTGATGCCTGGAGGCGGAATTGATTGAGAACGGCAAAGATGCGCAACTGGTTAATCAGAACACCCGTCCACAGCACATCAACACGGTTCGGATTATTGGCGCTCTTTTCCACAATTAGCCCCTTGGCAAACCCTTTGGCATCCTGCACATAGCCGTTAAATTCCAACGTCTGGTACTGTGCAATCAACTCCGCGCGGATCACATTCGGGGTAATGATGGCCGAGCCAGGCGCGAAACGGGTACCATTGGCCGCCAGCTTCATACGGGCAAATTTCGACGTTACCTGGGTGCGCAGGAATCGAGTAACAAACATCAGCAGGAATAAGGTTTCAATCTGCAAATAGCTGTCATCTTCCGCGCCGTACTTGTTTTTTTGGTATGTGGTAATGATATTTTCCACTTGAACCGTGCTGTCATCCGCCACTGTCACTGTTGAAATGCCGCTGTGCAGCAAATTATTGCGCTCGGTCAGGGTAAAGCGGCTGGCGAGCGGTGGAGCCAGTACGCCACTGATCGCCAAGGTTTGCAGCGGACGTCCGGGGTCATTACGCAGACTTTGCGCAATAGCGCCAACATAAGCCGCTGACCAGATATAACTGGGTGTTGGTGAACCGTTCACCCCCAGCAAAGAAGCATGCTGATCATTACGCAATTCACCTGCGGCCGTCAGTTGGCCATAAGTCCCGGATTGGGCCGCGAAGCTGTGACCATACAACTGTTCGGCATAGCTCCAGCGGCCGGTGCTGTCGGATAGAAACTCTTTGATTTTATTCAATGAGTCCGTATCGGTGTACGGATTAATGATGAAATCAAAGGTTCGGTCCTGCAAGTTAGCCAGGGCATCAGCTAGTTCAGGCGCACCCGCGCCGCCCGCCATCGGGGTGATGGCTAATACCAGGCTTTCCGGTGTTGATTCTCCACCAGCGCTACCCAGATAGTTCAACCGTAAATCAAGGGTGTTACCGTGCGCACCTTTATTTTTCGCCGCCAGCACCACAACCGCACCTGTCGATACAATTTCACCGGTATGGACAACTGTAACCGGCAATTCAGGCCGCCCCTCAATGGCACTGGCCAACGCTGCTGCGATCGCATTGACATCATCAGTCGCGACTACCGCTACTTGCACGCGAATACCCGCGATATAAAGTGAAATCACGCCTGTAGCTGATGCCTGTGTTGTTACCGTGATTTTACCCACCGCAGCAACCATGGATTCAGCATCACTCAGTGGCAAAATGTAAATTTCACCGGCGGTGTCATTCGCCAGATAAGCAGCCATCTGGCCATGCAGCATTGAACCCGCTCCACAAAGCCCCGCGACGGTGGCCACAGAGGAAACCAGCACCGGCACATCAGCAGGTAAGGTACTGGAATCCAGCGCCTGTCCGATGATTAATGTGCGTTGCGTGGTGGTTGCCGTGTTCGCCTGAGAGTTATCAAATTCAGCGAAGAAAAGCGGCGTCCGAAGATTGCTCGGAATATGAGTAAAGGGAATAGTCATTACTTGGTTTTCTCCGCCTTGGTGGTTTCTGGCGCGAGTTTAAGCTCTTTAGGCTGCTCTCGCACTACATCACCGTCGTTTAAACGACGACGCCAAAATGAATTATCAGGAACCTCTGTGCCAGATTCAGGCAAAAAGGTGCCCTTTACCGGGTCACGCACAGTGCGACCGGCTACGGGTTTAACAATCATGGGATTTACTCCGGGAAGTTTATAGAAACCAGCGGTTCTGTGGTGCCGTCTGGCATTGCGATTGTTATATCCATGCCATCTAACTGATCAGCGTGGATGGGATAGAAATCTTCCGGCCCTTGGTAATACTCGATATCCAGTTCCATCAGTAATTGGGCCAGATGACCCTCGCCACCAGAATCCAGATCAATGGTTGAGCGGACTCGGGCAAACTGCTGTATCTGGCGGGTATCCTTCGCGCCGCCCTGCTCTGTGTCGCTGGAGAGAATGAGACTCGCGAATACCTGAAAGGGGTGTACATCACCCCAACCCATATCAAGGCTACTGATGGTCGTGCGCTGGTGATGATGGAGCATGGCTGTGAAGTCGGGAATGATATTGATGGAGTGTTTATCTTTGATGGCGACATTCCTGAAGAGGCCGCCGAGGCCGAAATAACTGCGATTATCGCTGACGGCAGTAACTGGTATGCAGTCCATTACGATGAAAACGAGAAGCCAATTTGTTCAAACATGCTGGAACTACTCGATTGCCAATATCCCGACTTCAGCAAGGTGCTGCCACCAGATCCAGGGCCGTGTGAAGAATTCCCCATGTTTACCTCTCAACTGCTGGCCTTGCCTCACCTGATGTTTGGTAGCGGCTTTGGCCCTGTAAAGTTCAAACCTTACGGAAAAGGGGCACCGTGTCAGTTGCTGCTCGATCCGGTCACCAATCACCTGTATGGGAATCCATTCTTGGTAATTATGCCCCTGCGTGATAACGCCTTTGAACTTTGTCAGGGGGTACTTGATGAAATTTAAATATGAAGACAAGGGCGTGGTGGCCAGCATCACGATCACCAGTACGGTGTTTGAGTTCCACAAGCATAACCGTGTAGTTGATACGACTCTGCTTCTGGCAGATGTCAGCCCACACAGAACGGGTTCATTCTTTATGAAAACCGTGCTTTCCGGTCGCTCTGTGGAGGTGCTCAGGGCTTACAAGGTTGTTGTTCGGGAGGCTACGCGATGAAGATTATCACTAAAAACTTCCGTTTGAATGCGCTGGCTAATCAGTATTCGGCGGAAATTTATGACCATGTGAAGCAGCAGAACGGCGGTGATTTCTTCATGGTGGATGCTGGTGAGTTCCCCCTTCGCATTGACATTGTAGGTGGTGTGTCCGGCGTCCGTGGACTGGTTGATGCCTACTATCTGGAAGCTTTAAAACTGCATTTATTGCAGTGGGAAAAAATAGCAATTGAGATGCTGACAAAGTGTCTGGAGGGTAACAACCTGACGCAGACCGGTCGTGAGATATGGGAGAGCATGGGGGCCGATATAGGCTCTACCGTGGCTGGAGGTGCGCAATGAACGATAGCTTTTTCCAACTGGCAAGCATCATCAAAGCCGCTGGCAGTGATCCAGGTGATATCACAACCGCTATCTGGGCCGCCCACTATCGGAAGCCAGAGCGCAGCGCTGATGAAATTACTGATTTGACAATGAATATCATCGGTAACCACTGCATGGATTTTCTACCTACCGATGTCTGGCCGGAAACACTAGACGGGGTGTTTCAATTTGAACTTGGTGTGTTGGTTGACGAATTCTATTCGGTAAACCCACTTCCGGGCAAAATCGCTAAAGCAGTATTGGCAGCCGGTTACCGTCTGAATGAAAGCATTGCAGCACAGGAAGCTACCGAAAGAGATATAGCGGTCGATGAAATGCACGTCATGTATGTCAATGCGCCTGATACCACCAGCGTTCGACAGTACCTTGAAATGCTATATGACGCCGGATATCGCAAGGGGGTTACCAATGGGTAAATTGGAGCTAACACTAAGCCTCTTCGTGATTTTTTGTTTCGTTTTTCTTGCCTTTTGCTTTCTCATGATCGGCAGGAATGAGTGGGTGTTCAAGGCCCGAATGGAGGTATTACACGAGCGGGGGCATGAGGTTTATAGCGCACTACCAAGCTATGAAACCATGCTCTACAGGTTCTGGGTTTGGGATGTGAATAAGTTCCTGCCAAAGGAGTATCGCAAGGAGTCTACCAATGGGTAAGCAAGCCGATATCCATGATACCCAGGTGCGGGCCACTGTGATTGTTGATGATGGGTGTGATTGGACGAAATACCTTAACTGGCTAGCCAAGGCAAAATACCGCATCAGAAACGGGATAAATGAATCTCCACCAGCCAGACCAAAGGTAGCACCGGTAAGTTTCAAGTCGGTTAAGAAGCCCCGTAAAAAGGGCCACCGAGTGGTTCAACAAGCGATAGGGGCGGTGTGATATGAGCGAATTAACTTTGAGACAGCGGGAAGTTCTGGATTTGATTAAGGCATACATCAACACCCACGGCATGGCCCCGACAATGACTGAAATTGCTGACGGAATGGGGTTTAAATCTCCAAACGCTGCCAGCGTCCATATTGCCGCGCTGAAGAAGAAAGGGGCTATCAATGTAAGGCGTGGAGCCTCTCGCGGCATAACGCTCACTGACCCAACAAAAAAGACCGAAATGGTGCCGGTAATGCTCCCGCCCATGATTGATATCGAAGGGCTTGAGGGTGAGGATCTGAACGCCGCGAACCATTTCAACGCTGCTATTGCCATGTGCTCTATAGCAATACGGAAAGCGGGCTATCCGTCAGAGTGTTCACCAATGTTTTACCCTACAGATAAGCAAGGCGGCTAATTATGATCACATGCGAACTATTAACAATTGAACGGGTAGAAAAGGCTGTAGGGTATGACCGCACAACCATCTACCTGCGCATCAAAGAAGGGACATTCCCAAAACCAGTTAAAGACGGGCGCAACTCTCGTTGGCCGTCAACGGTGATTCAGGAATGGATTGATAACCTTATTGTGGAGAATCAGAAGCAAGCAGGCCAGTAACCCACTGGCCCCACCCTTCCATTAACTGCCGCCTCTCTGGCATGTACTCGGCGTGATTATATGCGGCTGACACACGGTTTTTCTCAACGTGTGCTAGCTGCCGCTCGATAACTTCATGCCGATATCCCATTTCATGCAACCTGGTTGAAGCTGTAGCGCGGAAATCGTGAGTTGTTATAACCTTTCGACCATACCCCATGTGCGCAATAGCCCAGTTTAAAGTTGATGCCCCCATGAAGGTGTCCAGTCTTGTGTTTGGGAAAAGCCAGCGACGTTTACCTGTTAATTCTTTCAACTCATTAAGCAGAGATAGCACAGGTGCTGATAGAGGAACTCGGTGGACGCGGCGCATTTTCATTAGCCCTGAAGGGATAACCCACTCTGCATTATCAAAATCAATATGCGACCACTCAGCAGAGCGCAATTCCACTTGGCGCACAAACACCAATGGCAACATTTTTAGCGCAATAATAGTTGCTCGATTGCCAACATATCCCTCCAGACGCATATAATAATCACGCAGTTCATCTCCAGTCAGTGATCTGGAGTGAACAACTTTAGGGGTGATAATCGCTCCTTTAAGGGCCGCAGCCGGATCAGAATCAGCACGTAGCGTAGCGACGCCATAACAAAAAATAGCAGAGCACCACTGGCGAGTTTTAACCGCAACAGAAATCGCCCCGCGACTCTCTAAGTCTCTGATTATTTTTAATATATGCGAGGCGTTAATTTCTCGCATAGGCATAGAGCCAATAGCAGGGAAAATATCATTATTCATAAAGCCAGTTATTTGGCTTTTAGTATTCTCTGACCAGTTATCCCACTTTTTAGCCATCCACTCTCTGGCCACTATTTCGAATGTGTTAGCGTTTTCAGCCTTCGCAATGTCACGTTCTGTTGCTTTTGCTTCCTTGGGAACAATGCCGTTTTTTACCTGCTCCCTAGCCCACTCACGCACTCGGCGAGCTTCGGCCAACGATACGGCAGGGTAACTCCCGATAGTGTAGCGCCCATCCTTTGTAGGCGTGATCCAGTAGCGATAACGCCATGTCTTTACACCAGAGGGGCGCACATCCAAGTACAGGCCGTTACCATCCTGCAATTGATAGGCTTTTTCTTGAGGTTTAGCGTTGCGGGCTTTGGTATCAGTTAACTTCATGAGGCCACCGGATAACCGTTTATTTGTCCGGTAGCTTGTCCGGTTTATTATTCGCTGTCAATCAATGTTGTTAGATGCCAATAAACACAAAGCCCCGCAATTACAGGGCTTGACGTGATTCATTCGATGTTACCGGATGTTATTCAACACTAATAATTATCTTCGCTCAATATCATTAGCGTGTGGTAAATCCATATTTTTCGAAAATAACTGCCGCTGCAGGGCTTTTCAGGTAATCATAAAAAGCTGTAACGGTAGGATTTTCATGACCTTTGACAATCGCCATTGGGTATTCAACCGGCTTATGACTCGCTGCCGGGAATACCCCCACAACTTTCACTTTATCGCTGGCAATAGCATCTGAACCATAGACGATACCCAGTGGCGCTTCGGCCCGTTCGACCAGTGCCATAGCACTGCGGACATTATTGGCCCGCGCCATTTCTGGGGCTAAAGTTGACCAGGCACCTAAATTCTCCAGTGACTCTTTGGCATAAATCCCGGCAGGAACATGATCAGGATCGCCGACAGCCAGGCGGCCGCCCTCTAACAATTTCTTCCAATCGGTTTTTTTATCAATCTCGACTTTATCAATTTTGCTGTCTTTTGGCGCGATCAAAACCAGCTCATTACCTAACAAGGTATAGCGGGTGTTAGCCACCATTTGTTGTTTATCAATGACATAATCCATCCATTGCTGGTCAGCAGAAATAAACAAATCCGCCGGTGCGCCCTGTTCAATCTGCCGTGCCAGAGTCGAAGAGGATGCATAAGAAGCCACAACATCAACTTGCTTCTCTTTTTTATACTGTGCCGCAATGTCTTGCAGCGCATTGGTCAAAGAGGCAGCAGCAAAAACTGTCATGTCAGCCGCCATGGCCGAACTGGAAAATGCCGCTAACAGTGCTGCACTCGCGACCCATTTATTCACTTTACCGTATTGATTCTTCATCTTATTCTCCACATGAGTGATATCGTTATATACATTGAAATATAACGCAACACTCCGGGCAGGTCATTCAGTTTATCGGCAAGATGTGAGGTAACTTGAGTTGTCGCAAGATAGCGCAAGAAATGTAGCAAAAGATAAAAACGAAAATGCCCGGCGTTCTTCCGCCAGGCATTTATAAGATGGATACCAACACGTCAAAAAATTTTAATGACTTTAGATTAAGCGCGTTCTTTCTTATTACTGCTTTTGGAGATGATGTTAAATACCTCACCCAGCCCATAGATCAGGCCCAAAATCACTGCCATCACTACTGGGACCATGACCACAGCAAAGAGCAGACTTTTCAATAGATCTAACATATCAACCTCTCATGACCACTTTATAGCGCGATAAACCACGTTATCACAATAACCAATAGATATCATTCGCTGTAATTTATATGACCAATGAATGAATCCAGTTATTTTAACCCACACTAAAAGAATGTAACCTGCCAAAAGTGCGGTTTGAGCCTCGGTGCTATCCACTTGATGTTCATTAACTATAGACCGACTGTTGAGTCATCACCCCCGTTTCCCGCTGGAGCAAATCATCATGCAGGCCGAAATCCTACTTACGTTAAAACTTCAGCAGCGACTGTTTGCCGATCCGCGACGAATTTCATTACTTAAACAAATACAAAATACAGGATCTATCAGTCAGGGCGCGAAACTCGCCGGAATTAGCTATAAAAGTGCCTGGGATGCCATTAATGAAATGAATACATTGGCAGAGGAAACACTGGTCGAACGCGCGACTGGTGGCAAGGGCGGCGGCGGCACGTTTCTGACCCGTTATGGCGAGAGATTAATTCAACTCTATGATTTACTTGCGATAATTCAGAAAAAAGCATTTGATACTCTGAAAGACGACTCAATGCCGCTGGACAGTTTACTCGCGGCCATTTCTCGTTTTTCACTGCAAACCAGCGCCCGTAATCAATTTTTCGGTACCCTGATTGAACGCGACCACCAGCATGTCCAGCAACACGTCAATATTCTTTTATCTGACGGGAAAACCCGGCTATCTGCGGCGATAACCCAGCAAAGTGCTGACCGACTACAACTGACAACCGGTAAAGAAGTATTAGCACTTATCAAAGCGCCTTGGATAAAGCTGGTGACTGACCAGGCGTTGGCGGGTGCAGCCGATAACTCTCTGCCAGGGACGGTAAGCAGTATCGAGCAGGGTAATGAGCACAGCGAAGTTATCCTGACCTTAGCGGGAGGTGCTAGCCTCTGTTCGACACAGAATAACAGTGAACTGCATAAGCTTAATTTACGCGTGGGCAGCCCAATTATTGCACAGTTCAATGCTGATCGAGTCATTATCGCGACACTTTGCTAAATAATTCAGATTAGTTATTAACCGTGGGCAAGATATTTACCTGTTGACATTTAACCCTATACCACCTATCCCTACACTATTATTACGTTGCAGAATATGGGAAAAGTGATGTCTGAGTTGCAAATATCGCAAGGTTGTTTTCGTCTGAATGACACCAAGACACTCATCTTGCCCGAGCTTTCTATTTCCTCCGGTGTTCAGCAACAACCTGGCGATAGCTGGGCATTTGTCGGTGCCAATGGCAGTGGAAAATCGTCATTGGCCAAAGCCTTATCAGGGGAACTGACCCTGCTTAACGGTAGCCGCCAGAGCAATTTCAACCATATTGTGCGCTTGTCCTTCGAGCAACTCCAACAATTAGTCAGCGAAGAATGGCAGCGTAATAACACCGATTTACTCAGCGTCGATGAAGATGATACCGGGCGTACCACGGCCGAAATCATTCAGGAAGAATGTAGTGACCCGCCGCGTTGCCAACAGTTAGCCGAGCAATTTGGCATCAGCCACTTACTCTCACGCCGTTTTAAGTATCTTTCGACCGGCGAAACCCGCAAAACACTGCTGTGCCGGGCATTAATGCCGCAACCCGACTTGCTGATTCTGGATGAGCCGTTTGACGGTCTGGATGTGGCCGCCCGCGCCCAGTTGGCGGGCATGTTGTCCACACTGTCGGCCCACGGGGTCACACTGGTTTTAGTGCTTAACCGCTTTGATGATATTCCCGATTTTGTGCAACACGTTGGCGTGCTCGCCGATTGTCAATTGACCCATACTGGCCCGCGCCAACAGATCCTTGCCGAAGCTCTGATTGCTCAACTGGCACACAGTGAAAACATTGATGGTTTGTTATTGCCCGAGACGGAAAATCCACAGCAACACCCCCGCCTCCCACAAGATAAACCGCTGATTATATTGCGTAATGGGGTAGTTGAACATAATGACCGCCCCATTTTGCATAACCTGAGCTGGCAGGTTAACCCCGGAGAACACTGGCAAATTATCGGCCAGAATGGCGCAGGGAAATCAACTTTACTCAGTCTGATTACTGGCGACCATCCACAAGGTTACAGTAATGATTTGACACTGTTTGGCCGCCGCCGTGGCAGCGGGGAAACCATCTGGGATATCAAGCGCCATATCGGTTATGTCAGCAGTAGCTTGCATTTGGACTACCGTGTCAGCACTAACCTGCGTACCGTGATTTTATCCGGCTTTTTCGATTCAATTGGTATTTATCAGGCGGTATCAGACCGCCAGCAGCAGCTTGCCGATCAATGGCTGGCTTTGCTGGGGTTTACCGCCGCAACTGCCGACCAGCCTTTCCACAGTTTATCTTGGGGGCAACAGCGCTTAGCACTGATCGCCAGGGCGCTGGTCAAGCACCCCGCACTATTGATTCTTGATGAGCCGCTACAAGGTTTGGACCCACTCAACCGCTTGTTAGTGCGACGTTTTATTGATGTGATGATCGGCGAGGGGGAAACTCAACTGCTGTTTGTCTCTCACCATGCAGAAGATGCTCCGCAGTGCATTACCCACCGGCTGACCTTTGTTCCCGATGGTGATATTTATCAATATCAGCAGGAGAAATTGCCCCTCTGAATGCGGTTAAAATATTCATATAATTATATTATACTGAAAAATAACAACCTCTTTTCATCCCCATTCCGGGGGTTATTTACAGTCATTTATGCTACTATTCCCGCCGTCAGATATGATTCATGCTGACGGCGGGGATGGTTTCGATTATCTGGTTTAAAATAGTTAGGATTTAACAACTAAAGGGACGATTTATGTGGGGCGTACTTGCTGCATCACTGCTTTTCTTATCAATTAACCGGGTACTTTCCCTGTTTCTTTTGGCTTTATCATTATCTGTAGCCCTTTATCACGGCGTTCTGACCCTACCCTCTGCGGGGTTCTTGCTGCTGACACTGATAGTTGCCCTGCTGCTAAAGAAATACCGCCAACAAAAATGGCTTGCCGCCGGGCTAGAATTGCTCTTAGTGCTCGCTGCTATCGCCTTATTCCTGCATCTGGTTCCTGGTTTTAATAACCTAAAAATATTAGATAAAGTCAAGGTTGGGCCGCTCAGTGCCGCCTTTAGCATGTATTACAACCTTGATAAGGCGCTGGTACCCTTTATTTTACTTGCTTGCCTGCCCACCTTGTTTGTTGCGAAAAAGCATCTATCTGTCGGGCGGCTCGGCTGGGTAAGTTTGATTGTTAGTATCCCGGCATTGCTACTACTGGCGGTCGCCTTAGGTGGTTTGAAAGTTGAAATGCACACGCCAGCATGGGTTGGCTCCTTTGTTATCGCCAACGTGTTTTTTGTGTGTTTGGCCGAAGAAGCACTCTTTCGCGGCTATTTGCAGCAACGCCTAAGCCAATGTGTGGGGAATTACCCCGCGCTGCTGCTCACTGCCCTGCTATTCGGTGCTGCGCATATGGCAGGCGGCCCACTATTGATGGTATTTGCCGCATTGGCTGGGGTGATTTATGGTTTGGCATGGCTGTGGAGTGGCCGTTTATGGGTGGCCGTGGCCTTTCATTTTGGCCTGAATTTAATGCATTTGCTGTTCTTTACCTATCCGCTGTATTCCGCTCACTGATTTTTACTGACTATCTTTTGCTGACTACAGCTTTTTACTGACAACAGAATCTTTACTGGCTACAGCCCGGCCCGATGCCATTTTCCCCACGGCATCAGGCCGTGGCTATCACTAACAGTGATATTCCCGCTAAATTTATGGGTGAGAACGCTACCATTTCCCTTCTGTTTATCATGCCCAAAGTTTCTGCATCTTTGTCCATTCTGACTAATTGCCCTGTATTTATACCTTGATAGAGATTAAGCTAAACTAAATTTAAATGTAAACGATTCCATTATTGAGCGCAGATCACCTTTTCTCACATAATGGCATGCTATCTTTCTGAGACAAAAATGATTCGAGGAGCCTTTATGTACGTTCTGGTAACAGGTGGTAGCGGTTACATTGGTAGCCATACCTGTGTACAGTTGATTGAAGCGGGTTACAAGCCCATTATTCTCGACAACCTTTGCAACAGTAAATCCAGCGTATTAGCTCGGATACATCAATTGACCGGCTACACACCTGAACTTTATCAAGGTGATATCCGTGACCGCGCCCTACTCGACCAAATATTTGCAGCTCATTCTATTCATGCTGTCATTCATTTTGCGGGCTTAAAAGCCGTGGGCGAATCTGTCAGTAAGCCGCTGGAATATTACAATAATAATGTCTTCGGCACCTTAGTGTTGCTGGAAGCGATGCGCGCCGCCAGGATCAAAAACCTTATCTTCAGTTCTTCCGCCACGGTGTATGGCGATCAACCGCAAATTCCTTATGTTGAAAGCTTCCCGACCGGTTTACCTTCCAGCCCATATGGCCGCAGCAAATTAATGGTTGAGCAAATTCTGCAAGATGTTCAATTAGCTGATCCGCAATGGAATATGACTATCTTGCGCTATTTCAACCCGGTGGGAGCGCATCCGTCAGGGCTAATGGGGGAAGACCCACAGGGCATTCCGAACAACTTGATGCCGTTTATTGCGCAGGTTGCAGTAGGCCGCCGTGAATCACTGGCGATATTCGGCGATGACTACCCGACCCCTGATGGCACTGGGGTGCGTGATTATATTCATGTAGTCGACTTAGCTGATGGCCATGTCGCGGCGATGAAAACACTGCACAACCAGCCCGGCGTACACATCTTCAATTTGGGTGCAGGTGTTGGCCACAGTGTTTTACAAGTGGTCGAAGCTTTCAGCAAAGCTTGCGGTAAGCCCCTGGCTTACCATTTTGCACCACGTCGCGCCGGCGATCTCCCAGTTTATTGGGCAGACGCCAGCAAAGCCGCAGAACAGTTGGGCTGGAGAGTCAGCCGCTCACTGGATGAAATGGCCGCTGATACCTGGCGTTGGCAATCACATAATCCTCAGGGCTATCCCGATTAAGGTATTGTTATGACTAATTTTAACCCTGTGGATCATCCACATCGCAGATATAATCCACTAAGCGACCAGTGGGTATTGGTTTCACCGCATCGGGCCAAGCGCCCATGGCAAGGTCAGCAGGAAGCACCCGCGACTGAGAGTTTACCCGCGCACGATGCTGATTGTTTCTTATGCCCCGGCAATACTCGGGTGACCGGCGACGTCAACCCTGACTACCCGTCAACCTATGTATTCACTAATGACTTTGCCGCGCTCATGCCCGACACCCCCGACGCGCCGCAAAGTGATGATCCGCTGATGCGCAGCCAGAGTGCACGCGGCACCAGCAGGGTTATTTGCTTCTCACCGGATCACAGTAAAACATTGCCGCAACTGACATTACCCGCACTGGAAGATGTCATCCAAACCTGGCAACAACAAGGTGCCGAGTTGGGTAAAATTTACCCTTGGGTACAAGTATTTGAAAATAAAGGCGCGGCCATGGGCTGCTCGAATCCCCATCCGCATGGGCAAATTTGGGCCAATAGCTTCCTGCCCAATGAAGCCGCGCGCGAAGACCGGCTACAACAGCAATATTTCCAAGAACATCAATCACCTATGCTGCTCGATTATGCCGAACGTGAGCGCCGTGACGGCAGCCGGACGGTGGTTGAAACCGAGCATTGGTTAGCCGTGGTGCCCTATTGGGCGGCGTGGCCGTTTGAAACCTTGCTGCTGCCCAAAACCCATGTCCTGCGTTTAGAAGATTTATCCGATGAACAGCGCCGTGATTTGGCTATTGCCCTGAAAAAGCTGACCAGCCGCTACGACAATCTTTTCTCATGCTCTTTCCCTTACTCAATGGGATGGCACGGCGCGCCTTATAACATTTGTTGTCCTGATAAAAACGATCATGGCGCTGATAACACCGATGACAACAAACATTGGCAGTTACATGCACATTTTTATCCGCCATTACTGCGTTCTGCGTCAGTACGGAAATTTATGGTGGGTTATGAAATGCTGGCCGAAATCCAGCGCGACCTGACAGCAGAACAGGCGGCTGAACACCTGCGGGCAGTCAGTGATGTTCATTATCGAGAAGCCGGAGTCAAATAATGAGTTTAAAACAGCATACCCAGGCCATTTTCCGCCAACAGTTTGGTCATGAATCGGACATCACCATTAAAGCGCCGGGGCGCGTCAATCTGATTGGCGAACATACCGATTATAACGATGGCTTTGTATTGCCCTGCGCCATTGATTATGAAACCGTGATAAGCATTAGCAAACGCGATGACCGCCAGATTCGTGTCATTGCGGCTGATTATGAAAATCAACAAGACATATTCTCTCTCGATGAGCCAATTGTCCCACATGCGCAATACCGTTGGGCAGATTATGTGCGCGGGGTGGTAAAACACTTGCAGCTGCGCCATGCCGATTTTGGTGGGGCAGACTTAGTCATCAGCGGCAATGTCCCACAAGGTGCTGGCCTGAGTTCATCGGCTTCTTTAGAAGTGGCTGTCGGACAGGCGCTGCAATCCCTCTATCAGTTGCCCCTGAGTGGCGTGGAACTGGCGCTCAATGGGCAAGAAGCTGAAAATCAGTTTGTCGGCTGTAACTGCGGCATCATGGATCAGCTGATTTCAGCACTCGGCCAGCAAGACCATGCGCTGCTGATCGACTGCCGCACGCTTGAAACTCGCGCAGTAGCGATGCCCGAAAACGTGGCAGTGGTGATTATCAATTCCAATGTGAAGCGCGGTTTGGTTGATAGCGAATACAACACCCGCCGCGAGCAATGTGAAACCGCAGCGCGCTTCTTTGGGGTTAAAGCCCTGCGCGATGTTGACGCGAAACTGTTCTTCTCTATTCAGGATGAGTTAGACCCGGTGGTAGCTAAACGTGCTCGCCATGTGATTACCGAAAATGAGCGCACTTTGGCAGCGGCGGATGCATTGGCGGCTGGCGATTTGAAATTGATGGGGCAATTGATGCACGAGTCTCATATTTCAATGCGTGATGATTTTGAGATCACAGTTCCGCCGATAGATAGCCTGGTGGATATTGTGAAATCTGTTATTGGGGAGCAAGGTGGTGTCCGAATGACTGGCGGTGGTTTTGGCGGCTGCATTGTCGCGCTAATGCCAAACTCGCTGGTCGAGCAAGTTCGTGCGGCTGTCGCGCAGCAATATCCGGCATACAGTGGCGGCAGGACTGAAACCTTTTACGTTTGCCAAGCTTCACAAGGAGCAGGTTTATGCTGAAAAACGACTCTGCATCACCAAGCAGTGTTGACCAGTTAGCACCGGATGGTCACCCCTTTGAATTGACCGAATTACATAATAAAGCGGGCATGAGCGTGACGCTGATGGATTGGGGCGCTACCTGGTTATCAGCAATATTGCCACTAAAAGGGGGCGAAAAACGTGAGTTGCTGCTGGGCTGCCAAACCCCGGCCGATTATCTGCATCAAGCGGCTTATCTCGGCGCGACAGTTGGCCGCTACGCCAACCGCATCGCGAAAGCACAAATCACCGTGGAGGGCGAAATCCTCCATCTGATACCCAATCAAGGCGAGAACCAACTACATGGTGGCCCGGAAGGGTTCCATAACCGGCGCTGGACAAAGGTTAAACAGGATGAAAAACAGGTGACTTATCAACTGTTTTCTCCTGATGGCGATCAGGGTTTCCCCGGTAATCTAACCGCCGAAGTGCAGTATCTGCTGACCGAGGATAATCGCCTGGAGATTCGCTATCAGGCTCAGGTTGATAAAACCTGCCCGGTAAACTTAACCAATCATGCGTACTTTAATCTCGATGGCGAAGGGCGAGATGTGCGGGCACATCGATTACAGCTGTTTGCTGACCGCTATTTACCGGTCGACAGTGATGGGATACCAACCGGCGGACTCGAAAGTGTTGAAAAAACCGGCATGGATTTTCGTCAAGCGAAAACGCTGGCACGAGACTTCCTGCAAGACCGTTGCCAACAGCGGGTTAAGGGCTACGACCATGCCTATCTACTGCATCGCACCTGTGGTGCTACCGAAAGCCCGGCGGCGCACCTGTGGTCGTCTGATAATCAAGTCCAAATGAGCGTTTACACCACCGCACCCGCATTGCAGCTCTATAGCGGTAATTTCCTCGGCGGAACACCTGCACGTAATGGCGGAACCTATGCCAGTTACACTGGCGTCGCTCTGGAAAGTGAATTCTTACCTGATAGCCCTAATCACCCGGAATGGCCACAACCCGATTGCTGGCTAAAGCCGGGGAAAGCCTACCACTCAACCACTGTTTATCACTTTATTGCGCTTTAACTTTATTTCGCTATACGCTGTTAGCATTACCACTCCGGTGGCAATGCTAATGGCATAATATATAACCAAAACCTACCCTTATTGATAAACAGCATCTACGCTTAAGACATCTGTCAGGCGGTCATACTGGCATCTTGCTCGCCCTTTCAGATCCTAACGTTACTGAATAAACAGTGCTTAAATAAAGGGAACTCTTATGCGTCTAACTACCCTATGGTTACTCTCAGCCGGATTACTACTCAGTGCGAATGTGATGGCGGCGGAGACAGCAGTGAAAACACCCTCGCCCGCTCAGGCAGCGCAACAGAAGAAAATGACCGACTGTAATCAGCAAGCTGCGACTCAATCGCTGAAAGGCGATGACCGCAAGAAATTTATGAGCCAATGCTTGAAAGCACAGGTTCATCCAGATGAAAAAGCCCTCACACCACAACAGCAGAAAATGAAAAGTTGTAATGCTGAAGCAGCGACCAAAGCGCTAAAAGGCGACGCACGCAAAACTTTCATGAGCACTTGCCTGAAGAAAGCCGCTTAACTTTATGGGGTCAGTTCAAACCCCGCAATCTATGGGGTATTTACCGCCCCATAGATTAATTAGTTATAGCTATAGCAGAATCGATTCGACTCCCTACCTTACGTTCCCTTAAAAAATTGGCTATGGTTAAACACAAACGATTGCTGTCTGTGGCAATCACGCAATATAATGATAATAGTTATCATTGAATAAGTTAGATTGAGGAGTTTGAACTATGGCAGTAACAAAGCTGGTTCTGGTACGTCACGGCGAAAGTCAATGGAACAACGAAAACCGCTTCACCGGTTGGTATGACGTTGACTTGTCTGAGAAAGGTCGTACTGAAGCAAAGGCAGCAGGCAAGCTGTTGAAAGATGAAGGTTTTACTTTTGATTTCGCCTACACCTCAGTATTAAAGCGCGCTATCCATACCTTATGGAGCATTCTGGACGAACTGGATCAGGCTTGGCTACCAACGGAAAAAACGTGGAAGCTGAATGAACGTCATTACGGCGCATTGCAAGGTCTGGATAAATCAGAAACTGCGGCAAAATACGGTGATGACCAAGTCAAACTGTGGCGTCGTGGTTTTGCTATCACCCCTCCAGCACTGGATAAAAGTGATGAGCGCTTCCCAGGCCATGACCCGCGTTATGCAAAATTAACCGATGCAGAGCTGCCAACCACTGAAAGCCTGGCTCTGACGATTGACCGCGTTATCCCTTACTGGGAAGAAGTGATCAAACCACGCATCGCCAGTGGTGAGCGCGTTATCATCGCCGCCCACGGTAACTCACTGCGCGCGCTGGTTAAATATCTGGATAACCTGAACGAAGACGAAATTCTTGAGCTAAATATCCCAACTGGCGTGCCTTTGGTGTATGAGTTTGATGAAAACTTCAAACCAATCAAACACTACTATCTGGGCAATGCTGATGAGATCGCGGCTAAAGCTGCTGCGGTAGCCAATCAGGGTAAAGCGAAGTAATCATTTCTGATTCGTGCTATTAAAAAAACCCCCGCGCATCATGGATGCCGGGGGTTTTTATTTGCCAGTTATTGGGAGGAACATCGCCCGAATTCAAAATGACAAGTACGATAGCCGTATTTTACCAGTAGGCGTTATCAGCGTAGGCAGTTTGGACGCGGACAGCGCGCAACAACCGGAGCGTACACAAGTACGTGAGGATTGTGAGCACTGCCCAAATTCAAAATGGCAAGTACGATAGCCTACTAACGGCGTTCTTTCACCGCGTCAGCCAACTGGCGTAGCAACACTTCAGTATCTTCCCAACCAATACACGCATCGGTGACACTTTTGCCGTAAGCCAGTGGTTCGCCACTTTCCAGATTCTGGTTACCTTCTATCAGATGGCTTTCAATCATCACGCCCATAATAGATTTTTCGCCCTGCGCAATCTGGCGACAAACGTCGGTTCCCACTTCCATTTGCTTTTTGAATTGCTTACTGCTGTTAGCATGGCTGAAATCAATCATAATTTGTGGTTCGAGGCCAGCTTTGCTTAAGCCTTCCTTCACCGCCGCCACATGCGCACTGCTGTAATTCGGCTCTTTACCGCCACGCAAAATGATATGGCAATCATCATTACCGGCAGTGTTTACAATCGCCGAATGACCCCATTTAGTCACTGACAGGAAACAGTGTGGCGCGCTGGCAGCATTGATAGCATCAATAGCGACTTTAATGGTGCCGTCGGTGCCATTTTTAAAACCAACCGGGCAAGACAGCCCAGAGGCCAGTTCGCGATGAACTTGTGATTCAGTGGTACGGGCGCCAATAGCCCCCCAGCTCATCAGGTCAGCCAAGTATTGCGGGGTTATCATATCCAAAAACTCACCCGCAGCCGGTAAGCCACTCTCGTTAATGTCTAATAGCAACTTGCGCGCAATACGCAGACCATCATTGATGTCGTAGCTACCATCCATATGCGGATCGTTAATCAGACCTTTCCAACCCACCGTGGTACGCGGTTTTTCAAAATAGACGCGCATCACCACTTCAAGCTCACCTTGTAGCTCTTCACGCAATGTCAGCAAACGGGCCGCATATTCTTTGGCCGCTTGGGTATCGTGAATTGAGCATGGGCCAATCACTACCAGCAAGCGATCATCCTGAGCGCGCAAGATGTTGTGAATAGCAGTACGGGTCTTGGATACCGTCTCTGCTGCATTGTTACTGGCCGGAAACTTCTCTAACAGAGCAACAGGTGGGAGGAGTTCCTTAATTTCATTAATCCGTAGGTCATCATTCAGGTAGTTCATAGCTCTTCCATTAAGTCTTGTGACGATCATCGCACAACGTCTGTCTGTATTAATCTAGTTGAACCAATCTAACGGGTGAATGGGATGCTGTAAATCGACTTTATTGTATTAGGGGCTCAGTACAGATAAACAACGATATAGCTATTATCTATAATACATATCAATCATTGAATGAAATCCTATCAGAGTTAACTTTCTCGTCCTGTTTTCACCTTTTATGGTTAAAGGATAAATATGTCTGCATCATCATTTTTCCCGCAAGACAGCAACAGCAAACGTCTGCTAGTCGCTTTCGCGGTCACCACGGTGTTTATGGTGGCTGAGGCCATTGGTGGCTGGCTATCAGGCTCACTGGCGCTCTTAGCCGATGCCGGGCATATGCTGACGGATTCTGCTGCATTATTTATCGCCTTAATGGCAGTTCATTTTTCGCAGAGGAAGCCGGACTCTCGCCATACCTTTGGTTATTTGCGCCTCACTACGCTGGCTGCTTTTGTTAACGCCGCCGCATTATTATTGATTGTGGTGCTGATTTTTTGGGAGGCGGTTAGGCGCTTTTTTACCCCTAATGAAGTGATGGGCGGGCCGATGTTAATCATCGCCATCGCGGGGTTGTGCGCGAATATTTTCTGCTTCTGGATACTTCATCGCGGTGAGGAAAAAAAGAATATTAATGTGCGAGCCGCCGCTTTGCATGTCATGGGGGATTTATTAGGTTCAGTCGGGGCTATCGTGGCGGCAGTGGTGATCCTGACCACCGGCTGGACACCAATAGACCCGATTTTGTCAGTATTGGTCTCGGTATTAGTGTTACGCAGTGCCTGGCGGCTGTTGAAAGAAAGTTTTCACGAGCTATTAGAGGGGGCACCGCTAGAGATTGACATCAATAAACTGCGCAAAAATCTCTGCACCAGCATATATGAAGTGCGGGATGTCCATCACGTCCACTTATGGCAAATTGGTGACCAACGGCTGATGACGCTGCATGTGCAAGTGATCCCTCCGCAAGATAATGATGAGTTACTGCAACGCATTCAGCACCATCTGCTGCATCATTATAATATTGGCCATGCCACCATTCAGATGGAATACCAGCACTGCAAAGCACCAGATTGCGGCATTCATCAAGCGGCCAGCGCAGGAGAGCACCATCATCACCATCATTAATAGCCATCAGTCGGGCGCATGCTCTGTAGCACCTCGCCTGACTGACATTTCCATCAACAGCTATTGGGATTAAGTATTAATCACTCTGAGTAGACAGTGGGCGTGAATGATTCCGCGTCGCACTCTTAATCCACAACCAAGAACCATTCAGGGCGATCAGGGTCAGTATTACATACTCCAACGCCATGGCGTAGACGCCCTGATAGGCGAAAATGGCCACACTGATGACATCAATAACCACCCAAATCAGCCAGTTTTCAACATATTTCCGAGTCATCAAAATCATCGCCACAATGGATAAGACCATCATAGTAGAGTCCCAGAATGGGAAAGCATCTGGTTGCAATTCAGGCATTTGGACATTGACACCCAAGCTTTGCATCACTGTCACTGCCGCGCGGGTCAGCCAGGCAAAGACGGTATCAATATTCAACGTCATCAAAGCGATGCCCGCCACGCAGACGGCACCCCACGCCAATGCTTTCGGCAAAGATAGCCAGCGGATTTTCAATTCAGCTTGGTTATCAGGAGTTTGTTTGCTCCAGGCATACCAACCATAAATATTGGCAACAAAGAAGAACAGCTGTAACAACAAGCTGGCATAAAGTTGAATCTGGAAGAAAATCACCGCAAACAACGTCACGTTTATCAACCCAAACAAGTAGTTGATGATTTTCTCTTTGCTGGCAAACCAGATACACAGCAACCCGAACAGTGTCCCAATCGCCTCTATCCATGAAAGGTCATACCCGCCCGCACCCAGCGGAATATGAACTAATATATTGCTGGTACTGAAGAAATCCATCTGGTGACCCTTTTGCAGTTAATACATCTGTTTTATAGCTGGTGGAGTGAAGGGTTTACCGCACCTACGGGCACTCCGGCGACTCACGTCGCTACGACCCGAACGGCACAATTCCCCTTCATTTGGCTTTGCCGTCAGTATGAAATGTTTAGGCATTGCCTTTGATCTGTAACTTCAACTGATTGGCAAAATCCAACATGCGATTTAGCGGTATCAGTGCCTGCTGACGCAATTCTTCATCAACATGTATCTCATGCATTACTCCACCCTGCTCCAGCCCCTCAGCAATCGCTCTGAGGCCATTCATCGCCATCCACGGACAGTGAGCGCAACTTCTGCATGTCGCACCTTCGCCCGCCGTCGGTGCTTCAAACAATTCTTTATCGGGGCAGGCCTGCTGCATCTTGTAAAAAATGCCACGGTCTGTTGCGACGATCAGTTTCTTTTGTGGCAATGTTTTTGCCGCCGTAATTAACTGACTGGTTGAGCCGACAGCATCAGCCATATCGACCACCGCTTGCGGTGACTCTGGGTGAACCAAGACAGCGGCGTCCGGGTGTAAGGCTTTCATTTGGGCCAGCGCCTGGGTTTTAAACTCGTCATGGACGATACAGGCCCCTTGCCAGCACAATACATCCGCGCCACTCTTTTTCTGCACGTAGCTACCCAGATGCTTGTCTGGTGCCCAAATTATCTTCTCGCCCAAGCTATCGAGATGCTCGATTAACTCAACCGCAATACTGGAAGTAACCACCCAATCCGCACGGGCTTTTACTGCCGCCGAGGTATTGGCATACACCACCACGGTGCGGTCAGGATGGCTATCGCAAAACGCCGCAAACTCATCAGCTGGACAGCCTAAATCCAGTGAACATTCAGCATGGAGAGTTGGCATCAATACTTGTTTTTCAGGATTGAGTATTTTGGCCGTTTCCCCCATAAAGCGCACACCGGCGACCAATAAAGTCGATGCCGGATGATTATTGCCAAAGCGCGCCATTTCAAGGGAGTCAGCGACACAACCGCCGGTTTCTTCAGCCAGTGCCTGAATTTCAGGATCGGTATAATAGTGAGCGACTAACACGGCATCGCGTTGCTTCAGCAGTGTTTTGATTTTCTCACGGTAAAAGGCTTTTTGATCCACATCCAATGGGACTGGCCGCGCAGGGAAAGGATAAATAGCCGCATTCACATCAAAAGTTTCGCTCATCGCTCACATCTCTATTGCCAGTTATTCCGGAGCCAGTATATCACTCAGGCCACCAGTAAGATTAGTTTGTTTTTTATCCTAAACAAAATACTCAATATTTAGCGAAAAGTCGCTCAAATTTGTCTGATAATGGCGAAAATGTTTAATAGAGTTAAATATGAGGCAAAAAGTTGAGTGATAGAAAGGATATCAGAGGATTATAGGGGTCTGTTTGGCGTTCTAGAATGAGAAGTATAAATGAGATTGCGGGGGAAAGGTATAACAGGGTGAAAGATAACGTCATAATGGTGGGTCGTGCGGGATGACTCGTCCTGCGGACTCGCCCTTCGGGTCAACGCTAGCGCGTTGCTGTCTCGCTTCGCTCGGCTCGAACCTGAACGCAGGATCTCACCCACACGATGCTGTGTAGTATGCAACTTCTGAGTCTGGGGGGATATTTCGATACTTGAGATAATGGTGGGTCGTGCGGGATGACTCGTCCTGCGGACTCGCCCTTCGGGTCAACGCTAGCGCGTTGCTGTCTCGCTTCGCTCGGCTCGAACCTGAACGCAGGATCTCACCCACACGATGCTGTGTAGTATGCGACTTCTGAGTCTGGGGGGATATTTCGATACTTGAGATAATGGTGGGTCGTGCGGGATTCGAACCTGCGACCAATTGATTAAAAGTCAACTGCTCTACCAACTGAGCTAACGACCCGCTGTAATGCGGTACTGCGTATACTTTACTGTAAAACATAATGGTGGGTCGTGCGGGATTACTCGTCCTGCGGACTCGCCCTTCGGGTCAACGCTACGCGTTGCTGTCTCGCTTCGCTCGACTCGAACCTTTACGATTCTCATTCCTACGATTTGATACCCTGATAATTCTTCATAATGGTGGGTCGTGCGGGATTCGAACCTGCGACCAATTGATTAAAAGTCAACTGCTCTACCAACTGAGCTAACGACCCATTATGTTTACTGCTTGATGACAATTCACTGCCAGTCGTGTGGAATAAATCCACTCGAGGTATTTTAGACAAAACAGGAAGAGGAATATCTATGCGATGATTTCAACTTCTTACATTCAAACCAAACTGCGAAAGAATGGTGGGTCGTGCGGGATTCGAACCTGCGACCAATTGATTAAAAGTCAACTGCTCTACCAACTGAGCTAACGACCCGCTGTAATGCGGTACTTCATAACATAATGGTCGGTCGTGCAGGATTACTCGTCCTGCGGACTCGCCCTTCGGGTCAACGCTACGCGTTGCTGTCTCGCTTCGCTCGACTCGAACCTTTACGGTTCTCATTCCTACGATTTGATACCCTGATAATTCTTCATAATGGTGGGTCGTGCGGGATTCGAACCTGCGACCAATTGATTAAAAGTCAACTGCTCTACCAACTGAGCTAACGACCCATTATGCTTACTGCGAACGATAATTTCCTGTTGCTTTAACGTTTTACAAGTTGTCTTGGCAACGGCGGCATATATTACTAATTTCTCTTCACAGTGCAACTTAAATTTCTGTAAAGACGTCTAACTGCTTGTTCTTCGCTCGCTAAAGCCCAGAAATTAGTCAATAAGACCAATTCCTGGGCTCGAAAAAAGCTAAAGTGCAGATAAACGTTTCTGTGCCTGTTTAGCAGCATCAGTGTTGGGATATTGCTTGATCACTTGTTGATAAACCGCCTTAGCTTTATCACTTTGGCCTTTATCCTGCATGATCACCCCGACTTTAAACATCGCTTCTGAACTTTTTGGGGACTTTGGATAATTTTTTACAACAACAGCATAATAATACGCAGCATCGTCTTTCTTACCTTTGTTGTAATACAACTGCCCTAACCAGTAATTGGCATTAGGCTGGTAAGTCGACTTTGGGTACTGTTTCACAAAACCTTGGAAAGCAGTGATCGCTTGATCGTATTGCTTTTTCTCAAGAGCCAGAGAAACGGCTGTATTGTAATCGCTGTTTTCATCACCAGTACTTGCTGCAGGTGCCGCTGTAGCTGCTGCTGCGCCTGCGGCGGCAGTATCAGAACTTCCAGTCGCTGCATTATCTGTCGCAGCGCCAGCAGCCGCAGGCGTTGAAGTAGACGCCCCCTGACCACCGCTCAGACTATCCATCTGCTGGTAGATCTGTTTTTGCCGCTCAACAACTTGATTGAGCTGATACTGATTTTCTTGGATCTGACCGCGTAAACTATCTACATCGCGTTGCGAATCTGACAGTTGTTGCTGAAGTTGAGTTAATAGTTGGCTGTGAGCGTTGGAAATACGCTCAAGTTGAGTGACTCGATCTTCTACCGAGCCGGAGCCGACATTACTGATTGGCGCTTGGGCAGTAGCGGCCCATGGGACCGCTACGCCAACCAGTAACGACAGACCCACTAAGTGACGTCTGAAGTTACTGTTCATGCGATTCTCTTAGTAAACCAGAACTGCACGACGGTTTTTAGCAAATGCGGCTTCGTCATGGCCCAGTACTGCTGGTTTCTCTTTACCGTAAGAAACGATAGAGATTTGGTCAGCAGAAACGCCTTTACCTTGCAGATACATTTTCACTGCGTTTGCACGACGCTCGCCCAACGCGATGTTGTATTCTGGCGTACCGCGTTCATCCGCGTGGCCTTCAACAACAACTTTGTAAGATGGGTTGCTACGCAGGAATGCAGCATGCGCATCCAGCATTTGAGCGAAGTCAGAACCGATATCGTATTTATCGAAACCGAAGTAAACGATATTGTTCTTTTGCAGTTCTTGCATCTGAAGACGCGCTTGCTCTTCGGAAGACAGGTTGCTGCCGTTTTCTGTACCAGTGCCAGCGCCCATGCCAGATTGGTCATTATTTGCGCTTTTGTTGGAACTACAAGCCGCTACAGCCAGAACTGGCAAAGCCAACATTAGCCCTTTTAGCACTTTGTTCAGTTGCATCTCTTTGATCCTTTTTTATAGTTTGCCATACATACGTATTTACACATGCATCACAGATACGGCGACCAGGCAGGAAATTTGACCTGTCCATCAGTTGCCGGAAGACGCGCTTTGAAACGCCCATCAGTCGAGACCAGCTGTAACACGGCTCCCAGCCCTTGTGTCGAGCTATAGATAACCATGGTGCCGTTAGGCGCGATACTAGGCGTTTCATCCAGGAACGTGTCCGTTAATACTTGAACGGCTCCCGTTACCAGATCCATTTTGGCGATGTGTTGTGCCCCACCATTGGAACTAACCAATACCAGGAACTTACCATCAGGACTCACATCTGCGTTCTGGTTCTGAGAACCTTCCCACGTGATTCGCTGTGGCGCACCGCCATTAATATTCACTTTATACACTTGTGGACGACCGCCCTGATCCGAGGTATAGGCCAGGTTTTGGCTATCCGGGAACCAGCTTGGTTCAGTGTTATTGCTACGGCCATCGGTCACCTGGCTGATTTGGCCAGACCCCAAGTCCATAACATACAAATTCAAGCTACCGCTTTTAGACAAAGCGAAGGCCAATTTGGTACCGTCTGGTGAGAAAGCTGGCGCACCATTATGACGTGGGAATGAGGCCACTTGTCTGATTGCACCATTTGCCAGCGTCTGAATAACCAGTGCTGATTTGCCACTCTCAAAAGTTACATAAGCAATTTTGCTGCCATCTGGAGACCAGGCTGGTGACATCAAAGGCTCTGGAGAGCGGTGAACCACAAACTGGTTGTAGCCATCGTAATCAGAGACTCGCAATTCATGTGGGAATTTGCCGCCGTTGGTTTGCACCACATAAGCAATTCGGGTACGGAACGCACCTTTAATCCCGGTCAGCTTTTCAAAGACTTCGTCACTGGCAGTATGCGCGGCATAACGTAACCACTGTTTAGTCACTTTATACTGATTTTGCGCCAATACACTACCCGCAGCACCAGAGGTATCCACTAACTGGTAAGAAACCACGAAACTGCCATCAGCACTTGGCTGAACCTGCCCAACCACCACGGCATCAATACCCAATGCAGTCCAGGCAGCAGGTGTCACTTCAGCTGCAGTAGACGGTTGCTGTGGCATACGCGCCGCATCAATTGGGTTAAATTTGCCACTGTTGCGTAAATCTGCGCCGACGATCGCGCCAATCTCTTCCGGTGGTGTACCTGGCCCCATCCATTTGAATGGCACAACGCCAATTGGACGAGCAGAATCTACCCCTTGGGTAATTTCAATGCGAACTTCCGCGTGTAAAACAGAAGCCCATAAAACTAAAAAGCCTAGCGCAACTCGACATGCCTGCTTCATCTTGTCTCCCTTACCCGAGCGGGATGCCCGCGATAATTAGCAGAATTTTAACAAACCAACGCAAACAAAACTACATAATACATGGTTGCTTAACAGAGTATATCCCCGTCAATCAAACCTTATTGAGGTTTAAATACAAGCGGAGCATTCTTAAACACCTCATAAACATCAGAACTTGGTGGTTTAGGGATCTTCGCTTGTTTTGCTGCGGCGATTGCAGCCTGGCACAGTGCCGGGTCGCCGCCTTCCGCTTTAACATCAATTAATAGACCATCTGGTGCCAATTTAATTCGCAGATCACAGGTACGGCCTTTGTAAAGATCTGCATCATAAAATTTACTTTGGATCGCAGCAGTAATCTGGCCTAGATAGCCACTGACCTCCGCGCCTGATGCCCCGCTCTTCTTGCCACCACCTTTACCGGCAGCGGCGGCACCGGCACCTGATCCACTTTTCGGCGCATTCTTGGAATTTGCCAAGCCACCGAATAAATCATCAACATCTGTTGCCGCGGCAGCTTCTGCGGCAGCTTTCTTTTTGGCCTCAGCAGCAGCGGCTTTCTTAGCGTCAGCAGCTGCTTTTTTCTCAGCATCAGCGGCGGCTTTCTTTTCAGCGGCCTCTGTTGCAGCTTTTTCAGCAGCTTCTGCGGCTTTCTTCGCATCAGCATCAGCTTGCTTCTTCGCAGCAGCAGCGACTGCAGCCTCTTTCTTGGCCTCAGCTTCCGCTTTTTTCTGTGCTTCAGCCTGCGCTTTCACCAGCTTATCCGCTTCTGCTTTGGCTTGAGCTGCAGCGGCCTCGGCCTGCTTCTGCTCCTCTTTAGCTTTCGCCGCAGCAGCGGCGGCCACTTTTTGTTGCTCAGCCGCTTCTTTTTGCTGTTCAGCAGCCTGTTTTTTCTGTTCTTCAACCGCCTGCTTGGCATCTTCTTGTGCTTGCAGACGCTCTTTTTCCAATTCTTTCAGACGTTGTTGCTCAGTCGCCTGTTTTTGCTGTAATTCTTCAGCTTGCTGATCGGCTTTCTTCTGGCGTTGTTGTTCCGCCCGTTTAGCGTCCGTCTGCTGCTGTTGCTGGCGGTTATACTGCTCTGTCACCGCGCCCGGGTCGACCATAACGGCATCAATAACTTCGCCGCCAGCACCGCCGCCGCCCATTTCAGTCGTCTGCGTCAGAGAGCCCCAAATCAACAGGGCAATCAATACGATGTGCAGAACCACCGACACTATAACAGCGCGATTCAGCTTATCATTTTGCTCGGTTGCCTTACCCACGCTCGATTTCCACACTCGATGTCCGCGCTCTATTGCTAAAAAACGGAACTGCCAAAAACAGGGTATCTACTGGCTGGATTTACTATCAACCCAGCCAATATCAACGCAAATTTATATCGGTTGAGTCATTAAGCCTACCGATGTCACTCCAGCCTGATGCAGCATATTAAGGGCCTTAATAATTTCATCATAAGGAACCTCTTTCGCGCCGCCGATCAGAAATACAGTTTTCGGATTCGATTTCAACCTTGCTTGAGCCTCTGCCACCACTTGTTCTGAGGGTAGTTGCTCCATCCGCTGATGGTCAATAACCAGCGAGTATTGGCCCACACCTGAGACTTCGACAATCACCGGAGGATTATCATCGCTGGAGACAGTTTTTGAATCCGTCGCGTCAGGTAAGTCCACCTCAACGCTTTGCGTGATAATCGGCGCGGTCGCCATAAAGATCAGCAATAGCACCAGCAAAACGTCGAGCAAGGGAACAATGTTAATTTCAGACTTAAGCTCGCGCCGTTTACGACCACGTCCTCGCGCCATACAACCCCCTACTTATTTGCTCTCGGCGCTGGCAAAAGCCTGGCGATGCAGAATAGCAATGAACTCTTCCATGAAGTTGTCATAGTTTTGTTCAAGTTTATTCACACGCTGATTCAGGCGGTTATAAGCCATAACAGCAGGGATAGCGGCAAACAAGCCGATCGCCGTGGCAATCAGTGCTTCAGCAATACCCGGTGCGACCATTTGCAATGTCGCCTGCTTGACTGCACCCAGAGAAATAAAGGCATGCATAATCCCCCATACTGTACCAAACAGACCGATATACGGGCTGATGGAACCAACAGTACCAAGGAAAGGAATATGGGTTTCCAGCGCTTCTAATTCACGGTTCATCGAGATACGCATCGCTCGGGAAGCACCGTCAATCACGGCTTCAGGCGCATGGCTATTTGCACGATGTAAACGAGCAAACTCTTTAAATCCGGAATGGAAGATTTGCTCGGATCCCCCCAGCGTATCACGGCGAGCCTGACTTTCTTGATACAAACGAGACAGCTCGATGCCGGACCAAAATTTATCTTCGAAGGCTTCAGCATCGCGGGTTGCAGCATTCAGAATACGCGTTCGCTGAATGATTATCGCCCAAGAAGCAATAGAAAAGCCCATCAATACCAGCATGATAAGCTTAACGAATAGGCTTGCCTGCAGGAATAAATCCAGAATGTTCATGTCAGCCACTACTTAAACTCCGCGACAATAGACTTAGGAAGCGCTCTTGGCTTCATTTGGTGTGGATCGATACATGCGATCAATACTTCTGCACTACTCAGAAGATTGCCATGTGAGTCGAGAATTCGTTGAGCAAACGTGAGAGAAGCCCCACGCATTGCGGTAATCTCACTCTGAACCTCCAGCATATCATCAAGACGTGCAGGTGCCAGGTATTCTACCGTCATGCGGCGGACAGCGAAAGCGACATGCTCACTGAGCAATTGCTGCTGGTGAAAATTGCGTTGGCGCAACATTTCTGTGCGTGCCCTTTCATAAAAGGCGACATAGCGTGCGTGGTAAACCACACCGCCAGCATCGGTGTCTTCAAAGTAGACACGAACCGGCCATCGAAACAACGTATTACTCACTCTACTTCCCAGTAATGCAGTTAACGGACACACTATACTGAAGAGTGTTAAGGTTTGGAATCACTTGCAAGAATAGAACGAAAATAATTATGGGCCAGGCGGCCCATAAGGTGAGATTGTGTGCAGATTAGGCGATATAGATTCAGATTAAGCGAAAAAGTAGAATAATCCCGCGCCCAAGATCACAATTGCTGGAAGTGGTGAGAAAAAAGCGCGTAATAACATCCGTTTTGGACGAAAACCAACGCCATGAATCACACCGGTACAAACCGCCCACACGATAAACACTTCTTGCCACACTTCCAGTGAGCTGGTTGCCGCCGCAAAACGCGAAGGGTCCCAGAACACACAGAAAGCCACTGCAAATGCGAGCACCAGTGAAAGGGCCCGTAGGGGGCCCTTATCCATTAGATTGTATAGCTTATCGGACAACATCGTCTTCGCCATTATTAGCGGCTTTCGCTGCTGCGTTGGCTTCACTCTGCTCCAGCGCCAGGGCAGTAATGATACCAAAGGAGCAGGCCAGAAGTGTCCCTAGAATCCAGGCAAAATACCACATGCTTTATGCTCCTTAGTACAGTGAATGCTTGTTGTTTTCGATGAACTCTTTATCAATGCGCCCGAACATCTTGTAGTAACACCAGCTGGTGTAAATCAGGATGATAGGAACAAAGATTATCGCAACAATGGTCATCACTTTCAGCGTTAACAGGCTCGATGTTGCATCCCACATTGTCAGACTGACATTTGGCACTGTGCTTGACGGCATAACGAATGGGAACATAGTGACCCCAGCAGTCAGTATCACACAGGCAATGGTCAGTGATGAGAACAGGAACGCCCAAGCCCCTTTTTCAAAGCGCGATAACAAGATGGTGAACAGAGGCAAAATCACGCCCAGTGCTGGCAGCGCCCACAAGCTTGGATACTTGTTGAAATTAATCAACCATGCACCTGCTTGATGTGCAACTTCTTTACGCATCGGGTTAGATTGAGCTGCTGTATCCAATGCTGAGGTCACAACAAAGCCATCAATACCATTAACTAACCAGATACCGGCCAGCAGGAAGGCAACGCCCATCACCAACGCAGAGATTTGCGCCGCAGCACGGGAACGCAAGTGCAACTCCCCACGGGTACGCATTTGCAGGTAAGTCGCACCCTGTGTGACCAGCATGGTCAAGCTGACCACCCCTGCCAGTAAACCAAACGGGTTTAACAACTGGAAGAAGTTACCGGTGTAGAACAGGCGCATGTAGCTGTCCATATGGAACGGCACACCTTGCAGCAAGTTACCGAACGCCACACCGAACACCACCGCAGGCACGAAGCTACCGACAAAAATGCCCCAGTCCCACATATTACGCCAGCGGCTGTTTTCCAGCTTAGACCGGTAATCGAAACCGACCGGGCGGAAGAATAACGCAGCCAACACCAAAATCATCGCAATATAGAAGCCGGAGAATGCCGCGGCATACACCATTGGCCAGGCAGCAAACAGCGCCCCACCCGCAGTTATCAACCAAACCTGATTACCATCCCAGTGAGGGGCAATCGAGTTAATCATAATGCGACGTTCTGTATCATTCTTCCCGATGATGCGCAGCAGGATACCGACACCCATATCGAAACCATCAGTGACTGCGAAACCAATCAGCAGTACACCGATCAGCAGCCACCAGATAAATCGTAATACTTCATAATCAAACATAAGTGGACTCCTGTTTACCGTGCTTCCTGCACTGGGGCAGTCGGCTGCTCAAAATGATAACGGCCAGTTTTCAGGCTGCTAGGCCCAAGGCGCGCGAATTTGAACATCAGGTACATTTCTGCCACCAGGAACAGCGTGTACAAACCGCAAATCAGCCCCATGGAGAATAAAATATCCCCGGCGGAGACGGATGAGTTTGCAATTGCTGTCGGTAGCACCTCACCGATGGCCCATGGTTGGCGACCATATTCCGCCACAAACCAACCTGCTTCGACTGCAATCCACGGTAACGGAATACCGAACAATGCGGCACGCAGTAACCATTTCTTCTCACCAATCCGACCACGAATCACATTATAGAAGGACAGGCCGATGATAATTAACATCAGGAAACCACAGGCCACCATGATACGGAAGGCAAAGTACAGCGGCAGAACGCGTGGAATGGAGTCCTGTGCTGCTAACTGAATTTGCTCTTCAGTCGCATCGGTAACGTTTTGTGTATAACGCTTCAGTAATAGACCGTAGCCCAAGTCTTGCTTCGCCTTACTGAATGCTTCACGCACGGCTGGGTCAGTATTACCGGAACGTAATTTTTCTAACAGACTGTAAGCATGGATACCATTACGGATACGGACTTCGTGCTGAGACATCAAATCACGTAAGCCGATAACTGGCGTATCCAATGAACGGGTCGCAATTATCCCCAGAGCGAATGGAATCTGAACCGCAAACCGGTTCTCCATGGTTTCCTGATTGGGGATGGCAAATAGCGTGAAAGCCGCCGGAGGTGGCTGAGTTTCCCATTCTGCTTCAATCGCAGCCAATTTGGTTTTCTGCACGTCACCCATCTCATAACCGGATTCATCACCCAGCACGATAACAGACAGCACGGCAGCCATACCAAAACTCGCAGCAATAGCAAAGGAACGTTTGGCGAACGGAATATCACGGCCTTTCAATAGATAGTAAGAACTGATACCCAGAACAAACATCGCGCCAGTGACATAACCTGCGGCCACAGTGTGAACGAATTTCACCTGAGCAACTGGATTTAGCACCAACTCTGAGAAGCTCAGCATTTCCATACGCATGGTTTCAAAGTTGAAGTCAGATGCAATCGGGTTTTGCATCCAGCCATTCGCAACCAAGATCCACAGTGCAGAGAAGTTAGAGCCTAATGCAACCAGCCAGGTTACTGCCAAATGCTGGTGTTTACTCAGACGATCCCAACCGAAGAAGAATAGACCGACGAAAGTAGATTCTAAGAAGAACGCCATTAAACCTTCGATTGCCAGAGGGGCACCGAAAATATCACCGACGTAATGTGAGAAATATGACCAGTTGGTCCCGAATTGGAACTCCATAGTCAGACCAGTAGCAACACCCAGAGCAAAGTTAATCGCAAATAACTTACCCCAGAACTTGGTCATATCTTTATAGATTTGTTTGCCAGACAGCACATAAACCGATTCCATAATTGCCAACAAAAACGCCATACCCAGCGTTAATGGGACAAATAAGAAATGGTACATTGCCGTTAAGGCAAACTGTAACCGTGACAGTTCGACAATATCAAACATCTTGACTCCTTGCTCCTCGCACGAAGACTCCGACTTGCGGCAACTGGACCTCCGTTATATTGGAAGTTTAGTCATTACCCGCAGTGAATGCCCAAAAAACACAACAAAAATAACAATATCAACTACCCAGTATTACACCGCGGTAATAGTACGCTTCTAATCCCACACAATAAATAGGATTTTACGTGACCCAGCTTCGAGTTCTGGATACAGGTCAATAAATAGGCCATTTGCCTATCATATCGTAATTTGATCCAGAACAATTTAAGCCCATATGAACATTATTGCTATATTCAAAAGTTGATTTAGAACAATTATTTCTTTCTAATGTTAATTAAAAGTTCAATTGTTTTTATATAATCCACAACTGTTAACAGAATGTAATTTTATAGTTTAGTTCGTGCTTTATTACGTGGTTATTATGCGATCCAGGTTAACTTTTAAATTTATTATTTTCAGAGTGAGTTAAATCACATTTCCGAGTTTTACATGAATATATTAGTCCATCCTGAGGGAAGCGTTCGCAAGTGTTGCTATTTTGTTGCATGATAAAGTGCTATTACCTGATAAATGAATCTCCTACAATGAAAAAAATAGCACTCACCACATTACTCTGTATCAGCTCCCCCGCTTTCGCTGCACCACAAATTGATATTACTATCTTGGGAACCTCTGATTTACATGGCACTTTCGTACCATGGGACTATGCCAGTGACAGTGAAAATCTGGCCGGTAGTCTAAGTCAAATAGCCACCAAAGTGCATAAAATACGGGCTGAACAACCGAATATTATTCTGGTGGATGCCGGCGATACTATTCAGGGCAACTTTGTCGAAACCTTTAAAAACGAACCTATCAGCCCAATGATCCTTGGCTTTAATGCCTTGAAATATGACGCCTGGGTGATGGGTAATCACGAATTCGATTTTGGCTTGAAAGCTCTTTCTACCTCATTAAAGCAATTTGACGGCGCAGCACTGGCGGGCAATATTTTCTGGGATTCAGGTAAACCCTACCTGCCCTCTTACAAAATAATTGAGCGCCAAGGGGTTAAAATCGGCATTATCGGGATGGATACTCCGATGACCGCCGAGTTTGCTCAGGGTACTGACCGTATTAATGGCATCCATTTCACTGATCCAGTGCAGGAAGTGAAAAAGGTCATTCAGCAGCTCCAGCCACAGGTAGATGCCATTGTTCTGGTAGCGCATATGGGAATCGACAATGAGAATCAGCGGCCCGGAACCGGTGTTGGCGATATCGCCAAAGCCAATCCAGAACTTGCTGCCATTGTCGCGGGCCATATGCATGTAAAAATTGATAAAGCGGTGGTCAACGGCGTCATTATTACTGAGCCGGATAAATATGGCCGTGCCCTTTCCCGTATTGACCTGAAATTTGAGCAACGCGACGGGAAATATCACCTTATAGAGAAAGACAGCTACACCTACCCTATCAAGGGGATTGAGTCTGATAAAACGCTGGAATCACTCTATCAACCTTACCACGATATTTTGCGCGCCAATGCTAATCGAGTGATTGCGAAACTGAGCGGTACAAATTTAGTCCCGCCGGATGAGATTAAAGGTATTCCGCAAGTCCATGTGCAAGACACCGGTATCAGTGCACTCTATCAAGAAGCCGCCCATTATTATGCCCCGCAGGCCCAAGTCATCGCCTTGCAGATTGATAATGACCGTCCCAAAATGGATGTGGGTGATATCACGGCTAAAGACATTGCATTCAACTATCAATATGCTGGCGGTGAAATCACGGTTTATGCCCTGACTGGTAAAGAACTGAAGCAATATATGGAGTGGTCGGCTGACTACTTTAACCAAGTTAAGCCGGGCGACGTAACCTACAGCTTTAACCCGCAGCGCCGTGCCTCTAAATATTCTACTAATGACTTCTTTGATGGGGTGACATACACCATCGATTTACGTCAACCCGCAGGGATGCGTATCACCGACCTGCGTCTCAATGACGGCACCCCCGTCACAGATATCACTCCCATACATTTGGGCATGAACAGTTATCGGATGGGGCATTTAACGCAAAAAGGCGGCGTGCTGGAAGGACAATCATTCCCGATATTATCGGACAGCAAAGCCCAATATGGTGAAGAAGAAGGCACTATCCGTAACCTAACAATTCACTATCTGACGGATGTTAAAATGGGGAAATATGAGGGAAAACCTCAACAGCGCTGGCATTTGGTGGGGCTGGAAGGCTATGAGAAAGAGCGGCAGATTGTTAAACAATTGATTAATAACGGCACCATAGCAGTGCCAGCCACGGATGATGGCCGCTATACCAACATTGCATCGATCAACATAAAAGATAAGCTGTTCAAAGATAAAACCAGTTACGACGCAGCGCTGACGACATTGCAGCAACAAGTGTCGGGCAGCAAAAATGAGCAAGTTAAACAGCAGGCTCAAACAGATATCGCTCTTATTACGGCGCTGAATAAATTCTGATTAGGTATTAAAAAGGCCACCCTAAGGTGGCCTCTATATCACAAGATTATTTATTGCTCTGATAAACTGCTTTAACAGCATTGCCGATTTCAGCCAGGCTACGGACGGTTTTCACCCCCGCAGCTTCCAGCGCAGCAAATTTATCATCCGCAGTTCCTTTACCGCCTGCAATGATGGCGCCCGCATGGCCCATACGCTTGCCTTTTGGTGCAGTCACACCAGCAATGTAACCCACGACAGGTTTGGTCACGTGATCTTTAATGTAAGCTGCGGCTTCTTCTTCTGCGTTGCCGCCGATTTCACCGATCATCACAATCACTTCAGTTTGCGGATCTTCCTGGAACAACTTCAGGATATCGATGAAGTTAGAACCTGGGATCGGGTCGCCACCGATACCAACACAAGTGGACTGACCGAAACCGATATCAGTAGTTTGTTTTACTGCTTCATAGGTCAAAGTACCTGAGCGGGAGACAATACCCACTTTGCCCGGCAAATGAATGTGACCCGGCATGATACCAATCTTACATTCACCTGGGGTGATAACACCTGGGCAGTTCGGACCGATCATCCGTGCATCAGACTGTTCTAATCTGACTTTTACCACCAGCATATCCAGTGTTGGAATGCCTTCAGTAATACAGATAATTAATTTAATACCGGCGTCGATAGCTTCCAGAATCGAGTCTTTACAGAACGGAGCTGGTACATAGATAACAGAGGCCGTAGCACCGGTCGCATCTACCGCTTCACGTACAGTATTGAATACTGGTAAGCCCAAATGCTGGGTGCCGCCTTTGCCTGGCGTTACGCCACCCACCATTTTTGTGCCATAAGCAATAGCTTGTTCGGAATGGAAAGTCCCTTGGCTACCGGTAAAACCCTGGCAAATAACTTTGGTGTTTTTATCAATTAAAATAGACATTATTTAGCCCCCACTGCCGCTACAACTTGCTGAGCCGCATCTGTCAGGCTGGTCGCAGCAATGATATTCAAACCGCTGTCTGCCAGTTTTTTGGCACCCAGTTCGGCGTTATTCCCTTCCAGACGAACGACCACTGGCACATTGACACCCACTTCTTCAACTGCACCGATAATGCCGTCAGCAATCAGGTCACAACGCACAATCCCGCCGAAGATGTTCACGAAAACCGCTTTTACTTTGTCATCAGACAAAATAATTTTGAAGGCTTCAGTCACACGCTCTTTAGTAGCACCACCGCCGACATCAAGGAAGTTAGCCGGCTCACCGCCGTGCAGTTTCACGATGTCCATAGTACCCATGGCCAGACCAGCACCATTTACCATGCAGCCAATGTTGCCATCCAGCGCCACGTAATTCAGTTCCCACTGCGCAGCATGAGCTTCACGGGCATCTTCCTGGCTAGGATCTCGCATTTCACGCAGTTCGGGTTGACGGAACAAGGCGTTGCCATCAGCACCCAATTTGCCATCCAAACAAATCAGATCGCCCTGCTTGGTGATAACCAGCGGATTGATCTCAACCATCGCCAAATCGCGTTCCAAGAACAAGGTCGCCAGCCCCATAAAGATCTTGGTAAATTGAGCAACTTGCTTACCGGTCAGGCCCAGTTTGAAAGCCAATTCACGACCTTGATAAGGCTGCGGACCAGTCAATGGGTCCAAGGCAATTTTGTGGATCAATTCTGGTGTTTCTTCGGCAACTTTCTCAATCTCAACACCGCCCTCAGTAGATGCCATAAACACCACCCGACGGGAGCTACGGTCAATAACCGCGCCCAGATATAGCTCTTTGTCGATATCAGTCGCCGCTTCAACTAAAATTTGGTGAACGGGTTGGCCATGTGCATCAGTCTGGTAAGTCACCAGTTTTTTGCCCAACCACTGTTCAGCGAAAGCACGAATATCTTCTTTGCTATTAACCAGTTTCACGCCGCCCGCTTTACCGCGACCACCAGCATGCACCTGACATTTGACCACCCACGGGCCAGCACCGATTTTAGATGCGGCTTCTTCTGCTTCACGCGGTGTGGTACAGGCGTAGCCAGTTGGCGCTGGCATGCCATACCGAGCAAACAGTTGTTTTGCCTGATATTCGTGTAAATTCATGATGTTCTATCCATATAAGGTCTGAGTTGAGCCGAAGCCTACCAGGTAGCCTGATTGCACGGAGGCAGGTAATCAACACCTTGCAATCAGACTGACCTTGTCATTTATCTTTTTTATACGTCGAGCAGTAAGCGAGCTGGATCTTCCAGCATCTCTTTTACCGTCACCAAATAACCAACGGATTCACGGCCGTCAATCAAACGGTGATCGTAGGACAGTGCCAGATACATCATTGGCAGAATCACTACCTGACCCTCTACCGCCATAGGCCTGTCTTTAATGGCATGCATGCCAAGGATTGCGCTTTGTGGCGGGTTAATGATCGGAGTCGACATCAATGAGCCGAATACACCGCCATTGGTAATAGTGAAATTACCACCGGTCAGTTCTTCAACTTTCAATTTGCCGTCACGGCCTTTTATAGCCAGTTCTTTGATTTTCTTCTCAATATCAGCCATGCCCATGGTGTCCACATCACGCAATACCGGAGTAACCAGACCACGCGGAGTAGAAACGGCAATACTAATATCAAAGTAATTGTGGTAAACCACGTCTTCGCCATCGAGGGAAGCATTCACTTCTGGATAGCGTTTCAGTGCTTCAACGACCGCTTTGATATAGAAAGACATAAAGCCCAAACGGACACCGTGGCGCTTCTCAAAAGCTTCGCCATACTGCTTACGCAGATCCATAATTGGCTTCATGTTGATTTCGTTAAACGTGGTCAACATCGCGGTGCTGTTTTTAGCTTCCAACAGACGCTCGGCAACACGTTTACGCAGACGCGTCATCGGCACGCGTTTTTCACTGCGGCCAGCAAGAGCGGCTACAGGTGCGGCGGCTTCAACTTTGGTTTCCACTGCGGCTGGAGCCGATTTCCGGTTTGCCAGATGACTATCGACATCTTCACGCGTGATACGCCCGCCCACACCACTGCCTTTAATGGCCGAAGCATCAAGGCTATGTTCAGCAATCAGGCGACGAATCGCTGGGCTGAGAGTATCGTTGCTTTCAACTTCCAAGCTAGCAGTCTGGCGCTGAGCCGGAGTTGACTCCGTGCTTTGGCTTTTTTCTTCCGTCGGTAAGCCGGAACTGTCACTGGGGCGAATGCGGCCCAATACCTGGCGTGAGAGCACGGTCGCGCCCTCATCTTCCAAGATGACATCCAAGATGCCGTCCTGACTCGCCGGAACTTCCAGAATCACTTTGTCCGTTTCAATTTCGACCAGCACTTCATCACGTTTGACACTATCGCCCGGTTTCTTGTGCCAGGTTGCTACAGAGCCATCGGCGACAGACTCAGGGAGGTCAGGAACATTAATATCTACGCTACTCATTCTCTATCCTTTATGTGTTAACCGGTCGCTATTCAACAGTCAGCGCGTCATTAACCAGCGCTTGTTGTTGTTTTTGGTGTACGGAAATGTATCCAACTGCCGGTGAAGCTGATGCTGGACGGCCTGCATAACGCAAGGATGCGCCAAATGGGATCACTTCACGGAAGTTATGCTGGCTGCAATACCAGGCGCCCTGGTTAAGCGGCTCTTCCTGACACCAAACAAAATCATGCACATGAGCAAATTGTTCCAGCACCGCTTGTACCGCGTGATGTGGGAACGGATAAAGCTGCTCGATACGCACGATAGCAACGTCGGTTTGCCCGTTTTTGCGTCGCTGTTCCAGCAAATCATAATAAACTTTGCCAGAGCACATCACGACACGCTTAACGCCTTTCGGGTCCAGCTCATCGATTTCACCAATGGCGGGTAAGAAGCTACCATTAGCCAATTCATCCAGCGAAGAAACTGCTAATGGATGACGCAACAATGATTTAGGTGACATCACCACCAGCGGACGGCGCATACCACGTAATGCCTGACGGCGAATCATGTGGTAAACCTGTGCAGGTGTTGAAGGGATACACACCTGCATGTTTTGTTCGGCGCAAAGTTGCAGATAGCGTTCCAATCGTGCCGAGGAGTGCTCTGGCCCTTGCCCTTCATAACCGTGCGGCAACAGCATAACCAGACCACACATACGGCCCCATTTCTGCTCGCCGGAGCTGATGAACTGGTCGATAACGACTTGAGCACCGTTGGCAAAGTCACCGAACTGCGCTTCCCAGATAGTCAGAGTGCGTGGTTCTGCAGTGGCATAACCATATTCAAACGCCAAAACAGCTTCTTCCGATAACACGGAGTCCCATACCTGGAAATCGCCCTGCCCGCTGTGAACATTAGCCAATGGCACATAAACTGAGCCATTTTTCTGGTTATGAATCACCGCATGGCGATGGAAGAAAGTCCCGCGCCCAGCATCTTCACCAGATAAGCGAATGGGGATCCCTTCATCGACCAGAGTGGCGTAAGCCAGTGTTTCAGCACCGCCCCAGTCAAATGGTTTCTCGCCGCTTGCCATCAAAGCACGGTCGCCATAGATTTTGGCTACACGGGATTGCATTTCAATGGCTTCTGGCGCATGGCTGATACGGCGCGCCAGCTCTTGCAGGCGTTTCATCTCAACTTTACTTGGATACTCTTCATCCCATTCGTGGTTCAGATAGGGTGACCAAGTGAAGGATTGAAGATTCATTGGACGCCATTCTTCCACCACACAGTCACCATGATCCAGTGCATCACGGTACAGGTTGACCATTTCCGTGGCATCTTCCAAGCTGGCGATATTTTGCTCAGTCAGCTTGTCAGCATAGATTTTGCGCGGCGTCGGGTGTTTTTTGATCTTCTGATACATCACTGGCTGTGTTGCACTTGGCTCATCGGCTTCGTTATGCCCATGGCGGCGGTAGCAAACCAGGTCGATCATCACGTCACGTTTAAAGGTGTTACGGAAATCCAACGCCAGACGAGTCACAAACGCCACAGCTTCAGGATCATCAGCATTCACGTGGAAAATTGGGGCCTGCACCATTTTGGCGATATCAGTACAGTATTGGGTAGAGCGCGCATCCAGTGGGTTCGAGGTGGTGAAACCAATCTGGTTGTTGATAACAATGCGCACTGTCCCGCCCACTTCATAGCCACGGGCTTGAGACATGTTCAATGTTTCTTGCACCACGCCCTGCCCGGCAATCGCCGCATCACCATGAATAGTGATTGGCAATACCATATTGCTGCGCGCTTCATCCAGACGATCACGACGAGCTCGCACAGAACCGATGACTACTGGGCTAACAATTTCCAAATGTGAAGGGTTAAAGGCCAGCGCCAAGTGAACCAGGCCGCCTTCGGTTTCCACATCGGATGAGAAACCTTGGTGATATTTAACGTCACCAGTCCCCAGATGCTCTTTATGTTTGCCGGCGAATTCATCAAACAAATCTTCCGGTTTTTTACCCAACACGTTAATCAATACGTTCAGGCGGCCACGGTGCGCCATTCCCAGAACCACTTCACGTGTTCCGTTTTTACCGGCATGGCGAATCATTTCTTTCAACATGGTGACCAGCGAATCGCCGCCCTCCAGTGAGAAACGCTTAGCACCAGGGAATTTAGCCCCTAAATAACGCTCCAAACCTTCAGCTGCAGTCAGTTCGCTCAGGAAGCGGCGCTTTTCTTCATCGCTGAATGTTGGTTTCCCGACCACCGACTCAATCCGCTGCTGAAGCCAACGTTTCTCTTCAGTATTGGTGATGTGCATGTATTCAGCGCCAATCGAACCACAATAGGTCTGTTTCAGGGCCGCATACAAGTCAGACAGCTTCATGGTTTCTTTGCCGATAGCAAAAGAACCCACATTGAAAGTGTTCTGGAAGTCGGATTCGGTCAGATGGTGATAAGCAGGGTCAAGGTCTGGAACAGACTCCTGCTTCCACAAACCGAGTGGGTCTAGGTTGGCATGTTGATGGCCGCGGAAGCGGAAGGCATTGATTAACTGCAACACCTTAACTTGCTTGGCATCATTTTCAGGATCACTGATGGATGAGTTATAACGAGAGGGATCCTTCGCCAGGCGACGGAAATACTCACGTGTTTGAGAGTGGAACTGATCAGGTTTTACACCCGTCGTAGGTAGTTGTAGAAAAATTGAACGCCAACTATCATCAACGGAACCAGGATCGGTTAAAAAGTCTTCATAGAGCTGCTCTATGTAGGACTGGTTCGCGCCCGCCAGATAGGAGGAATCCAGCCAGGCCTTCATTGCGCCGTTCTGCATCATGATCCCTTAAGCTTTGAAGCTTCAGTTTTCGCCGTGGTTAACATATACACCGTAATATCAACGGTTTGCCGTAAAAACGGTTCACTCGACGTGCTTAATACACGTTCTGTTATGGACCTTAACGGTCCCGTTCAAGGAACCTCTAAAAACGGACAATTTGTCGGCTTTTAGAGATTCCCTACCTTTAAGCAACCTGGGGAAACATCCCCAGGTTAATAAACTCACATCATGTACTACGTTGCAACTATCATGTGCACTGTAGCGCTTATCATGCACTATGCTGTAACTATCATGCGCTACGCTGTAACTATCATGCGCTACGCTGTAACTATCATGCGCTACGCTGTAACAACATAGACTTAATGTGACCAATTGCTTTGGTCGGGTTAAGGCCTTTAGGACAAACACTGACACAATTCATGATGCTATGGCAGCGGAAAACACTAAAAGCGTCGTCCAGATCATCCAAACGTGCTGTTGTTTCAGTATCACGGCTATCTATCAGGAAGCGATAGGCAGCCAGTAACCCTGCTGGGCCAACAAATTTATCCGGATTCCACCAAAATGACGGGCAAGATGTGGAGCAACAGGCACACAGGATACATTCATACAAACCATCCAGTTTTTCGCGCTGTTCCGGCGATTGTAAATGCTCACGTGCTGGCGGATTTTTGCCATCATTCAACAGGTAAGGTTTAATTTTCTCATATTGAGTATAAAACTGCCCCATATCGACCACTAAATCCCGCACCACCGGCAACCCCGGTAATGGGCGAATCACAATCTTTTTATTGCCTTTTTGCAAAGCCGAAACCGGTGTAATGCATGCCAGCCCATTTTTGCCATTCATATTCAACCCGTCTGAGCCACAAACACCTTCACGGCATGAGCGACGAAACGACAGCGTCGGATCTTTTTCTTTTAACTGGATAAGGGCATCCAGCAACATCATATCCCGGCCTTCTTCCGCTTCGAGGGTATAATCCTGCATATGCGGCGCGTTATCGACGTCCGGGTTATAGCGATAAATTGAAAACTCAAGCTTCATGACCTTTTCCTCCGCAACGGGTTAGAATTTAACCCTATCAACACAACACATGCATTAGTAAGAACGCACTTTCGGCGGGAAGGCCGCGCGTAGCTTAGGTTGCATGTTTACCTCACGGCGGGTCATGCTTTCGGTGTCTGGCAAATAGAGCGAGTGACACAACCAGTTAGCATCATCACGTTCCGGGAAGTCGAAGCGGCTATGCGCGCCACGGCTTTCGGTACGGAAGTTTGCAGACACGGCAGTGGAAAACGCGGTTTCCATCAGGTTGTCCAATTCCAGACATTCAATACGCTGGGTATTGAATTCACTGGAGGTGTCATCCAAACGGGCATTTTGCAGACGTTCGCGGATAGTTTTTAGTTCTTCCAAACCATTGGCCATAGCATCACCTTCACGGAACACCGAGAAGTTATTCTGCATACAGGCCTGTAATGCTTTGCGGATCTCAACCGGGTCTTCACCTGAGCGGGTGTTATTCCAACGGTTCATGCGCTCCAGTGATGCTTCGATATCAGAATCACTGGCATCGCGGCTAGCGCCCTGCTCCATCAAAGACTCTTGCAGATGCATACCGGCTGCGCGACCAAATACCACCAAGTCCAGCAATGAGTTACCTCCCAAACGGTTTGCACCGTGGACGGAAACACAGGCAATTTCACCCACAGCAAACAAACCTGGGATGACAACATCTTCACCCTTTTCATTAACTGTAATGGCCTGGCCAGTTACTTTGGTCGGAATTCCGCCCATCATATAATGACAAGTTGGGATAACCGGGATCGGTTCTTTAATTGGGTCAACGTGAGCAAAGGTGCGTGATAGCTCAAGAATGCCCGGCAGGCGGGATTCCAGCACATCTTTACCCAAGTGATCCAACTTCAATTTAGCATGCGGGCCCCACGGGCCATCACAACCACGGCCTTCACGGATTTCAATCATAATGGAGCGCGCGACAACATCACGACCCGCCAAATCTTTGGCGTTTGGCGCATAACGCTCCATAAAGCGCTCGCCGTGTTTATTCAGCAGATAACCGCCTTCACCACGGCAACCCTCGGTCACCAACACACCCGCCCCGGCGATACCCGTCGGGTGGAATTGCCACATTTCCATGTCCTGCACCGGAACACCGGCACGCAGGGCCATGCCCACACCGTCACCGGTATTAATGTGCGCATTGGTGGTTGACTGGTAAATACGTCCAGCACCGCCGGTCGCCAGCACAGTCGCCCGCGCTTTGAAATAGACCACTTCACCGGTTTCAATGCAGATAGCGGTACAGCCCACAAAAGCGCCGTCCTGATTCTTCACTAAATCCAGTGCATACCATTCGGAGAAAATCGTGGTGTGATTTTTCAGGTTTTGCTGATAAAGGGTGTGTAACAGTGCATGCCCGGTACGGTCAGCCGCCGCCGCAGTACGCGCCGCTTGCTCACCGCCAAAGTTGAGCGACTGCCCACCAAATGGCCGCTGATAAATGCTGCCATCTTCTAAACGGGAGAAAGGTAGCCCCATGTGTTCCAGCTCAAGGACAGCTTCAGGGCCGGTTTTACACATATACTCAATGGCATCCTGGTCACCGATATAATCGGAACCCTTTACCGTGTCATACATATGCCATTCCCAGTTATCTTCATGGGTATTACCCAGCGCAACAGTGATACCCCCTTGCGCAGATACGGTATGGGAACGGGTTGGGAAAACTTTGGATATCAGGGCGCACGACAGCCCCATTTGTGAAATTTGCAGTGCCGCGCGCATACCTGCGCCGCCCGCACCAACAACAACAGCATCAAACTCTCTGACCGGCAGTTTCATTTAAGCACCCCACACCACAATGGTTCCATATAATAGATAAACCAGCAGCGTAATCACGACGGCTAGTTGCAACACCAGTCGTATCGCTATCGGCTTGATATAGTCCGTTAATACCTGCCACAAACCAATCCAGGCGTGAGCCAGAATCGACAGCAATGTCAGCAGGGTAAACACTTTTGTGATGTGCGAAGCAAAGAAGCCACGCCAGATTTCGTAGGTGATATCTGGGACAATGACGACAAAGCCCAGAATATAAAGAACATACAGAGTGATGACGATCGCAGAAGCACGTAGTAACAGCCAGTCGTGTACGCCATTACGCCCTAACGCAGAAGCATTGCTTACCATACAAGGACTCCAGCTAAAACTGACAGCACCAAGGTTAACACCATTGCTACTTGGGCGGAGCGGGTCCCCGCAGCCAAGCTCTCTTCGATATAGCCGAAATCCATTAACAAGTGACGGATGCCACCGCAAATGTGATAGGCCAGCGCAGTCAGTATTCCCCAGAAGATGAATTTAACAAAAAAGCTATTCATGACAGCCGCAGCTTGTATGAACCCTTCTTGCGAAGAGACAGACAAACCTAACAGCCAAAGGAGGATACCCACGGCAACGAAAGTAATTACGCCAGAGACTCGGTGTAAAATGGACGCTATCGCAGTAACAGGAAATCGAATCGTTTGCAGATCCAAATTGACAGGTCTTTGTTTTTTCACGGTTTTGCCCACACAGCTCTTATTATTTTCCTTCCTCCGGGCCTGGGCGTGGATCAGACAGCGTTAAGAGCCGAAACCCTTCACATCGCACATTTAAACATAACATCCTGAATGCTTAGATGACGTGTTCTATATAACGCTGGGTGCTCCTACTTCAGGGTAATCCGGAGACCTGGCGGCAGTATAGGGGGTTCACATTCTTATTACAATTCCCACACAATCTGATTGGTAACATTTCCCCTGAACAGTGATTACGATCACGATTTACATAATTGGCATAAAATTAATTATCTGATTTGACAAAGAATAAACATTTAAATTACAACTATGGTGAAAACAAACCCTATCATTCACTAAAGGTGTGCGGATACACTTCCCCATAAGCTTAAGTTATGCAACAGTGTACTCAGTAATTACCCCCATATGTTTCGTAGGAAAATGAAAAACGAATTATAAGAAATCAACAAATCTCTAACAAAAAAGCAACGTCAGTTGACGATTCGCATGATTGAGTCGTCCGCCGCATTGGTAAGACACTCTGTACCCTAATTCACTTTTCAAGGTGAACACAGAGACGTGCTGATGAGGGAATGCCCTGCGGGTATCCAAGACATTTAGATTGTTAGGGGTTTTAAAATAAGCGCTAAGGAGACTGTAAATGGCTAACAAAAAAGCGACGCTGAATCTGGACGGCGAAGCTGCGATCGAACTGGGCGTGCTATCCCCGACCATCGGCACTGACGTTATTGATGTTCGTGCCCTAGGTTCTAAAGGTTATTTTACCTTTGACCCCGGTTTTACCTCTACCGCATCCTGCGAATCAAAAATCACTTATATTGATGGTGACGAAGGTATTCTGCTGCACCGAGGCTTCCCAATTGCCCAATTGGCCAAGAACTCTACTTATCTGGAAGTTTGCTACATCTTATTGTATGGCGAAACTCCGACCGCAGAAGAGTATGAAACCTTCAAAGCGACAGTCACCCGCCATACCATGATCCACGAACAGATAACCAGCCTGTTCCGCGGATTTCGCCGCGACTCACACCCAATGGCCGTGCTCTGTGGGGTGACGGGCGCACTGGCGGCTTTCTACCACGATGCGCTGGATGTCAATAATGAGCGCCATCGTGAAATCACCGCTTTCCGCCTGCTGTCCAAAATGCCGACGGTCGCCGCGATGTGTTACAAATATTCCATCGGCCAGCCATTTGTTTATCCGCGTAACGACCTGTCCTATGCCGGTAACTTCCTGAACATGATGTTCTCTACACCTTGTGAGAAATACGAAGTTAACCCGGTACTGGAACGCGCTATGGATCGCATTTTCATCCTGCATGCCGACCATGAGCAAAATGCTTCGACATCTACGGTGCGCACCGCCGGGTCTTCTGGTGCGAACCCGTTTGCTTGTATCGCTGCGGGGATCGCTTCCCTGTGGGGGCCAGCTCACGGCGGTGCTAATGAAGCCTGTCTGAAGATGCTGGAAGAGATTAAAACTGTTGAGCACATTCCAGAGTTTATCCGTCGTGCAAAAGATAAAAATGACTCATTCCGTCTGATGGGCTTCGGTCACCGTGTGTATAAAAACCACGATCCGCGCGCAACTGTTATGCGTGAGACCTGTCATGAAGTGCTGAAAGAGCTAAAACTGGAAGACGACTTGCTGAAAGTGGCGATGGAGTTAGAGCATATTGCGCTGAACGACCCGTACTTCATCGAGAGAAAACTGTATCCAAACGTCGATTTCTATTCAGGTATCATCCTGAAAGCGTTGGGAATTCCATCTTCTATGTTCACGGTAATCTTTGCTATCGCCCGTACTATTGGCTGGATTGCTCACTGGAATGAAATGCACGACGAAGGCATTAAAATTGCCCGTCCGCGCCAACTTTATACCGGTTATGCAGAACGTGATTTTAAGAGCCAACTGAAGTAATAGGCCGACTTTTTGCTATTTGATGTAAAAACGCCACCCTCTTAGGTGGCGTTTTTTATACCCAAACTCATTGGAGTTACAGGTAGGCAGCAAGCAAACACCCCTGTAGCTTCAAGGACGAAAGGTAGGATCAGTGGATTGCACCACCGGCAATGTGCGAATCATGATCAATTTGTAAGGCGATGGAAATCGCCAGTTCCAAAGCAATCACCACGGAGTGCGCTGACATACTTGGCGCGCCAGGGTGGTTTACTGCCTGTTCCGGTAAATAAGGGATATGAATAAAACCACCCTTAACTTCATCATTAGCCTGATGTAACCGATGTAATAAACCGTACATTACGTGGTTACAGACATAGGTTCCGGCAGTTTGAGACACTGAGGCCGGAATTCCCGCCTCGCGAATGCCCTGCACCATGGCCTTGATAGGCAGACGGGTGAAGTAGGCTGCCGGGCCATTTTCCACTATTGGCTGGTCTATGGGCTGCTTTCCCAGATTGTCTGCAATGCGGGCGTCGTCAATATTAATGGCCACCCGCTCGATGCTAATCTCGGCACGGCCTCCCGCCTGACCAATAGCCAACACCAATACTGGCTGAACTTCATCTATGGCGGCATTCAACGCGATCAGGGCTTCGCCAAAAGCGCAAGGTAATTGGCGGGCCACCACTTTGGCCCCGCCGAGCATCAGATCATTGAGCTGTTTGACCACTTCCCAGGAAGGATTAACCCGCTCCCCGTCAAATGGCTCAAACCCGGTAATTAATACACTTTTCATCGTCTCTCCTAGAGGAACATCAAGAAATACAGTAAAAATACGTTAACAATCAAGAGAGTGACCCCTGTTGGGATCTGAGCTTTGATCACCGCATTTTTATCTGGCAGCTCCAATAATGCAGCAGGAACAATGTTAAAGTTGGCCGCCATTGGGGTCATTAGAGTACCGCAATAACCTGAGAACATCCCGATAGCGGCCATCACTGCGGGGTTACCACCGTGCTGCAACACTAAAATGGGGATACCAATACCGGCAGTGACAATAGGGAAAGCCGCAAAGGCATTACCCATGATCATGGTTAACACCGCCATGCCAATAGCATAGACTGCCACGGCAATAAGGCGATGATCTACCGCCAGATATTCCTGAGTCAGATGTGCAATCGCCGTCCCAACACCCGCAGTAGTAAACAGCAGGCCGAGCGTCGCCAGAATCTGCGGCAAAATAAATGCCCAACCGATGGAATCCAGCAAACGCCGCGCTTCTTGCACTGGCTGAGCAGCCGTTTCGCGGGTTAGGAACACCGCAATCAGCAAGCCGAGTACACAGCCGACCGTCATTGAGAATAAGGTCACCAAAGTGGCGTGGTTACCGGCACCAAATAACCACAGATCCAAAGCCGGAATATTATTAAACAGCAGCACGCCGATAACCGTCACCACAGGGATGGTCAGTGCCGGAAGAAACAGCCGGTTACCGAGGCGCTTGGCGCTCACTTCGCGCTCTTGCTCGGTGCGCTGATGATAACTGCCCAGTTTTACCCCGCCGAAACCGGCAATTAGCGCCATAATAATGACCACCACACCGACAGTGATATTGAGAACTCGCTTCTCATCTGGCCCCTCGCCCGCCAAGGTATTTGCCAAGCGGTAAGTCCAATCTCCGACCAGGAAAATCAGCCCGTACAACCCCCAAAACAGCCCGGTTGTCACACGGCGCGGGTTAGCTTTATCGCGAAACGACATCACTGCGACCATCAGCAATACAGCGCCAGCTAGCCAATATAAATATTGTTGTTGGAAAATCATTTGTTGTCTCCCTTGGTTGCCAGGGCAGACTGATTCAACGCGGTTAATTCAGCGGCGAGATGTTTATCTAAACGTTGTAAGCGATAGGCATGAATCAAGAAAGCACAAATCGCCGTCGGGATCCCCCACAGGGCGATATGCAGCGGCTCAGTTTGGATACCACCGGACTCCAGCATAAAGTTATGCATAAAAATGATGGCACCGAAGGCGACAAAAATATCTTCACCAAAGAACAGCCCCACGTTATCTGTCGCGGCCGACATGGCGCGCAGACGATAACGTACTTTTTCCGGCAGCTCGCCATAACGGGTTTTCGCCGCCCCTTCCGCCATCGGAGCCAATAGCGGCCGCACCATCTGTGCATGACCGCCGAGGCTGGTTAACCCCAGCGCTGCCGTGGCTTCACGGACAAATAAATACACAATCAATAAGCGGCCAGAAGTGGCACTTTAATTTGCGAAATCCACGCCTGCGCCCGCTCTTTCAGGCCATGACGCTCCAGCAAGCCAATAACCGCCAACGGCAGTAACAGAATCAGGGGCAGATTACGGGTGTTGAGAAACCCCTCACCCAGTTTTTCTAAAATGGTGGCTATTGGCATCAATGCTGCCACGCCCGTGATGATCCCGGCGCTTATCACCACCAAGACGGCGTTAATGCGCAGTAAAAATCCGATTATAATTGCCGCGATCCCTATCAGCGGCCAAAGGTTGACTGTTTGTTCCAAGATGACGCTCCTGTCATTATATTGAAAATGTTATAGATTTATATCTGTAATGCTATTGCGATCAGGACTGGCGCTTATGATCAAAATAGAGTTTTAATGTCTCTTATTGCGCGGTGATGATGATATTTTGCTGCTGAAAACTGTCACGTAAACGGCGGGCAAAATGCAATGCATGGGCACCATCACCGTGTACACAAACCGTGTCCGCCTGCACCGGCACCCAGTTGCCATCACGCGCCTGCACTTGATGACGTTGCACCATGTCTAAGGTTTGTGACAAAGCCAAATCGTCACTTTCGATCAGCGCATCAGGTTGATTGCGCGGCACCAAGGTGCCATCGCCTTGATAGCGGCGGTCAGCAAATACTTCTTGTCGAGTCACTAAGCCCACTCGCTCACCGGCGCGGATGAGTTCGCTCCCCGCTAATCCCACCAAGCGCAACGACGGGTCGACAGCCTTAACCGCCTGAGCAATAGCCTCTGCCAGTTGCGAATCCAATGCCGCCTGGTTGTACAACATGCCGTGCGGTTTCACATGCTGCATAATCCCCCCTTCGGCTTTCACGATGGCGGCCAGCGCACCCAGTTGGTAAACCACTTGCGCGAAAACTGTCTCGGGCGGTAACTGCATGGCGGTGCGACCAAAGTTCTCACGATCCGGGAAGCTCGGGTGTGCGCCAATAGCCACCCCATACTCCATAGCCCAGCGCACTGATTGGCGCATGGTCTGCGCGTCACCCGCATGAAAACCACAGGCGATATTGGCGGAACTGACTAATTGTAACAGTGCCTGATCATTGGCACAGCCCTCACCTAAATCTGCATTTAAATCAACCTTCATTTGGCCTCCGTGCATTTAGCCTCCACAGTCTCAAAACCTTGCTGTAAGCCCCATTCAATCTGCTGTAGATAATGGCGTTGTTCTGACTTGGCACGCAGTGCCTCTTCGACGCTGCACTGAACAAAATGCACTGACTCTCCGAGCCTAAGTTGCGCCAAATGGTAGAGATCTGCTTCAATCACGCAGGCAATACGCGGATAACCGCCAGTCGTTTGTGCATCCGCCATCAACACAATGGGCTGGCCGTTATGCGGCACTTGCACCACACCGGGCAATAAACCGTGCGATAACATCTCGCGTGAAGTGGTGCGAGTTAACTCACGCCCTGTCAGGCGATATCCCATCCGGTTACTTTGCGGGCTGAGTTGCCAAGCCTCGCGCCAGAAAGCGCCCTGCGCAACATCGTCAAACTCATGATATTCCGGCCCCGGTACCGCGCGCACCCGGTTACCAAATAACATTTGTTTTATACCAACAGATTCACGCGGTAAACGAGTCGGCTGGCCCAATGGCAAGTTGTCGCCCTCTTTAATCAACCGTCCCTGATGACCACCAAAGCCCGCTTTTAAATCTGTACTGCGCGACCCCAAGCATTCCGGCGCATCAATACCGCCGGAAATCGCCAGATAACTACGCATACCATGGTGCGGCACACTGAGTTTTAACTGTTGACCGGGCTTGACCGGGTAACGCCAGCCCGTCCAGAGCAGTTGGTCACCCAACATCGCCTCACAGCCCGCGCCAGTGACCGCAATCCAGCCCGGTTGGGTAAATTCAGCCATAAATTGGCCCAATGTAATTTCCAACCCGGCAGCGCCAGCATCATTCCCTACTAGCATATTCGCCATACTCAGCGCCGGTAAGTCGAGCGCGCCGCCCTGACTGATACCTAAACGGCGAAAACCGCCGCGGCCACTGTCTTGCACTGTGGTATAAATACCTGCACGAATTATTTTCAGCATACGCCCTCCTTTAAGGGCAGGAAGCGCACATTGTCACCAGGCCGCAATAAGGTTGGCGGCATTTCTAACGGATTAAAGAGCGCCAATGATGTGCGGCCAATAAGCTGCCAGCCACCCGGAGTGGCCAGCGGATAAATACCGGTTTGGCTCCCGCCAATCCCAACAGAACCCGTAGGAACCACCAGCCGTGGCTCAGCGCGCCGTGGTGTTGCCAGTTGTTCCGGCATTCCCCCCAGATATGAAAAGCCCGGTTGGAACCCAAGAAAATAGACGATATAGCTCGCCCCCGCATGGCACTCAACCACCTGACGCTCCGTCATGCCGGTATGACGCGCCACTTCAGCCAGATCTGGCCCTGCTTCACCGCCATAAATAACCGGGATAGTGACATCGCGCGATTCAGGGACTAATGACTCACTCTCTTCCCACCAGCGTTGCAGCCGTTCAATGGCATCCAGCGCGGTATGCTGTGGATCTGTCAGCAATAAAGTTAGGTTATTCATTCCGGGGATAGCTTCAAGAACATCGGGATGATGAATCAGGCGATCAGCTAGCCCCCAAATCCGTTGCTGGCTTGTTAATGTGACCGGCGGTTCTAACTCCAGAACCACCGCACTTTCTCCCAGTAAATAGCATCGAGCTCGTTGCACTCCCGTCCCCTATAGCTTTTGTTTTTATATAAATAATCGTTATAAGTTTATATTTATGCGTTAGCGCCTAGCCGCTGTCAATAGAACTGAATTAACCTATAGCTGTGAACAATCACTAAACTGGGTGAAAAGACCCATATTAATCACTGTAACTGCTTATTTTTAAGGTTTTTTAACAATGATAGCGATAATTGTGCGATTTTTTCTTATTTAAAATCAGAGGGAAGCACCGAGATATTCTTAAAAATTGCAGATTTATCGCTCAACGGCAGCCAGATGAGGATTTCAAATAGCTGAGCGGCCGATAAACCTTTTATTATGTGGGGTTTATTACTGTGTGGTGGAGGGAATATCAACGGTAACTTATGCACCGAGGCTTATCGCCGGTGCATAAGTTACCGTATTAGGTCATGCGGGGTTAGGAATATCAATAAAGATAACATCAAGTTGATAGTGGGTTACGAGCCATTCACCTAGCGCTTTAATGCCATAGCGCTCAGTTGCGTGGTGCCCAGCCGCATAAAAATTCACTCCCATCTCACGGGCGATATGAATAGTTTGCTCAGAAACCTCGCCAGTTATAAATGCATCGACACCAAACTCAGCGGCTTGCTGAATATATCCTTGCCCGCCCCCGCTACACCAGGCGATACGGCGCACATCCGTCGGCGCGTGTTCACCACAATGTAACACCGGACGCCCCAATAATTTTTCCAATCGCTCACGTAAAATCACAGCATTTAGTGGCGCATCAAATTCACCATACGGCAGCAGAGATTCAATTTCTCCCTCCACCCGAATTCCCAGTAATTTCGCCAGTTGCGCGTTATTGCCTAATTCCGGGTGTGCATCCAGCGGCAAATGGTAGCCATACAGATTGATGTCGTTGATTAATAAGGTTTTCAGTCGGTTACGTTTCATTCCCCGCACTACTGCCGGTTCATTTTTCCAGAAATAACCGTGATGCACCAAAATGGCATCCGCCTGCTGCGCCACCGCCGCATCCAGCAGCGCCTGACTGGCCGTGACACCAGTAACAATACGCTTTACCTCCGCCTTTCCTTCAACCTGCAAACCGTTGGGTGCATAGTCTTGAAAAGCTGAGATATTAAGCTGATTATTGAGTAGAGTTTCGAGTTCGGTATTACGCATTTCATTAGCCCCATAAATAGATGCTATTAAATCAATTCTATTAAGATATATATACCCAAAGTAATTGTAGGTGCAGGTAGGCAGCAAGCGAGAGACAAATTGGTCGGGAACCGATTTGAACAGCATTTATGCTAGCCCGTAGGGTGAGCCTCAAGGATGAGGCTCATTAATCCCGATGAGCTTACTCAAGTAAGTGATTCGGGTTTGTGAACGTAGCTAACACCCCTGCGGCTTCAAGTACGAAGGGAATATTTAAAATTTCCGGCTATCACCTTGATCCATAATGATAAAATTAACCCCCATATCATTACCTTGCGTAAGCTCGGCCGCAATCACTTTGCGCACATCCTGGCCCTGTTTGAATGAGGGTTTGATATGGCTAATAACCACCGGCAAGCCTTTTAATGGCTGCCCTTCGCCGCTGTACTTCTCAAGATTCTTCAATTCTTTCAGTAACCACTTGGGGGTCATGTGGCCATACAATTTGCCATCATCCACTTCATTAGGATATGAAACTTCAATAATCATCCCTTTCAACTGCTGCTTTTGGACCTTTTCAGCCAACTTGCGCCACACTGTATCCAGATTTTTTGACTTTTCTATCTCATCCGGGCCGGTATCGCCAAAATAGGCAAAAGCCGCTTTATTGCTGGCGATAATATTGCTGCTAATCAGCAACATAGAAGATAGCGATTTATCATGACTGAGCGGATACATTTCGCCGGTTAAACGGGTTAGCCCTAAGCTTAAAGGCTGATTCGGGCGCACCAGTTGCATGCGGTAGGTCCCCAAACGTGTGCCACTGCCACTGTCGGTAAAATTGGGCCAGACACGCCAGTTAAAATAGTAGTTCCGCAATACATCAATAGTATCGGCTGATGCATAAATAGTTTTTTTACTGTCTTCCGGTGAACCAATAATCAGGCCAGATACATGGTCAAGATGGGCATGGCTAATAAAATAGCTGTTGATGCTTTGGCGAAAAACATAACCCTGCCGAGTGAGCGGAGCGGCCTGTTCGGCTGTCACATCAGAAAAATGACCTTTATCTAGCGCCTTGGCTATCCCCGGCAACACCGAACCGGCATCCAACGCCAAATACACTGGCTGGCTATCATCACGAATCAGATAGGAAGTCAGATTGCCATCACTGACACCGCCATCTACCCCCAGAGCCACCACTTCAAACCCTGCCGCCGCCAAGGTGCTATAGAGGCTAAAAGAGAAAACCAATCCGGCGTTAAGCAGCCGGTTACGGCGCTTATTACTGCTGACTTGACTGACAGTTGCTGCCGATTGAGTCGAAATATAAGTCAAAAACATGAAGGCTCCAGGTGATTAGGGATCCTTGCTGCCATCCCGCTTAGCGGCTTCAAATGCCGCGAGTGTAGCCAATCTGGCCTGCTTATGGTCCACCAGCGGTGGTGGGTAATCCAATGGTTGCTGCTGTCGCTCGGCCCAACGCCATGGTTGATGGATATCGCTGTCGGGTACTGCCGCCAACTCAGGTAACCAGCGGCGAATAAAAGCGCCATCTTTATCAAAACGCTCTCCCTGCGTGGTGGGATTAAAGATGCGAAAATAGGGTGCGGCATCAGTCCCGGTTGATGCTGCCCACTGCCAACCGCCATTATTAGCGGCCAAATCACCGTCCAATAATTGCGACATAAAATAGCGTTCGCCGTGCCGCCAGTCGATCAACAAGTCTTTGACCAGAAAACTGGCACTGATCATCCGCAAGCGGTTATGCATCCAACCTGTGGCATTGAGCTGCCGCATTGCTGCATCAACAATAGGATACCCTGTTCGCCCCTGCTGCCAGGCGATTAATTGCTGTTCTGAGTGGTTCCATATTACTGCATCAGTCCAGGTAATAAAGGGATGGTGCTGGCATAACCGAGGATAGGCTACCAGTAAATGACGATAAAATTCACGCCATATCAACTCATTAAGCCAGATAAAGGCTCCACCATCGGCATTCTCCAGCACCTCCGGACATTCAGCGCGTAGGCGATTAACACATTGACGAGGCGAAAGTATTCCCAGCGCCAGATAAGGTGACAGGCAACTGGTGCCCGCAACTGCGGGGAAATCACGTTGCTGCTGATAGTCCGGCGCATCCTCGCGACAAAAACGGCGCAAACGCTGTAGCGCGGCCTCTTCCCCCGCAGGGAATAGCTGATTATCAACTGGCTGTTGTGGGTAATCGAAAGGAGCCAAGGGTTGCGCGGGGGGCACAACTGCGGTGGCACGGGCTTTCGGTGCCGGAACACTGCGGCAATCACTCATCATTAACCGCTGGATAAATGCACGGCGAAACGGAGTGAAAACTTTATACATTTCATTATTGCCCGTCAGGACAGTGCCCGGCGGCAATAGCACACTGTCATGAAAGCCGTGACAGGCGATAGCGCGTTGACTCAGTAATGTCGTCAATGCCTCATCGCGCACACGTTCATTCAACTCATACTGTTGGTTATAAAACAGCGCATCTACATGCTGTTGCTGACAAAAATCATTCAGCCAGATTATCGAGGCCTTAAAATCATCACACTGATGATAGTGCAGCGGGATTCCCCGTGCGCCGAGCGCATCCTGCAATAATTGCAGATTTTGCAGCAAAAATGCCGCCTGTCGCGGTGCCATGTCATGCGCCGCCCATTGGGCTGGCGTGGCGATAAATACTGCCATTACAATGGCTTGTGGATCCTGACATGCCGCGTGTAGCGCCAGATTATCAGTTAGACGTAAATCATTACGGAACCAAATAAGATGTATAGCCATGCTTTAGCCTTGCGCTGAATAAAACGTAAAATAGTGCTGCCCAGCCAGATAATCATTTGGAAATTCAACCTGATAGGTCGCTATCTGCGCAATCGGCGTGCTGAGAGGCAATTTACCTAAACGATATTGATCAATAAGCTGTGCCAAAGCCTGACGCTGCGCTGAGGTGAGATAAGGCCGAAAATAGCCCTGCGCATGCATCAGCACATTAGTGTGGTTAGCCACCGTCGGAGAATGGGACAGTAAATGCAGTAAACGCTGGCGATACTCAGCAGTAAACTCAATCAATGATGGCCATTTATCCATTGCCGCAATAAAAGGTCCAATTTCACGGTATTCCGGTTGTGAATGCGCTAATAACACTAATTTATATCGGCTATGAAACTCCATTAATTTGCCACGGGTAATACCCGCCTCACAGAGGGCATCGAGTTCATCGCGCGCATGGCAATATACAATACTCGGTGTTTGCGACATCTGACTGTTTTGCGGCATTTTATTCTCCATCACCCAATAAAAAAGCCCATGAGTATTCACCCACGGGCCTTTTACTTTACTGCAATTTACCGTTGCAAACCTGATAGTTTAGCAATCAATAAAAATCTTGCGGCGCCATTTCAGACTGTGCCAGCCAGACGGGTTTATCACTGGTTTTGAGCCAGACACGGTGCAGATAGCTATAGAAGCGGGCGCGGTCTTTGCGGAAAAGCATCACCGGTAGCGCTAATAACCCCACCAGAATCACTGCAATGCGACGCAAAATAACCTGATGCAATGGGTATGCGTTGTACATGGTCATAATAACCCTCCTTTAAAACGCCTTTATGTAACCGCTAGCCCTAATTCGCAGAGGGCCGATTACCGCGTGGCGTTGAAAGTAAAATAAACAAAATTGGTAACTGGACAAAATTTTACCGCATTGATTGAAAGTTTACCACTCATCCGACCACTGAATCATGTAAAAAGCACAAAAAAACCACCAATTCTGTAATTTTGTTACAGGTAAGTTAATTTTATAATTTGTTTCACGTAGGCTAATAACCCTGTGAATTAGAAAGCCGAACACATTCACCAAAAAAATATCGATCCAGATAACTCGATTGACTAGATTACATCGGCAATGAGTGATTTACACTCACTCATTGGTTATTTATTGACCGTTTTTATACTTTTTTTACACCTCTCACCGCTTTTTTATCAAGAACTTTTCTTACAACTTCCTAAGCTGCTGTTATCAAAACTTGGTTATCAAAACTTGATCATCAAAAAACTGGGTTATCAAAACTTGATCATCAAAAAACTGGGTTATCAAAAAATAAGACCTGTGGAGGTATATCGTGAGTGTCAGCATCATTTGTGGTGCGCTGCTGGTTCTGCTGCTACTGGGCTATCTGGTTTATGCCTTATTTAATGCGGAGGACTTTTAAATGGCGGCATCAGGATTTCTGCTTATTGCCAGCTTTATGTTGGTGTTGTTGGTGCTGTCCCGTCCATTGGGAAGTTTCTTGGCGCGTCTTATTGAGGGTGAACCTTTCGCGCCATTACAAAAAATCGAGGCCGGTTTATGGTGCTGTAGTGGGGTAAAAAACCAGGAAATGAACGGCTGGCAATATGCGCTGGCCATTCTCAGTTTTAACCTGCTGGGCGTGGTGCTGCTGTTCGCACTATTAATGATGCAAGGCTCGTTACCACTGAATCCGGAAAATATGCCGGGGCTATCATGGCATTTGGCGCTGAATACTGCGGTGAGTTTTGTCACTAACACCAACTGGCAAGCCTATAGCGGGGAGAATACACTCAGTTATCTGAGCCAAATGGCCGGTCTGACAGTACAAAACTTCCTGTCAGCGGCTACCGGTATTGCGGTGGCTTTTGCGCTGATCCGCGCATTTGCCCGCCATTCAGCCAGCACACTGGGCAATGCTTGGGTCGATTTGGTTCGCATCACTTTATATGTCTTATTGCCAATTTCACTGCTCATTGCGCTGGTTCTTGTCAGTCAAGGCGTCTTACAGAATTTGGACGGTTACCTGCATATCACCACCCTCGAGGGGGTAAAACAGACCTTGCCGATGGGGCCGGTGGCCTCGCAAGAAGCCATCAAAATGCTGGGTACCAATGGCGGCGGTTTCTTTGGTGCTAACTCCGCACATCCGTTTGAGAACCCGACGGCGTTTAGCAACTTTGTGCAAATGCTGGCGATTTTCCTGATCCCCTGCTCATTGTGTTTTTCTTTCGGCCAAGTGGTCGGGGATAACCGTCAGGGCCATGCACTGCTCTGGGCCATGTCACTGATTTTTGTGGTGGCGGTGGTGGTAGTGATGTACGCCGAGCTGGCCGGGAACCCGCATTTGATGCTGTTGGGTGCCGACAGCAATATCAATATGGAGGGTAAGGAATCCCGCTTCGGTATCCTGGCGACCAGCATGTATGCCGTGGTCACCACTGCGGCATCTTGCGGTGCGGTTAACGCCATGCATGACTCCTTTACCGCGCTGGGTGGCATGGTGCCCATGTGGTTGATGCAAATTGGTGAAGTGGTGTTTGGCGGCGTCGGTTCTGGTTTGTACGGCATGCTGTTATTCGTGCTGCTGACCGTGTTTATTGCCGGGCTGATGATTGGCCGTACCCCTGAATACCTCGGCAAGAAAATTGACGTATTTGATATGAAAATGACCGCGCTGGCGATTTTGGTCACGCCAACGCTCGTGCTGTTAGGCACCGCACTGGCGCTCTGTACTGATGCTGGTCGCGCAGGGATTCTTAACCCCGGTGCGCATGGTTTTAGTGAAGTGCTTTACGCCCTTTCCTCAGCGGCCAATAACAACGGCAGCGCCTTTGCTGGCCTCAGTGTCAATACACCGTTTTATAACCTGCTACTGGCTGCGGCGATGTTCTTGGGTCGCTTCGGGGTGATTCTGCCGGTGCTGGCGATTGCCAGTTCATTGGTGGCGAAGAAACGGCAACCGGCTGGCAACGGCACCCTCCCTACTGCCGGGCCACTGTTTATCGGCTTGCTGGTGGGCACCGTATTATTGGTGGGCGCATTGACCTTTATCCCAGCTCTGGCTTTAGGCCCGGTCGCCGAACATCTACAAGTTTCGTTAACACTTTAATTTTACTACCCAAAGAAGAGAATAACTATGACCCGCAAACAACGCGCAATTTTTGAGCCAGCACTGGTTCGCACTGCGCTGCTTGATGCCGTGAAGAAACTGGATCCGCGCGTCCAGTGGCGCAATCCGGTGATGTTCGTGGTGTATCTGGGCAGTGGGCTGACCACCCTGATTTGGCTGGCCATCTTAAGCGGCCAGACCACCGGCAGCGCCATGTTTACCGGCAGTGTTGCCCTGTGGCTATGGTTTACCGTGCTGTTCGCCAACTTTGCCGAAGCATTGGCCGAGGGGCGCAGCAAAGCGCAGGCGGAAAGTCTGCGCGGAGTGAAAAAAACCAGTTGGGCGAAAAAACTGACCGAAGCCCGCTTTGATGCGCCGCAACAAAAAGTCTCCGCTGACAGTCTGCGCAAAGGTGATGTGGTGCTGATTGAAGCCGGTGACACCGTGCCCTGCGACGGTGAAGTGCTGGAGGGCGGGGCCTCGGTGGATGAAAGCGCCATTACCGGTGAATCTGCGCCGGTTATCCGTGAATCCGGCGGCGACTTCGCCTCGGTAACCGGCGGGACTCGGGTGCTGTCAGACTGGCTGGTGGTTCAGTGCAGTGTTAACCCCGGCGAGACTTTCCTCGACCGCATGATAGCCATGGTGGAAGGGGCCAAACGACGCAAAACCCCCAATGAAGTGGCGCTGACCATTTTGTTGGTGGCACTGACCATCGTCTTTTTACTGGCGACCGCGACTTTATATCCATTTTCGGTCTTCAGTGTTGAAGCCAACCATGCCGGTTCACCGGTCACCATCACCGTGTTGGTGGCGCTGCTGGTTTGCTTGATCCCCACCACCATCGGCGGGTTGTTATCCGCCATTGGTGTGGCCGGGATGAGCCGCATGTTAGGGGCCAATGTGATAGCCACCAGCGGGCGCGCTGTCGAAGCTGCCGGTGATGTCGATGTGCTGCTGTTGGATAAAACCGGCACCATCACGCTGGGTAACCGCCAGGCATCAGAATTCTTACCCGCACCGGGAGTGACCGAGCAACAACTGGCGGATGCCGCGCAACTCTCATCGCTGGCCGACGAAACCCCGGAAGGCCGCAGTATTGTGGTGCTGGCTAAACAGCGCTTTAACCTGCGCGAACGCGACTTGCACAGCTTGAATGCCACCTTTGTGCCCTTCTCAGCACAAACCCGCATGAGCGGCGTGAATGTACAAGACAGAATGATTCGCAAAGGTGCGGTCGATGCAATTCGCCGCCATGTGGAATCCAATCAGGGTCACTTCCCACGCGCGGTAGAAGATGCGGTGGAAAGTGTGGCGCGCACCGGCGGCACCCCTCTGGTAGTGGCTGATGGCCCTCGGGTGCTGGGGGTGGTGGCGCTGAAAGATATCGTCAAAGGCGGCATTAAAGAACGTTTTGCTGAGCTGCGCAAAATGGGCATTAAAACCGTGATGATCACCGGTGACAACCGTCTGACTGCGGCGGCTATTGCGGCTGAAGCTGGAGTCGATGATTTTCTGGCCGAAGCCACACCGGAGGCTAAGCTGGCCTTGATTCGCCAATATCAAGCAGAGGGCCGACTGGTGGCCATGACCGGCGACGGCACCAACGACGCCCCGGCACTGGCACAGGCAGATGTGGCGGTGGCGATGAACTCCGGGACTCAAGCCGCCAAAGAGGCGGGCAATATGGTGGATTTGGACTCTAATCCGACCAAGTTGATTGAAGTGGTGCATATCGGCAAACAAATGCTGATGACCCGTGGCTCGCTGACCACTTTCAGTATCGCCAACGACGTCGCCAAATATTTCGCCATCATTCCGGCGGCGTTCGCGGCCACTTATCCGCAACTTAACGCTTTGAATATAATGCAATTACATTCACCGGCTTCGGCAATATTGTCGGCGGTTATCTTTAATGCGCTGGTGATTGTGTTCCTGATCCCGCTGGCGCTAAAAGGAGTCAGTTACAAGGCGATGAGCGCCGCCGCCTTACTGCGCCGCAATCTGTGGGTTTATGGTCTGGGCGGGTTACTGGTGCCGTTTGTCGGAATCAAACTCATCGACCTGGTGCTGACGGCGTTAAATCTGGCCTAAGGCCGCTTAATGTAAACTAAGACAATAATGTATTTCGTCACGACCACTGCCACCTTGGGTGGCCGGTTTTAAGACCCAAATTGAGGTAATAAAAGATGTCATCGACCACGAATATGTCATCCACAAGCCGCATGTCCTACCTGCGCCCTGCATTGGTTTTGCTGATATTACTGACACTTATCACCGGAATAGCTTATCCTCTGTTGACCACTGGGCTGGCAAAACTGATATTTCCACAGCAAGCGAATGGTTCACTGGTGATGCTGGGTGATGAGGTGGTCGGCTCTCGCTTGATCGGCCAAAACTTTACTCAACCGGGTTATTTTGCCGGCCGCCCATCGGCAACCGCCGATATGCCTTATAATCCAATGTCATCCGGCGGCAGCAACTTGGCTGCCAGCAACCCGGATTTGGATAAAGCCATCAGTGAGCGCGTTAAATTACTGCGCCAGGCAAACCCAACACAAACAGGGCCGGTGCCAGTTGATTTGGTGACCGCTTCCGCCAGTGGTCTCGACCCGCAAATTTCACTGGAAGCAGCCTATTATCAAGCTCCACGCATTGCCAGCATTCGTCAAATGCCGCTGTCTGAGGTCAAACAATTGATTGATGGCAATGTACAGAAAGCAACGCCAAATTTCTTCGGTGAATCCGTGGTCAACGTGCTGAATCTGAATATGGCGCTGGATGCCCAGAGTCACGTGAAAATCCCGGCGACTCCGGTAAAATCTTAAGGACATAACATGGTGGATGCAGAACCAACCCGCCCAAACCCTGACAGTCTGCTTGCGGCCGCGAATGAAAAATCCCGTGGCCGGCTAAAAGTCTTTTTTGGGGCTTGCGCCGGAGTGGGCAAAACCTACGCCATGCTACAAGAAGCCCAGCGCCTGCGGGCGCAGGGACTGGATGTATTAGTCGGCGTTGTCGAAACTCACGGGCGCAGTGAAACCGCCGCCTTGCTGGAAGGGCTGGCAATCCTGCCACTAAAGCGGATTCATCACCGCAATCGGCAGGTGCGCGAGTTTGATTTGGATGCCGCCCTCGCCCGCCACCCCGCGCTGATCCTGATGGATGAACTGGCTCACAGCAATGCCCATGGCTCCCGCCACCCCAAACGCTGGCAAGATGTTGAAGAGCTGCTGGATGCGGGCATTGACGTGCTGACCACCGTCAATGTGCAACATTTGGAAAGTCTGAATGATGTGGTCGGTGGCGTAACCGGTATTCGAGTGCGGGAAACGGTACCCGACCATATGTTTGACGAGGCCACGGAAGTGGTCTTAGTCGATCTTCCCCCTGATGACCTTCGCCAACGGCTCAATGAGGGGAAAGTCTATATCCCAGGGCAGGCCGAGCGCGCTATTGAGCATTTTTTCCGCAAAGGGAATTTGATTGCACTGCGCGAATTGGCCCTGCGCCGCACCGCGGATCGGGTTGATGACCAGATGCGCGCCTTTCGCGATACTCAAGGGCGCGAGCGTGTTTGGCATACCCGCGATGCTATTTTATTGTGTATCGGCCACAACAGCGGCAATGAAAAACTGGTGCGAACCGCAGCCCGGTTGGCGGCGCGGTTGGGCTGCATTTGGCATGCAGTGTATGTTGAAACCCCACGGCTGCACGGCCTACCGGAAGCCAAACGTCGCGCCATTTTGCGCACCCTAAAACTGGCGCAAGAGTTAGGGGCTGAAACCGCCACTTTATCGGAACCCAGTGAAGAACGGGCGATATTACGTTACGCCCGCGAACATAATTTGGGCAAAATCATTATTGGCCGCCGCACTGAACAACATTGGAAACTGCGCGGCAGCTTTGCCGACCGTTTGGGTAAACTCGGGCCGGATTTAGATTTAGTGATTATTGCACTGGAGGGGGATGCTCCCGCCAATGTCGTGAAAGAGACCGACTCACGCACTTTCACTGAAAAATGGCGGATGCAATTACGCGGCTGTGTCGCGGCCATCGGCCTGTGTGCGCTGATCACGGTATTATCACAATGGCTAATACCGGGGTTCGACCAAGCCAACCTGGTGATGGTTTACTTGCTCGGCGTAGTGATTATTGCGCTGTTTTATGGCCGCTGGCCTTCCGTCTTGGCCGCATTTATCAATGTCGTTAGTTTCGATCTATTTTTTGTCCAACCGCACTGGTCACTGGCGGTTACTGATGTGCAGTATTTACTGACTTTTGGCGTCATGCTAATTGTTGGTATCGTGGTGGGGAACCTGACGGCCGGAGTGCGTTATCAAGCCAGAATTGCCCGTTATCGCGAGCAACGCGCCAGACATCTGTATGAAATGTCACGCGGATTAAGCCGCGCCCTCACCCCAGCAGATATTGCCAAAACCAGCCGTCATTTTCTTTCCAGCAGTTTTCAGGCCAAAACTGACCTGCTGTTGCCACAAGAAGATGGGCGCTTACAACAAATTACTACCGATGAAGGGGGAGCGCTTTCCGTCGATGAGGCCATTGCACGCTGGAGCTTTGACAAAGGCGCACCCGCTGGCGCGGGTACCGATACCTTGCCGGGTGTACCTTACCAATTACTGCCGCTGACGGCATCGAAACAAACTTACGGGGTGCTGGCGATTGAACCGGCCAACCTGCGCCAGCTTATGGTGCCGGAGCAGCAGCGCTTGCTACAGACTTTCACCAGCTTGATTGCCAACGCGCTGGAAAGGTTGCATCTGGCTCGCAGCGCCGAATTGGCCAAACTGGATGCGGAACGCGAGCAACTGCGCAACTCCCTGCTGGCGGCACTTTCCCATGATTTGCGTACGCCGCTAACCGTGTTATTCGGTCAGGCGGAAATCCTGACACTGGATCTGGCTGCCGAAGGTTCACGGCATGCGCCGCAGGCCAATCAAATCCGCCAACAAGTGCTGAGCACCACCCGGCTGGTCAACAATTTACTGGATATGGCCCGCATTCAATCGGGCGGCTTTAACCTGCGCAAAGAGTGGCAGTCACTGGAAGAAATCGTCGGCAGCGCCCTGCATATGCTGGAAACCACATTAAGCCATCATCAAATTAAGGTCGAATTACCGGATGAAATGGTGTTAATCAACTGTGATGGCAGCTTGTTGGAGCGGGTGTTTATTAACCTACTTGAAAACGCCCATAAATACGCCGGTTACGCAGCATTATTGGGGATTAGAGCCAAGGTGCAAGGCGAGTGGCTGAATGTCGAAGTCTGGGACAATGGCCCCGGAGTCACAACTGGGCAGGAACAACTGATTTTTGATAAATTCTCCCGTGGTAACAAAGAGTCAGCTATTCCGGGGGTGGGCTTGGGTTTAGCCATTTGCCGTGCCATTATTGATGTACACGGTGGGCGTATCTGGGTGGAAAAAAGTCAAGATGGCGGCGCGAGCTTCCACTTTACCTTGCCACTGGAGAAAGCCCCGGAAATTGACAGTGAAAATATTGATACTGAGGAAACGTGACGATATCCCCGACTAACATCCTAATTGTTGAAGATGAAAAAGAGATCCGGCGCTTTGTTCGAATTGCGCTGGAGGGTGAAGGCTGGCGCGTATTTGAAAGTGAAACCCTACAACGCGGCCTGATTGAGGCCGGAACCCGTAAACCCGACCTCATTATTTTAGATTTGGGTCTGCCGGATGGTGACGGTTTGACCTATATTCAGGATTTACGTCAGTGGAGCGCCATCCCGATTATTGTGTTATCGGCCCGTAACAATGAAGAAGACAAAGTGGCCGCGCTGGATGCTGGCGCTGATGATTATCTCAGTAAACCCTTTGGTATCAGTGAATTACTGGCACGAGTGCGAGTTGCTTTGCGCCGTCACAGTGGGGGCAGCCAGGAAAGCCCGCTGATAAACTTTTCAGATATCAGCGTAGATTTGATTAACCGCCAAGTCACCCGTGCCGGTGTTGACCTCCACCTGACCCCGATTGAATTTCGGTTACTTTCAGCATTATTGACAAATGCGGGTAAGGTCATTACCCAACGCCAATTACTCAACCAAGTTTGGGGGCCAAATTATGTCGAACACAGTCATTATCTGCGCATTTATATGGGCCACTTGCGTCAAAAATTAGAAACCGACCCTACCCGCCCTAAACATTTATTAACAGAAACGGGGGTGGGTTATCGCTTTATTCCGTAACGGTTTATTCACTATAAAATCCCTCTCAAGGCTATGAAAAATAAACTTAACGGCGTAGCATCAGGTTTTTAATGATAATAGGTCTTATTTATTATGAGCACTTGGTTGATTTATGCCCTACTGTCCGCTGTTTCAGCATCTTTAGTCGCCATCTTCGGTAAAATCGGCCTGCAACATTTGGATGCCAATACCGCAACCGCCGTGCGGGCTGTGGTGATGGCGCTATTTTTGGTCGGCGTGGTGGTGGTTCAGGGAAAATTCAATCTGGTCGGCACCGTATTAGCCGATAAAAAAGCGCTACTTTTTGTGGTGCTCAGTGGTGTAGCGGGGGCGTTATCCTGGCTATTCTATTTTATGGCCATCAAGAATGGTAATGTCTCACAAGTTGCGCCCATTGATAAACTCAGTGTGGTTTTTGCCGTGATTCTGGCCTTTATCCTGTTTGGCGAAAAGATTTCATTAATTGCAGGGCTAGGTGTGGCACTCATTACTGCGGGTGCATTGATGGTGGCATTGGGGTGATTTTTATCTTAGCAACATTATATATGACCTCAAAACAATGGACTAGTGAACTGAGCCACTAACCGTATTGTATAAAATCATCTTCTTTAAATATAAGCCATATGTTTAATAATACATTCCACACCACACATGTCTTGCTTAATATCAATTAAGATATAAAACATTTCACACTAAAAAATAATGAATAATAATGTCATTGAACTTTATTTAAATAAGCTGATTTTATAAAATATAAATCAGACACAATGTCTAACATTAGATAAAAGGATTTCATCTTGCAAAAACATACAAAAAAATCAAATAGTAGAAAAACGCCACTATTGGGAGAATTAATACAGAATGGTAATTCTGAATCTATTTTTATTGATTATATATCACCTGAAAAAATATTCTTCGAATATTCGGACTCGACACTGACTATAAAATTCCGGGATAAAAACGGTGACATCTATGCTATAAAAAAGCACAATGTAATTAAAGATGGTCAATTCTTGATTAAATCCATCATGATCCGCGATAAAGAGGGAGTCAAGCACGAATTATTTTTAACCTTAACAAAAACCCACAAAAGAGAAAATTTTTACGACGGCCCCGATAAAGATCTTTTGCTCACCAGAGAAGACCTACCAAATTACTCAGCACATCACCTCATCACCAATACCCCCCCCTCTAAAGAAACCACACTGAAAGATAATGATAGTTTCGTCGGGCATAAATATATGAGAAATGTGGTCACCGGTGGCAAGGGTGACAATATCATTCAAGGTGGCGATAAAAATGATAACTTAGGGGGCGGCACCGGAAACGATATTATCTATGGTCATGCCTCTTTTGACGCCCTATTTGGTCAAGAGGGTGATGATATTTTAATTGGGGGGGAAGGCAATGATGGCTTAGCCGGTGGTGCTGGCAATGATATTCTGGATGGTGGTGATGGTAACGATGAACTACACGGCGATGCGGATGCCTTTGCCTGTTTTGCCAGTGAAAGCAGTTGGCGCGGCAATGATATAATTTTTGGTGGAAAAGGTAACGATAGAATAGAGGGACAAAAAAACAATGACTATTTAGCTGGTGGAACCGGCAATGATTTATATGTCTTTTCTGCTTATGATGGCATTAATATGATAGTTGAATACAGTGGCGAAGAAAATACAATTAGCATTGACGATTATTTCTTTCACCAACTAAAGCTTAATCGTTATGGCAATCACTTGATGATATCGAGTACCGAAGAACATCCTAATAACCTGGTCATTGTCATCAAAGACCAATATTCTGAAGATGGCTATAAAGTTAAAAACTTACAGACGAAATCGTATCTTAGTCATGGCAGTGAGTCTGATAAAAAAATTCATGCAGTAATGATTAATAATATAGTGAAAAAATACAATGGAGATTCTGAAAAATTAATGGCTGCATTGAGCAAGATAAAAGATTTTGGTGATTCTTATCAAACTGAACTCTCTGATGTTTTTTGTGAAAAAACACCTGATTTTGAACAAATAACAAGGGGAAACCTGACTAATGTACTTATTGAGAAGAATAATGCATTGCGAGAAATGTATGAAGAAAAATCTTTCTATTTTGGTGATAACTTGCCTGACATAACTTATATTACTCAGGCGCTCTCTTCTTTTGCTCCCAAAGAAGCCTATCAATCCAATATAAAATATTTAAAATCCTCAATACCGATGGATAGTTTCTCTGGCGGTTTGGTCACTGTCGAATATTAACAACAGCGAGTATCGCCGTTGTTTTTTTGCTTATATGGGTGTTGGCGAAATAGCGCCAACCGGCGCTATTTCTTACCTGTAATGACTATTTACCGGCTAATACTGCACTGACAATATCGACGGCTTCCTGCTCTATCTTTTCGCGATGCTCCGCGCCTAAGAAGCTTTCACAATAAATCTTGTAGGCGTCTTCGGTACCCGATGGACGCGCAGCAAACCAGCCGTTGTCGGTCATCACTTTCAACCCTCCAATGGATGCGCCATTACCTGGGGCAGCCGTCAGACGGGCAGTGATGGGGTCACCAGCCAGCGTACTGGCTGTCACCATTTCTGGTGACAACTTGGACAGTGCGTTTTTCTGTGCTTGGGTTGCTGGCGCTTGAATACGGTTATAACTTGGTGCGCCAAAGCGTTTCGCTAAATCGTCATAATGGTGCTGTGGATTTTTACCGGTAACCGCGGTGATTTCAGCCGCTAGCAAACACATAATAATGCCGTCTTTATCCGTCGACCAAGGTTTGCCATTAAAGCGCAGGAAAGATGCCCCAGCGCTCTCTTCACCACCAAATCCAAAGCTGCCGTCGTGCAAACCCTCAACAAACCATTTGAAACCGACCGGAACTTCCACCAATTTACGGCCTAAATCAGCCACCACTCTATCAATCATCGCGCTGGATACCAGCGTCTTACCCACCGCCACATCTGCACCCCATTGTGGACGGTGCTGGAACAGATAATTGATTGATACCGCTAAATAATGGTTCGGGTTCATCAAACCGACTGGCGTCACAATACCGTGGCGGTCGTAATCGGGATCATTAGCAAAGGCTAAATCGAATTTATCACGTAAAGCCAGCAAGCCCGCCATCGCGCATTCTGATGAGCAATCCATGCGGATCACACCATCATGATCCAGATGCATAAAGCGGAAAGTCTGATCGATAGAATCATTAACTAACGTCAGATCTAACTTATAATGTTCGCCAATACGCTGCCAGTAGGCAATACCTGAACCACCTAGTGGGTCAACACCCAATTTCAGACCAGCCTGCTGAATAGCAGGGATATCAACGACATCGACCAAACCTTCAACATACGGCTGAATCAAATCCTGCTCACGCAGATGGTTGCCGCGCCAGGCCTTAGCCAACGTTTGACGTTTGACACCCTCTAACTTCAGACTGAGTAACTGATTGGCGCGTTTTTCTATCACCGAGGTCAGATTGGTATCAGCCGGGCCGCCATTCGGTGGGTTGTACTTGATACCGCCATCTTCAGGGGGGTTATGGGATGGCGTGATGACAATGCCATCGGCCAAATTTTTACCCTGCGCGTTATAGCAAAGAATGGCATGAGAAATAGCCGGGGTAGGAGTGAAGCCATTATCTTGCTGCACCACAACATCGACACCATTCGCCGTCAGCACTTCCAGCACCGAAATAAAGGCCGGTTCAGACAGCGCATGGGTATCTTTACCCACATAACATGGGCCAGTAATGCCGTGCTGATGGCGAACTTCAGCAATCGCCTGCGCGATGGCCAGAATATGCGCTTCATTAAAACTGTGGCGCAATGAGCTGCCACGATGGCCCGACGTCCCAAACCTGACTGCATGGTCCTGATTTTCAGCATCAGGTTGCAATACATAATATTGCGACGTCAACTGAGCAACATTAATCAAATCGCTTTGCTGAGCAGCTTGCCCAGCACGAGGGTGATTAGCCACAGTCACTACTCCCTATCTCCCCTTCACACTTGAAATCGCAGGATTGTTAGCTGCAACTCCAAGTTGTTTGGGTATTGTTTCAACGAAATTAGATAGTCCCGCACACTTTATCGGTCAAGTCTGGCGGGAACTGCATTGTCAGCATGATATGTTGCACCATACTGCGTTTACGCTCGGTATTGGTATTAGTAATCACCCAGTATGGCGTACCGGGGACATGTTTGGGCTTGGTGTGTGTCCCGTTTTGCAACAAAGTCTGTTGGTCACCGGCAAAATAAACCCGAGTACGGCCATGTAAAGATTCGGTCGCCTCGGCAAATGCCTGCGCATCTAGGGTATAAAGTGTTGATAACACCAACATAAAGCGGTTAACCGCCCTATTTTGCTCAGCATACTCATCGGACAGCAGCAACTCACGGACTGCGCGTACGCGATCCCGTGGCGCCGAAGCTGGCGCTATTTTGGCTACTTCATTATTAGCTGATAAGTTATGAGTAGATAAGCTGGGTATCGGCTGACCGGCCGTAAACTTCAACATGCGCCGCAAAATATCGGACGCGCTCTCACCAATGTGTTGCGTATGGCTGGCGATATAGCGATAAAGCTCTTCGTCGAGTTCAATAGTTTTCATCTTTATCCAAAACAATAATTCAATTGATTTTTATATATTCTTTATGACAGTTCATGAAAAATTTAATTTTGATCTACATTTTTCAACCATCTGGTTTCACGATACTTCGCCACTTTCCGTTAGATTAACAGACTCTAGGGGGGCATCCAACTTTCCCCTCAATGACTTTGGATTGCCGCCAATATGATTGGATCACTAAACAGCATGATTAGATAGGTAATTAAGCAGCAGAGGGTTATTTATCAGCATCCAAGAGCAGCAGTGACCAATACTTAAATTGGAGAACCTCATAGGATGAAGATGCTGTAGAAATACTAACCACAGAAAGGATTGATTGATTTATCTGCCCGGATAATGGCAGATAACATTCATTCTCACTTTTGGTTTCAAGTACATTCAGTCATGCTAACCTAAGCAGAATGTCTCTCTGTATGAACATCGCCATGAAATTAAACTTCCGCTTACAAAATGCACTTTCTCCTAGCCCTTCCCTACCCATTATTCTGATCCATGGGCTATTTGGTAACTTGGATAACCTCGGGGTACTGGCCCGTGACTTACATCAAGACCATGACGTGATTCAGGTCGATTTGCGCGACCACGGTTTATCCCCTCGCTCACCAACAGTGAATTACCCTTGCATGGCGCAGGATGTGCTGGAGTTGATGGATAACCTCAGGATAGAAAAAGCGATTATTATCGGCCATTCCATGGGCGGTAAAGTGGCAATGGCCATGACGCCAATCGCACCCGAGCGCATTGAAAAACTGGTCGCGATAGATATCGCGCCGATCAGTTATCAAGTGCGCCGCCATGAAACCATTTTCGCCGCCCTTAATGCGGTCAGTGCCGCGGGTGTGACGCAACGCCAGGAAGCCGCTCAGTTGATGCGCGAATTCATAAAAGAAGACGCCGTTATTCAGTTCTTATTGAAATCATTCCACAATGGAGAATGGCGGTTTAACGTGCCCGCATTGTGGGATCAATACGAAAATATTGTTGGCTGGCAGCCGATCCCCCCTAGCTCACACCCTATTTTGTTTATTCGCGGTGAACTGTCGCCCTATATTCAAGACAGTTATCGCGATGAGATTGCGCGCCAGTTTCCGCAAGCCCGAGCTCATGTCGTTGCCGGAACCGGCCACTGGGTTCATGCGGAAAAACCGGATTCTGTGTTACGCGCAATTCACCGATTTATAGATTAAAGCTGTTTTATCACTGAAAACAGCCGTGGCGAAAAATAGTGCTGAACAAAAAATGAACCGCGCGCAATGGATGTTGATTAAAAATCATACCCTGGGGAAAAGAAATGTATTTCCTGTGGAAAAATTGTGCAAAAAAGAATGAATTAGACCAATCTAATCACAGTAAAGCATTGTCGTTGCTCGGTTGGCTAGGGTATTATGGCGCGCTATAAATTTGCTGCGGAGTTTGGTGGCAAATGCAAATTCAGGCTGTTAGTTCATACTGAAATTAGTTGACATTGCAGGGTTATGAGCGATGTCAACTAATGAAGGTATCGGCCTGAAACGTGTAAACCGAATCATCAGAAATTTCTGATGTAAATCCCTTGTAGTACCGCTACCTATGGCAAAAGAACAAACGGATCGCACGACGCTGGATCTGTTCGCAGATGAACGCCGTCCGGGGCGCCCGAAAACAAACCCATTATCCCGTGATGAACAGCTTAGAATTAATAAGCGAAATCAACTACGGCGCGATAAAGTACGTGGCTTACGACGCGTGGAACTGAAGATTAATGCCGATGCCGTCGATGCTCTCAATAGCCTTGCTGAGCAGCGTAACATCAGCCGTAGTGAACTGATTGAACAGATGTTACTGGCTCAATTAGAACACTCACAAAAAGGGTTTTAATCCTGTCGGTTTTAGCCCCCATTGGTTTCAACCCCATTGGTTTTACCCCCATCGGTTATCACGACGGCGTGGCGTAAGTGATTACGCCACGCCAATATCCTTACAGTCGTTTTTGAAAAACAGTCTTTGAAAAATAGAGCTAGAAAGTTTCCCAGTTTGTGTTGTTATCCACCTTACTCGTCGGCGTCGCCGCTAAAACCGTAGCCCGAGGTTTGGTTACCGGTTTGGCTCGCTCATCATCTGACCGCAATTTAAACACGGCTACCGCTTGGTTTAACTGAGCCGCCTGTTCCTCCAGCGAAGCCGCCGCTCGGGAAGCTTGCTGCACCAGCGCAGCATTTTGCTGAGTCACACTGTCCATCTCCGCCACCGCCTGCCCGACCTGAGTGATGCCTTTACTTTGCTCATCAGACGCCGAGGCTATCTCGCCCATTAAATCTGTGACATTGGTGATGGAACGAACAATTTCATCCATGGTTATCCCGGCACTTTCTACCAATGCCGAACCGCTGCTAACACGGCTTACTGATTCGGTTATTAAGCTATCAATCTCTTTCGCCGCCTGTGCACTGCGCTGAGCAAGATTGCGGACTTCACTGGCGACCACGGCGAACCCCCGACCTTGCTCTCCGGCCCTGGCCGCTTCAACGGCGGCATTTAGTGCCAGAATATTGGTCTGGAAAGCAATACTGTTAATTACCGTGGTAATTTCGGCTATTTTGCGTGAACTAGCGGAGATATCATCCATGGTATGCACCACATCGGCCACCAGCGCCCCCCCTTTTTTGGCGGTGATAGAAGCATTTGCCGCCAGTTGACTAGCGTGATGTGCATTATCTGCATTATGTTTTACCGTTGCCGTCAACTGCTCCATACTCGCGGCTGTCTCTTCCAACGCCGCCGCCTGCTGCTCAGTGCGCGATGATAAATCCGTATTACCGGCAGAAATTTCTGCCGCCCCGTGATAAATCCCATCCGTGCTGCTGCGGATAGCTTTTACCGTGTTAGCTAAACTGGCCTGCACATCACGTAGCAGTGGAAACAATTGCCCGACACAGTTACGACCAAAATCCGCGATGGGCTGCCCAAGCTGGCCTGAAGCAATCACCCGAAAATGTGCGCGAATATCATCCAGCGGGCGCACCATGTTGATGACCAGGTAGCGATCCGTTACTAGCAAAATCACTAATCCCGCCACCAAAGCAGAGATTAATATCATGCTACTGATTTTGGTCAGACGAGCAAATTGCTCTTTAGCCACACCGATGGCTTTAGAGGCGGCATGATTAAAATCCTCCACAACAGATCCATATTGGCGACTTAGCGCTGGCACTGTTTTTTTGGCTAAGTCCTCATAGACCGCGCTATTGTTATCCATTGCCGCCTGATACAGCGGCGTCACACCCTGATCAATTAATCCGCTCCACCCATCAATCACCCCATTCACCAATGCGGGGTCAATTTGTGCATGGTCGATGGCTTTAAACTGCGCCAACTTTTTTTTCAGATTCTCAAGTGCAACATTGGATGATTTGAGTTCTTTATCGGCATCCGCAATATTACCGCCCTGTCGATAATCTACTGAACGGGCCAGGCGTGTAACCATCCGAAAATATTGATCCGTCCCCTGATTGACCAAATTCATATTTTCAACCAACACACTGCTGGCATTAGTGGATTGTGTTAGTTGATTCAGTGATAACAATGTATAACCCGATACTCCGCCCCATAGCAGGCAAAAAGCCCCAAGCACCCAAAGTAGTGCGGCTCTGATGGTAATATTTCTTAAAAACTGCATGTTAGTTCCCCTTATATATCGGATAGTTACCGTTAAAAACCTGGTGTTATTTGATGACCGAAAAGCAATAAAGGACGTTCCATACAGCTAACGACAACTCCTTTCCCGGCAAATTTTCATTTGACGGTTTCCCCCTTGGCACCGCAAATTGCAACCTTTCGGTTACATGAAGGTTATCGGCAATGACGTTATAAGGTTGAGCGACTCACAAAAATTTTATATCGCATAAACTTGATATCGGCCTGGCGAGATTTTCTGGCATTATATGGCCCTATACATGTGTTATATTATTGGGCAGAGCGCTCAGTAATTTGCATAACTATTTGAATTTAAGGGTATTAAGTTATATGGCAACTGTAGGCATTTTCTTTGGCAGCGATACTGGCAATACCGAAAACATTGCCAAGATGATCCAAAAGCAACTGGGCAAAGATGTTGCTGAGGTTCATGACATTGCCAAAAGCAGCAAAGAAGATTTAGAAGGCTTCGATATTCTGCTGATCGGTATCCCAACCTGGTATTACGGTGAAGCCCAGTGTGATTGGGATGATTTCTTCCCGACACTGGAAGAGATCGATTTCAACGGCAAGCTGGTCGCGTTGTTCGGTTGCGGCGACCAAGAAGATTACGCAGAATATTTCTGTGATGCGATGGGGACTGTGCGCGATATCATCGAACCACGCGGTGCTGCTATTGTCGGCCACTGGCCAACCGCAGGCTACCACTTCGAAGCCTCCAAAGGCTTGGCGGATGATGATCACTTTGTCGGTTTAGCTATTGATGAAGATCGCCAGCCAGAATTGACGAATGAACGTGTTAGCGCTTGGGTAAAACAGATCAGTGAAGAACTGAATCTCGCTGAAATTACCGGTTAACTTGCCGTGTCGGAAACGCGAGGGTGATGTTAAACATCAAACCGCGTTTCCGTTACCTCTAACGCCTCTCGCTATATACCCTAAATAATTCGAGTTGCAGGAAAGCGGCAAGTGAGTGAGGCCCGAATCATTGACTGGCCGAGTAACGAGAGCAGCCAACGCACATGCAGCTTGAAGGATGACGAATAGACTTGTTAAGCCGCCCACAGATCCGCATATTCATCCGTGCAAAATGAAAATAAACCGCTACAAATTTGTAACGTTACACCCAGCAACCATATACTTAAATGATGCAACAATCCCACCCATCAATACATTGCATGATTAATGGGGCAAAGTGTGCAATTATATCTTTGTTAACAACCACGGTTTTCATTTGGGGCTAGCAGTTCTATAATGAGACGCAATTGAGAATATTGCGCCACGGATGTCATAGGCTGAACGGCCTTAATTTGAATCGATAGTAATAGGACTGAATCCGCATGACTGACAACAACAAAGCCTTAAAAAATGCAGGCCTTAAAGTAACGCTGCCCCGGCTTAAGATTCTGGAAGTGTTACAAGATCCGGTTAACCATCACGTCAGCGCGGAAGATCTTTATAAAAAGCTGATCGATATCGGTGAAGAAATTGGTCTGGCGACGGTTTACCGCGTACTGAACCAGTTTGATGATGCCGGTATTGTGACCCGCCACAATTTCGAAGGCGGTAAATCAGTCTTTGAATTGACGCAACAGCATCATCACGATCATCTGATTTGCTTGGATTGCGGCAAAGTGATTGAATTTAGCAATGAAGAGATTGAAAAACAGCAACGTGATATTGCTGAAAAGCATGGCATCAAGCTGACCAATCATAGCCTGTATCTCTATGGCCACTGTGCCACTGGCAATTGCCGTGAAGACGAGTCTGCGCACGATCCAAAATAATATGGTTTTATCTCATTGATCATATAAAGATTTTCACATAATGCTGAAATAAGCAATTCGCAAGATGGCCGCCTTTCCCACAAGTTATTTCAGTTGGGAGTCAGGTGGTCATTTTTGTTACTGATCTCCTGCATCCCTCTCTTCGTGACAAATTCATTTTTTCATTACTCATTTAATGGCCATTCACATGAATTTGAAACAAAAAAACCCCGGACTCGCCGGGGAAAAAACCATCAACTCAACTTCACATAATGTTGTTTACCTATACCCTAAATAATTCGAGTTGCAGGAAGGCGGCAATTGAGCGAATCCCTAGGAGCTGACACAAGTCAGTGACTGGGGCGAACAAAGACAGCCAACGCACATGCAGCTTGAAGTATAACGGGTATAAAAGCCTGGCAAACAGGAGTTAACATCAGACACAGCACTTTGACAGCAATAATCAGACTTTAACCGGCTCTGCCCGGCTACTACGTTTACCATCCGGACTTGTCGAGCGAATCAACACGTCACCGCTGACTTTAGGTTGGGCTTTGACATCATATTTCTGCCATTGCTTACCGCCATCAGTGGAATACTCGATAATCAGCCCCGGCAAGGAAATGTTAGCTTCCAACTCCCCTGCAACGACACGCGCCCCCGGAACCGGTAAGCGGTAAGCAACACCGGCTTTATCCAGTTTCGCCAATTCACGTTGTCCCATAATATTGGCAAAACGCTGCCAATCTGAGTTCAACGCCTTAGTATCGACCCTATGGGTTTCGCCACCTTTGTACTCGCGACCTGCTTGGTAATCTTGCTCCCATGGCGCACGATGCCAGGCACGTTCGGCCAGCGGCAATACCCGTGGGAAAATCATGTATTCCATCTGTTCGTCAGTCCGAACAGTTTCATTCCATGATTGGCCTGAAATACCCTGCACACCCGGCCAAGGTTTGTCACTCTTGGCGCTGAAGTGATTACCGTCGCGGTCGACCGAGGTTTCAGCATTTTGCGGCATGTTATCCGGCGCGAAACTGAAGACTTTGGCTTCGTCGTTGAAGCGAGTTGCCCAGTAATAACCGCGTTCATTTGGGTTAACTTCATACGGCATGTCGAAATAGACATAGTCCGGGTTGGACGCGACCACTTCATAGCCTTTATTGGCCCAATCATTGACTGAATCGGCCCCGCCCCAATAGAGGGTATCCCAGAAGTTAACGCCCACACGTTTGGTCGCAAAATCCTTCGAATCTTTGGCATCTTTAAGGCCATCTTGCCAGGCTTGCATTTTTTCGATGCCGTGAGCATTTACCAACTTGCTGACTTCAATAGCAAAGTGGCTGGAAAGGTGCTCAACATCCTGAATTTTGCCTTGCTTGACCATGTCCTGACAAACCTGCGATTTGGCCCACGGCTTATCTTCTACACTCTTATCAATAATGCCTTTACCCGGCTCAATCGGGCTGTTTTTGTCCTGGAACCCGGCCCCCAGACGGATATTTTTGGCCTCATCGCCGCCAAAATGCCAAGTATTTAGCGGCATACCGGCTTCTTTATGCATCTGAGCCATTTCGCCGATCACTTTGTCGACAAAACGCTTAGAAGAATCCAGGCAGGGGTTGAGATAACTTTTGCGCTCATACAACTGAACTGAAGTCGTTTGAGAATCATCTGTCGGGTCGACCAGACGGAATTCGTTGGCTTCTTTTTCTTTGCCCTGCTTCATCAAATTGTTGTAGCGGGCCTCCATTGATACCACAGCCGCACGAGCATGGGCTGGCATATCAATTTCAGGAATGACATCAATCTGACGCGCCTTGGCGTATTTCAGAATGTCGATGTAATCAGCGCGGGTAAAATGGCCAGAACCCAGATTATTGCTATCCGGGCCAGAACCCAACTGTGGCAATAAACAGGTAGTTTCCGTTAAATCGTGGCAACGCTTGCTACCGACATCCGTCAGTTCTGGCAAGCCAGGAATCTCAATACGCCAGCCTTCATCATCACTGAGGTGGAAATGGAATTTGTTCAGCTTGTAAGCCGCCATTTGATCGAGCAAACGCAGCACGGCATCTTTGGTTTTGAAGTTACGCCCGACATCCAGGAAGACTCCGCGATATTCAAAGCGCGGCGCATCTTTGGCCTCCAATGTTGCAATCTTCTTGCTACCGTCAACCGGCACTAAAGAAAGAATAGATTGCAAACCGTAGAACACCCCTGCCGGATCAAAACCTATGACCTGCGCGCCTTTTTCGCCGATTTTCAGCTCATATGCCCCAGAAACGGCTAAATCACCTTTAAAAGCAGACGGCTGAATTACCGTTTTAATCGGGAAGCCGGCTGAATCAGACTTCAAACCCAGTAATTCAAAACGCTGTTGTGCAGCATCAGCGGCCGGTTTTGGTAAAGCGCTCAGGTCAAGAGCGACACCTTTACTCAAATCAGCATCTTGTTGGTGAATTTTCACTTCCATCGGCGTCGGGATAATCTGCCCGCGCAGGTTAGCTGCTGCCAATGTTTTCACCGCTTCATTTTTAACAAAGCGGGATTCCGGCGTCATCAGCACGTTATTGTCGTCTTTGGTGCGCTTCCACTGATCGCCCGTAAACTGAGTCAGATATTCATTAATATCCTCAGTATCAGTGCTTTTCAGGACTTTTGGTTTCGCATCACCTGAAGTGGCGTACCAACGCGGCATAAAGTCAGTGGCAAATAACTGCCAGTATTCACCAGTGATCGGGATTTCAACCGCCTGATTGGCGGGGAAGCCGGTGAATTTAGCGGTAGGTTCAATTTTATGCAGATCGCCGGTCAGGTGAGTAATTTTGAATTGGTCGTCATCGACAGTCAGGATCCGACGGATGCTGTGGAAGTAAATGGCCCAGTCTTGGCCTTTGATCTCATCCCCGGTGTTGGTCAGAGTAATCAGGACTTTATTACATGATGCCCAGTCAGCGCCCAATTTGGCGCAATCTACACCATTTTCAGCCGCGCGGTTATCCAATATTTTATAGTTAACTTTCAAGGTGCTGAGTTGATCAACCAGCTGTTGGTTGGTGGTGTCCGCATGAGCGTACCCCATCAAGCCAAAGGTTGCGGTTATCGCCGCTAATGCATTTAATCTGAATTTGTTCATCACTAACCTCATCCGTAATGAATAACCGCTGCCAAAATAGCTACTGGAAGTCGCGCAGATGACAGAATTATTGTTAGTTCAAGTGATATTGCGAATTAATTATTTTGGCGAATTTCTTGCCACAGCTTGCCACACTGCGCGTCATAGGCCTGGCCATTACCGGTATGGGCCGCATCAATACAACGCTGATAATCCAATACCCGAACGGTCTCTTTGTCAGTAAAGGCTTGATGCGCTTTTTCTTGTTTCAAGACGTTCAACACCGCCTTACAAGGGATCAGCCTTTCCGGCTGGCCTTCGCTGGCATTGATACAAGCGCTGTAAGCTTGCTTAAGTTTGCTGTCTTCCGGCTGGACTGGGCCTTGTGTGGCGCAAGCACTTAATCCCATGACTGCAGCAATGATAAAAAATATTTTTTTCATTGTGGCACTCCATTGTGTCCCCGGCACGGCGGCCGGGGATGGCAATCAAACGGGGTAAAATCAGAAGATAGTAAATGGCGCAATCACGATGAATTTGACGTCTTTTTCATCCTGGAATACGTTGCCGAAACCGCCACCATAGCTTGGGATGTTGGTGTGGTTGTCATACATGGTGTAATGCAGTTTGAATAATGTGCCTTTCGCCCGGCCTTCTTGCAGGGTGTACAGCACGTCAAAGTTCCATGCAGATTCTTTCAAACGCACATTCTGGTCATAAATTGGATTGGTGCTCGGTTTGGCATCCCAACCATAAGCATAGGAAGTCCCAACTGACCAACCGGCCATATTCCAGTTTTTCAGGTCATACATCACGCCACCAAACAACGCTTTTTCGCCGTTGGCGTTGAAGTCAGAACGGGAATCCCACCACACGTCCAAGCGACCATTGGAAGTTGCATAGCCTGGGGTCATACGTTGCAAGAAGTAACCTTGGTTACCATCAGCTTTGGCCCAAGTCCCCTCCAAACGCCAATCCAATGGCCCGGTGGTATAACCCAGAGTCAATGCTTGTAACCAGGCAAGACCGTCATAGACGTCATTCACATCGTTGAAACCGCCATCGACTTTATCTTTCGCGCCGTAGAACTGGTAAGAAGTCCGCAGATCATTACCCGCCACCGGGAAAGCATAAGAGGCTTTCGCAAAGTATTGGTCCATGTAATCTTTGGCTTGACCGAATGCGGCTTCCAGCACTAGCTTGTTTTTAAAGTCGTATTTGGCACCAATTGATTGCAGGTAACTTATGCCAGTCTTGCCATCAGCTTGGCGGAAGTTATACATATTCTGATACCACGGCGCTTTATATTCATCAGTCCACATGTAAGACATGGACAGTGCGCCCGCAGAATCGAAATCGAATTTCGCGCCGCCTTCAGCACCACGATAGGTGCCTGGCATAAAGCTCCAGTGTGGAGCTAACAGTGTCTGGCCAGTCGGTTGGATATAACCACCACGCGCCCAGAAATCACCTAATTTAAATTTGGCTGCTGCTTTGTAAATACTGACGCCACTCTTATCGCCGGTCCATTTTTCATCCCAACGGGTTTTGGCATCACTGAAGCCAATTTCGTTTGGGGCCGCTGGGCCGCTGTTAGTCATTTCAACTGCGCCGAAAGCCGCTAAATCAATACCGAAGATATCTGCGGCATAGCCGGATGAGAAATCGAGATTGGCGTTAAAGGTGGAGTGATGCAGGTTAGCGACATACTTGCCATACTCTGCGCTACCCGGCGTTAAATCCTTACGGTCACGCTGACGCTGCCAATAGTAAATACCACCCGTCAGTGATGAATCATCAACAAAGCCTTCTGCCTTGGCTTCAGGGGCTGCCATAAACCCCGTTCCTAACAATGCACCCGCGACTGCGAGCGCTAATGTTTTACGTTTAGCACCGTGCGTAACCATATGAAAAAATTCCTCTTTGACATCACATTTAAAGTGCCGTCCCTGTGTCCACCACAGCTCACAGGTTTAGCCTCAAAAAACCCTAGTGGGTAAAGTTTTGCTGGGAAGAAACCTCCACCAGCAGTTGCTCATAAAAAACAAACTTCGCTGTCGAAATACACACTCACGAAGCTTGTTGCTGGAAGATAGACTATTTTTCGCGACGCGAATTATCAATCAAAAAAGGAGCTAATTATTCAAAGTATGACAATGAGCACATAACTGTGAAAAAATATTACATAGTTCACAAAAGCTTAAAAAACAATGCATAAGAGGATATTTATAAAGCAAAATCGTCTTATATTGACATCTTGAATGGTTTCAGCTTAACCAATAAAACATAAGATTTATCCGATTAAAATGGTGTTATTTACTTAGTTAATTCGTAAAGCGAATATTTAAGAAAGACTTACAGACAGCCACTCAAAGGAGAGAAAAGAATACAATCAGTCGAGATTGACCAAAGAATAGGATGGGAAAAAGAAGAAATTGAAAGGAGAGCGTCGTGTTTAGTAAAACTAACAATAACCTTATGGTGGGCATAAAAAAGGCGTGGACTAAGCCACGCCAATTGAGGTGAATCTGGGGACTAGATTAGTTAGTCACCTTAGCAGCCCAAGTATCACGCAGACCTACAGTGCGGTTAAACACCAAGGCTTCTGGCCGTGAATAACGGCTATCCGCACAGAAATAGCCTTCTCTTTCAAACTGATAGGTTCTTTCTGGCGTCGCATCAGCCAAGCTTGGTTCAACAAAGCCCTGACGGATAATCAAAGACTCAGGGTTGATGGTGGACAAGAAATCTTCCGCCGCCGCTGGGTTTGGCACACTAAACAAACGGTCATATAAACGGATTTCCGCTGGCAATGCATGCTTGACTGAAACCCAATGAATAACACCTTTCACTTTACGACCATCAGCAGGGTCTTTGTTTAAAGTCTCTGCGTCATAGCTGCAATAAAGTGTCGTGACATTGCCTTCTGCGTCTTTTTCAACACGCTCAGCTTTGAGCACATAAGCATTACGCAGGCGCACTTCTTTACCCAGAACCAAGCGCTTGTATTGCTTATTAGCTTCTTCACGGAAATCAGCGCGATCAATATAAATCTCACTGTCGAAAGGTACCTGGCGGGTGCCCATATCCGGGTTATTCGGGTGATTTGGCATGGTCAGCCACTCTTCCCCTAGCGCACGGTTCTCGATAACCACCTTGATGGGGTCAAGAACGGCCATAGCCCGTGGCGCATTTTCGTTCAGATCATCACGGATACAGGATTCCAGCGCCATCATCTCAACGTTGTTATCCTGCTTGGTGACACCAATACGGCGGCAGAATTCACGGATTGATGCTGCGGTGTAGCCACGACGACGTAAGCCAGAGATGGTCGGCATACGGGGGTCATCCCAACCCTCTACCACTTTCTCGGTCACCAATTGGTTCAGCTTACGCTTCGACATAATGGAGTATTCGAGATTCAGGCGAGAAAACTCATACTGACGCGGATGACATTCAATGGAGATATTATCCAGCACCCAATCATACAAGCGACGGTTATCCTGGAACTCTAAAGTACAGAGTGAATGGGTAATTCCTTCGATCGCATCAGAAATACAATGGGTAAAGTCATACATCGGGTAGATGCACCACTTGTTACCTGACTGGTGATGCTCAGCAAACTTAATGCGATACAACACCGGATCACGCATGACCATAAAGGGTGAGGCCATGTCGATTTTAGCGCGCAAGCAAGCGGTGCCTTCAGCAAAACCACCGGCACGCATCTTCTCAAACAGTGCCAGGTTTTCTTCCACACTGCGATCGCGATAAGGGCTATTTTTACCCGGTGCGGTCAGCGTGCCGCGATATTCGCGCATCTGCTCGGCAGTCAGTTCATCCACATACGCCAAGCCCTTGTTAATCAGCTCTACAGCGTACTGGAACAATTGATCAAAATAGTCTGAGGAGTAACGGACATCACCGCTCCAGGTGAAGCCTAGCCACTCGACATCGCGTTTAATCGACTCGACGAACTCGACATCTTCTTTCACCGGGTTGGTGTCATCAAAACGCAGGTTGCATTGGCCCTGATAGTCTTGTGCAATACCAAAATTCAGGCAAATAGACTTCGCATGACCAATATGCAAGTAGCCGTTTGGCTCAGGCGGAAAGCGGGTATGAACCGACGTGTGTTTGCCGCTGGCTAAATCTTCGTCAATGATCTGACGGATAAAATTACTCGGGCGGGCTTCTGCCTCACTCATTGTTCTATTCCTCAATGCAAACGCAACAAATATAACCGCATATTTACCTAATAGATTTCAAGCATGCAGGAAGGCGGCAAACGAGAGAGTCCCGATGAGCTTACACAAGTAAGTGATTCGGGTGAATGAGAGCAGCCAACACACCTGCAACTTGAAAGATGACAGGTATAATCCAACAAGCCCGACTTGGAAACAACCGTTTGTTACAGGAAATAAAACAAAAAAACGGGAAGAGATCGCTCTCTTCCCGCTGCTTTGATTAAAACTCAGGCCAGTGACTCAGTACATCAGCACTTTTTCACTGCGAATCTTAAACTCATTATTTACCTTGGATCTCAAGTTATTTGCCTTGGATCTCAAACAACTGGCTTTGGCCGGCAACCACAGAACCCCCTGCCAATACCGAGATACCGGCATAATCATCAATATTACTGACGACAACTGGGCTAATCATTGAGCGCGCATTAGCATTCAGATAAGCCAAGTCCAGCTCCAATACCGGTTGCCCAGCAACCACAGTGGCACCTTCTTCAACCAGACGTGCAAAGCCCTGGCCGTTCAGTTTCACCGTATCAATCCCGATATGAACCACAATTTCAGCGCCGGTTTCAGTTTCCAGGCAGAAGGCATGGTTAGTATTGAAGATTTTTACGATGGTGCCGTTCGCCGGAGAAACCACTATTTTATCCGTCGGACGAATAGCAATACCCTCACCTACCGCTTTGCTGGCAAAGGCTTCGTCAGGAACTTCTTCCAAAGCGACAACATCACCAGTAATTGGAGAAACCAATATCAGGGAAGCTGTTTTCGTGGTGTTAATGACCGCCTGAGGCTTGGCCGCAGCAGGAGCAGCGGAGCTACTTGCCGCAGGAACCGGGCCACCAGCCAATACCGTACGCATTGCCGAAGCAATCAGTTCCGCACGGGTCCCCACAATCACTTGCACACTTTGTTTGTTCAGACGAATAACACCTGAAGCGCCTAAACGCTTGGCGACACTGTCATTGACCAATGCAGAATCTTTCACGTTCAAACGCAGACGGGTGATGCAAGCATCAATACCTGTCAGGTTATCTGAACCGCCAATGGCACTAATGTAACGACGCGCTAAGCCATTAATTTCGCTTTCGTTAACTTCAGGTGTCTTATCAACATTGACGTCATAACCATCTTCTTCACTGCCTTCAACAGCCAGTTCACGGCCTGGAGTCAGCAAGTTGAATTTCTTGATGGTGAAACGGAATACCACGTAGTAAATAGCGAAGAACACCAGACCTTGCGGGATCAACATGTACCAATGTGTCGCCAGCGGGTTACGCGAAGACAACACCATATCCACCAGACCGGCGCTGAAACCAAAACCTGCAATCCAGTGCATACTGGCTGCAATGAACACAGAAATACCGGTCAGCACGGCGTGGATGAAGTACAACACTGGAGCCACGAACATGAAGGAGAATTCAAGCGGCTCAGTGATACCGGTGAAGAAGGCAGCAAATGCCCCCGCCAACATGATACCCGCCACTTTCGCTCTGTTTTCCGGACGGGCACAGTGATAAATCGCCAGCGCAGCACCCGGTAAACCAAACATCATGATTGGGAAGAAACCAGCCTGATAGCGACCAGTGATACCGACAACAGCTTTACCACTATCGATGGACTGTTGGCCACCCAGGAAGTTAGGAATATCGTTAATACCAGCAACGTCAAACCAGAACACAGAGTTCAGGGCATGATGCAGACCGACAGGGATAAGCAAGCGGTTGAAGAAAGCATAGATACCCGCGCCCACAGAACCCATATCTTTGATGTATTCGCCGAAAGTCACCAATGCGTTATAAATCAGTGGCCAAACGTACATCAGAATGAAGGCAACCACGATCATCAGGAAAGACGTCAGAATCGGAACCAGACGGCGACCGCTGAAGAAAGAGAGTGCTTTTGGCAATTCAACGCTGCTGAAGCGGTTGTACAACTCAGCTGAGATGATACCCACCAGGATACCCACGAACTGGTTGTTGATTTTGCCGAAAGCAGCAGGAACCTGATCAACCGGAATCTTTTGAATCATCGAAACCGCGGCTGGCGAACACAGAGTCGTCAATACCAGGAAGCCTACAAAGCCGGTCAGTGCAGCAGCACCGTCTTTATCTTTTGACATACCATAAGCCACACCAATGGCAAACAGCACGGACATATTATCGATGATGGCGGCACCGGACTTGATAAACAATGCCGCTAGCGCATTATCACCACCCCAGCTGACCGGGTCTATCCAGTAGCCCACACCCATCAGTATCGCGGCTGCAGGCAGTGTGGCCACTGGGACCATCAGAGCCCGACCCACTTTTTGCAAGTAACTAAGAATATTCACCTTTCCCCCTATTCGTCCGATATCGGACCCTTTAAGTAGTTTATTTATTTGACTCACTACCTTTTAGAAAAACGCATGGCACACTTTCTATTTATTCACGGCACGTATTACTCATTGCGGAGTGTAAAAAATTTATTTCGTAACGCAAATTAAAACCCCCTATTTTGTGATAAATGTCACCAAAAACCAGTCAAAAAGCACCAATGCACTAGCCATGACACAAAACTTATTTTATCATTCGAAAAATGAACGAAGCATTGTACCAGCGCATGAGTCAAAATCTGAGTTACGCTTATCTGAATGATTCAATCCGCGTAGAGTATAGCCACTATTAGTAATCAAAGAGGTGCAAGATGAGACTTATCCCACTGAAAAACACCACAGAAGTTGGTAAATGGGCCGCACGTTATATCGTTAACCGCATCAATGCATTTAAACCAACCGCCGAGCGTCCATTTGTACTGGGTCTGCCCACTGGCGGCACACCGATGGAAGCGTATAAGCACTTGGTTGCGCTGTATAAAGCAGGCGAAGTTAGCTTCAAGAATGTGGTCACTTTCAACATGGATGAATATGTTGGGTTGCCGCAAGCGCACCCAGAAAGCTACTACACCTTCATGCACACAAACTTCTTTGATCATGTCGATATCCCTGCTGAAAATATCAATCTGCTGAATGGTAACGCGCCTGATATCGATGAAGAATGTCGTCGTTACGAAGAAAAAATGAAGTCTTACGGCAAAATTAACCTGTTCATGGGTGGCGTGGGTGTTGATGGCCACATTGCCTTTAATGAACCGGCCTCTTCTTTAGCCTCTCGCACCCGCATCAAAACCCTGACCGAAGAAACTCGCATCGCGAACTCACGCTTCTTTGGTGGTGATGCAAACCTCGTGCCGAAATATGCACTTACCGTCGGTGTAGGCACATTGTTAGATGCTGAAGAAGTGATGATTCTGGTGACCGGTCGCGGTAAAGCGCAAGCCTTGCAAGCCGCAGTCGAAGGCAGCATCAACCACATGTGGACCATCAGTTGCCTGCAACTGCATGCTAAAGCCATCGTGGTGTGCGATGAACCATCGACGATGGAATTGAAGGTTAAAACTGTAAAATATTTCAGCGAGTTAGAAGCTGAAAACATCAAGAATCTGTAAAAATTATTAGGGGGCTAAGATGTACGCTTTAACTCACGGCCGTATTTATACCAGCCATGAAGTACTGGATAATCACGCTGTTGTCGTGGCTAACGGATTGATCGAACGTATCTGTCCTGCCGATGAACTTCCGGCTGGCATTGAGGTACGCGACTTAGGTGGTGCCATTCTGGCCCCCGGTTTTATTGATGTTCAGCTTAATGGCTGTGGTGGTGTGCAATTCAATGATTCGCTTGAGGCCATCTCCGAAAAGACGCTGGAAATCATGCAGCGCGCGAATGAAAAGTCAGGATGCACCAGCTTCCTGCCAACACTGATTACTTGCAGTGATGAATATATGAAGCACGGCATTGATGTCATGCGTGCATATCTGCAAAAAAACCAGCATCAGGCTTTAGGCCTGCATCTGGAGGGGCCTTATATTAGCCCACAGAAAAAAGGCACTCATAACCCGGCGTTTATCCGTAAACCTAGCGCTGAAATGATTGATTATCTGTGTGCCAATGCTGATGTCATTACCAAAGTGACTTTGGCTCCAGAAATGGTTGACACCAAATATATTCGTCAGCTGACAGAAGCCGGTATTTTGGTTTCTGCCGGTCATTCAAATGCGACATATCCGCAAGCTCGTCAAGGTTTTGCCGCCGGTATCCGCTTTGCCACGCATCTTTATAATGCAATGCCTTACATCTCTGGGCGCGAACCGGGCCTTATTGGGGCAATTTTCGACACGCCAGAAGTGTACACTGGCGTCATTGCTGATGGGTTACATGTAGATTGGGCCAACATTCGTAATGCGAAGAAGCTGAAAGGCGAAAAGTTGGTGCTGGTCACTGATGCAACTGCTCCGGCTGGCGCGGGTGCTGAAATTGATCAATTTATTTTTGCTGGTAAAACAATATACTATCGCAATGGTTTATGTGTGGATGAGAATGGCACACTAAGCGGTTCAGCACTGACCATGATAGAAGCGGTACAAAATAGTGTTGAGCATGTTGGCATTGCACTGGACGAAGCATTGCGCATGGCGACACTTTATGCGGCCCGCGCGATTGGCGTGGATAAGCAGTTAGGGAGTATTGAAGCTGGCAAAGTGGCCAACCTGACTGCCTTTACCCGCGATTATAAAATCACTAAAACCATCGTTAACGGCAACGAGGTTTTAAAATAAGCGAGTAATTTTATTGATGAGCACCGGCGTACAGTCACAAATTGGTAATGTGGATCTTGTGAAACAACTCAATGGCGCCGTTGTTTATCGGCTTATTGATCAGCAAGGCCCGATTTCGCGCATTCAAATTGCCGATCTCAGCCAGCTAGCTCCCGCCAGTGTCACCAAAATTACTCGTCAACTGTTGGAGCGCGGGCTGATCAAAGAAGTCGATCAGCAAGCCTCCACCGGTGGTCGCCGGGCGATTTCTATCGTGACCGAAAATCGCCAATTCCATACCATCGCTGTCCGTTTGGGCCGCCATGATGCCACTATCACACTGTTTGATATGAGCGGTAAGTCGCTGGGTGAAGAGCACTATCCCCTACCTGAGCGCACACAAGAAACTCTCGAACACGCATTATTTAATATAATCAGTCAGTTTATTGAAGCTTATCAGCGCAAATTACGTGAACTGATCGCCATCGCCGTCATTCTCCCCGGATTAGTTGAGCCGAGCAAAGGTATCGTGCGCTATATGCCACATATCAATATTAGCAACTGGCCGTTAGTCGAAAATCTGCAAAATCGGTTTAATGTCACCAGCTTCGTCGGCCACGATATTCGTAGTTTGGCACTGGCTGAGCACTATTTTGGTGCAACCCGTGACTGCGAAGACTCCATTTTGGTTCGTCTGCACCGCGGTACTGGCGCCGGTATCATTGTTAACAGCCAAATATTTTTAGGCAGCAATGGCAACGTAGGTGAGATAGGCCATATTCAAATTGATCCCCTTGGCGAGCGCTGCTATTGCGGTAATTTTGGTTGCCTGGAAACCGTGGCATCTAATGCGGCTATTGAAAACCGCGTACGCCACTTGCTCACGCAGGGCTATCCGAGCAAGTTAACCTTGGATGATTGCCATATTAGTGCCATCTGCAAGGCCGCGAACAAAGGCGATTTGCTGGCAAGTGAGGTGATTGAACACGTCGGCCGCTACTTGGGGAAAGCCATCTCCATTGCGATCAACTTGTTTAACCCGCAAAAAGTCGTGATTGCCGGGGAAATTATTGAAGCCCATAAAATCCTGCTCCCCGCCATTCAAGGTTGCATAAATACACAAGTGCTGAAAAACTTCCGCCAAAATCTCCCCGTGGTCACTTCTCAGCTTGACCATCAATCAGCCATTGGGGCTTTTGCCTTGGCCAAGCGCGCCATGTTGAACGGCGTATTACTGCAACGCTTGTTAGAAAATTAATCCCTTATAGATAAGACTTTGGCAGGGTCAACTTCACCATCGGCCATGTTATAGTGGCTCATTGCTGCGGCTAAAAGAGTAATTTAAACAATGACAATTAAAAGCGTTATTTGCGATATCGATGGTGTGTTGTTGCATGATAATCACCCAGTACCCGGTGCTGATGTATTTCTGGCCCGAATTCAAGAAGCCGGAATGCCGCTGGTTATTTTGACCAACTATCCCTCACAAACGGCTCAGGATCTGGCTAACCGTTTTCATTCTGCGGGGCTGGAAGTGCCGGAAAGTGCTTTTTATACCTCAGCAATGGCAACGGCCGATTTTCTGCGCCGTCAAGATGGTAAAAAAGCCTATGTGGTGGGTGAAGGCGCATTAGTTCACGAATTGTATAAAGCAGGTTTTACCATTACTGATATCAATCCTGATTTTGTGATTGTGGGTGAAACCCGCTCATACAACTGGGATATGATGCATAAAGCGGCCTATTTCGTCGCCAATGGGGCGCGTTTTATTGCCACCAACCCCGATAGCCATGGTCACGGTTTTTCACCGGCCTGTGGCGCATTGTGTGCACCTATCGAGAAAATTTCTGGCCGTAAGCCATTTTATGTCGGCAAACCTAGCCCATGGATTATCCGTGCTGCACTGAATAAAATGCAGGCGCATTCAGAAAGCACCGTCATTGTGGGGGATAACCTGCGTACTGATATTTTGGCGGGCTTCCAGGCGGGTCTTGAGACTATTTTGGTGCTATCCGGTGTCTCGACATTAACGGATATTGAAGCGATGCCATTCCGCCCAAGCTATGTTTACCCCTCCGTTGCAGAAATTGACATCATCTAATTTCAGTTGGCGGTCATGGCCGCCATACTCCCCTTTTCGCCGCTATCCTTTTCCAAGTTGCGCCCTTTTTTAGTGCAACGCACCAAAGTTTCTTGCCATTACGCCCTCTTTTGGCGCATTTTCTTTTTATACCCTTAGTCCTTAAAGCTGCAGGGTTGTTAGCTGCGCGCACTTCCCCGCAGCATCATAAATTGGCGTATTTTTTGCATGTTTTCTACAAACTAATCGGATGAATGCATCGTCATTGGGCATAGCTTGCATCAATCACAGGCAAGTATGAGAAAACAGTTCCAGCGATGACTGACTAAAATTCAACATCCTCACCGCCAAAGCAGAAAAGTTAGGGAGATTATTATGTGTTCTATTTTCGGGGTCCTCGACCTTAAAACCGACCCCATTGAATTACGCAAAAAAGCGCTGGAAATGTCACGTTTAATGCGCCACCGCGGCCCAGACTGGTCTGGTGTGTGGGCAAATGATAAAGCCATACTCGCCCATGAACGCTTATCTATTGTTGACGTCAATACAGGTGCTCAGCCGCTGTATAATGCTGCTCACACGCACATTCTGGCAGTCAATGGTGAAATCTATAATCATCAAGCATTGCGCCAGCAATACGCTGACCGCTATGAATTCCAAACCGGGTCTGACTGCGAAGTTATTCTGGCACTGTACCAGGAGAAAGGGCCTGAATTCCTTGATGATTTGCAAGGCATGTTCGCTTTCGTTTTATACGATACAGAAAAAGATGCCTATCTGATTGGCCGTGATCATTTGGGTATTATCCCGCTGTATATGGGCCATGATGAACACGGTAATATGTTCGTTGCTTCCGAAATGAAAGCCTTGGTGCCGATTTGCCGCACCATCAAAGAATTCCCTGCTGGGAGCTATCTGTGGAGCCAGGATGGCGAAATTCGCGAATATTATCATCGTGACTGGTTTGATTTCGATAATGTCAAAAACAACGTAACTGACAAAGTTGAACTGGCGAACGCATTAGAAGACGCGGTAAAAAGTCATTTGATGTCTGACGTACCTTACGGCGTGCTGCTGTCCGGTGGGCTGGATTCCTCTGTGATTTCTGCCATCACCAAAAAGTTTGCCGCTCGCCGTGTCGAAGACGATGAGCGCAGTGAAGCTTGGTGGCCACAACTGCACTCCTTTGCTGTTGGCCTGATTGGCTCGCCCGATTTGCGTGCGGCAAAAGAAGTTGCCAACCATTTAGGGACTGTGCACCATGAAATTCATTTCACCGTGCAGGAAGGTCTGGATGCCATCCGTGATGTGATTTATCACATTGAAACCTATGATGTCACCACCATCCGCGCCTCAACACCAATGTACTTGATGTCACGTAAAATCAAGGCGATGGGTATCAAAATGGTGCTGTCGGGTGAAGGCTCTGATGAAGTCTTTGGCGGTTATCTCTATTTCCACAAAGCACCTAACGCCAAAGAATTGCATGAAGAAACTGTGCGCAAACTATTAGCCTTGCATATGTATGACTGTGCCCGTGCCAACAAAGCCATGTCTGCCTGGGGTGTTGAAGCCCGAGTACCTTTCCTGGATAAAAACTTCCTTGATGTCGCAATGCGGATTAACCCGCAGGATAAAATGTGCGGCAATGGGAAAATGGAAAAACATGTCCTGCGTGAATGTTTTGAATCCTATCTGCCACATAGCGTCGCCTGGCGTCAGAAAGAACAATTCTCCGATGGTGTGGGTTACAGTTGGATTGACACATTAAAAGAGAAAGCAGCCGAGCAAGTCACTGATCAACAGATGGAAACTGCTCATTTCCGTTTCCCATACAATACGCCGTCTTCAAAAGAGGGTTATTTGTATCGCGAAATTTTTGAAGAGTTATTCCCACTACCAAGCGCCGCTGAGTGCGTACCTGGCGGCCCGTCAGTCGCATGTTCATCAGCTAAAGCTATTGAGTGGGATGAATCATTCAAAAGCATGGATGACCCATCAGGGCGCGCTGTAGGTGTGCATCAGGATGCCTATAAATAATTGAACCCAATGGCGGGGTGTGACTCTGCTTGTTCGACTATGTTGCTTTCAAGGCCGCCCACGGGTGGCCTTGTCTTTTGTTGGCAAATTCAACAATTAATCACTATAAGTGCTGCTTTAATCACCAGACTGTTCACAAGCCAAACAAACAAACCCCTTCAGCGCTTTTTTGGGAAAAAATTAGTTGACGCAATTCGGCCATATACGCATAATGCGCCCCGCAACGCCGATGAAGGTTGTGCAGAAAAAAGATGGCTACGTAGCTCAGCTGGTTAGAGCACAGCACTCATAATGCTGGGGTCACAGGTTCGATTCCCGTCGTAGCCACCATCTTTTTTTATGTATGCGGGAGTGGCGAAATTGGTAGACGCACTAGATTTAGGTTCTAGCGCCGCAAGGTGTGCGAGTTCAAGTCTCGCCTCCCGCACCATTTTCATCGGTTGTCACAGTAGATGGGATATCGCCAAGCGGTAAGGCACCAGGTTTTGATCCTGGCATTCCCAGGTTCGAATCCTGGTATCCCAGCCATTTCTCTGAAATGGTTTGTCGTTAAACACAAACACTGTTAGACGCGAGTTGTACTAAGTCAGTAAAAGAATTGTATTTCAGTTGGGATATCGCCAAGCGGTAAGGCACCAGGTTTTGATCCTGGCATTCCCAGGTTCGAATCCTGGTATCCCAGCCATACAATTTCTCAAGGTTAAAGATTTTAAGATGGCTACGTAGCTCAGCTGGTTAGAGCACAGCACTCATAATGCTGGGGTCACAGGTTCGATTCCCGTCGTAGCCACCATCTTTTGGGGTATCGCCAAGCGGTAAGGCACTGGATTCTGATTCCAGCATTCCGAGGTTCGAATCCTCGTACCCCAGCCAAATTTAGAAAAGCTCGCTTCGGCGGGCTTTTTGCTTTTCTGCATTTTGTTTTTTCACTGCGATAAAATTTGAGTTTTGCTTTTCAGCATTTGAGTTTTGTTTTTCAACAAAATGTTGAAAACTGCGCCCACAATCGCCAGGAAACAATTTTTCTGGCGACAATTCATTAAAATATCTACAACCCTAATGCATACTTCAACGCGTGCTCTTTAAGTTTGCCGGCGCGTTGAGCTGCCATCAGTGCCAAATTCCGCGCAAATTTCACGGCGGGTAAATCATTACTAAATGCAGTGTAAAACACATCCATCCCACTTTGCATAATCAGATTATCGGTACGGCGACGGCGCTGATAACGTAATAACACCGGCTCACTGTGCCAAGATTCAGCCTGTTCGCGGGCCTGATTCAATACCTCCAGCAAAGCATCCACATCCCGATATCCCAAATTAACCCCCTGCCCGGCCAACGGATTAATGGTATGAGCTGCATCGCCCAATAATACTAACCCCGGCTGCACATATTGCTGCGCATGGCGGCGAACCAAGGGGAAAGAACCTGCAGCAATGGCCTTAACGGCCCCCAGACGGGACGGAAAAGCTGCGGTAATTTCTTGATTCAATTGTGCCATCGGCATCATTTGAAGCTGCCGAATGCGCTGCGGGCTGTCGTACCAAACCAATGATGCCCAGTTATCAAACAAAGGTAGGAATGCTCTTGGGCCAGAAGGGAAAAACTGCTGCCAGGTAGTGTCTTGCTGGGCAGTATCGGTCTCGACGGTAATTAACATACAAGACTGCCGATATTGCCAACCACTGGTGCCAATTCCAGCTAAACGGCGTACCAAAGAATTGGCTCCATCCGCGCCTATCACTAAATGGCTCTGTATCTCTTGCTGCGCATCTAAGGTGATTTTCCAGTAGTCTTCTACTCTGACCATCGTTTGCAGCCGTGATGGGCACAGTAACGTCAAATTGGGGCATTCTGTCATCTGTTGCCACAGCGCTAACTGTAAAACCCGGTTCTCGACCATAAACCCTAATTCAGGTAAAGACAGCGAGGCCGCATCAAAGACGACTTGAGAACCCGGCTGTTCCCATGTCTCCAGCCGGCGATAAGGCGCATAGCGCATCTGCTGCACCGGTGACCAGGCCCCAAGCTGTTTAAGCAAAGACACCGACGTGCATCCAATCGCAGAAACTCGCAAATCCGGAGCACTTTCAGCTTCAAATGGCAGCGGAGCCTCATGCTCCAGTAACGCCACTGACCAGCCAGTTTGTGCTAACCCAAGTGCGGCGGCAGCCCCAACCATACCGCCACCCACGACCACAACATCATAATTTGGTTGCGATTTATCCATTTTGGCTATTCTTCAAAGTTAAAATAATACCTGCATTTTGTCTGCATGCAGTGTACCGGATTTTTCATCACTCCACAGAATAAGTAAGCCGTTATGCGGTGGTCATCGCAACTGCAAATGACTACAATAGCCCCATAATCATGGAGCCTTTGTGCTACCCACTATTCTATGACGGCACACAACCCAGAGCACTGCGCCGAACGCGATGTGACTTTTAAGATGAATTCTTGGCGGTAGATAGACAATGACAAAAAAACTACACATCAAAACTTGGGGCTGCCAGATGAACGAATATGATTCATCTAAAATGGCTGATTTACTGGCCAGTACCCATGGTTACCAGTTGACAGATATCCCGGAAGAAGCGGATTTATTGCTGCTCAACACTTGCTCCATTCGCGAAAAAGCCCAAGAAAAAGTGTTTAGCTTGCTAGGCCACTGGAAACTGCTAAAAGAAAAAAATCCGGAACTCATTATCGGTGTGGGCGGTTGTGTCGCATCACAAGAAGGTGAGCATCTGCGCCAGCGCGCCCCTTGTGTTGATGTGATTTTTGGGCCACAAACTCTGCACCGCTTGCCGGAAATGATTAACCACGTAAAAGGTACTCATAGCCCAGTGGTGGATATCAGTTTTCCAGAAATTGAAAAATTTGACCGTTTGCCGGAGCCGCGCGCTGATGGCCCTACGGCCTTTGTCTCCATCATGGAAGGTTGCAATAAATACTGCACATTCTGTGTTGTACCATACACCCGAGGTGAAGAAGTCAGCCGACCAAGTGACGATATCTTGTTTGAAATCGCACAGTTAGCAGCTCAAGGCGTGCGGGAAGTGAATTTACTCGGGCAGAATGTAAATGCTTATCGTGGTGCCACTTATGACGGCGATATCTGTAGTTTTGCCGAGCTATTGCGGCTAGTTGCCGCTATTGATGGTATTGATAGAGTGCGTTTCACCACCAGCCATCCGATTGAATTTACTGATGATATCATTGATGTTTATCGAGATACGCCCGAGCTGGTGAGTTTCCTACATCTGCCAGTACAAAGTGGCTCTGACCGCATTTTGACCATGATGAAACGGGCGCATACCGCGCTGGAATACAAAGCGATTATCCGCAAATTGCGTCAGGCGCGTCCTGATATCCAGATTAGCTCTGATTTTATCATTGGTTTCCCCGGTGAAACTCAGCAAGATTTTGAGCAAACCATGAAGCTGGTCGCGGATATTCGTTTTGACACCAGTTACAGCTTTATTTACTCCTCACGCCCCGGCACACCTGCGGCAGAACTCCCGGATGATGTTTCTGACGAGGAGAAAAAACAGCGATTACACATCCTACAAGAGCGCATTATTCAGCAAGCAATGGAAATTAGCCGCGAGATGGTGGGCACTGTGCAGCGCATTTTGGTGGAAGGCACATCCCGTAAAAACCTCATGGAATTGGCAGGCCGCACCGAAAATAACCGGGTGGTCAACTTTGAAGGCACTCCTGAGATGATCGGCAAATTCGTTGATGTTGAAATTGTTGATGTTTATGCCAGTTCACTCCGCGGCATGTTGGTGCGTACTGAGGACCAAATGGATCTGCGGACTCATGAGTCACCGCAATCAGTCATTGCCCGAACCCGCAAAGAAAATGAGATAGGTGTCGGCCTTTATCAGCCCTGATTTCGATTTTTCGAGCCAGCACGCACCAGCAGGCACTGCATTGTCAGTGCCTATTTTATTTTAGCGGCGCGCTGCGCAGATTCGGATTTTTTAAGTTGCGCCATTCATGAGCCGCTATTTCAATAGGGGTCGAAGGCACGGATTCATAAGTAAACTTGCGTCAGTACCGTGCACCATGAATAATTCACAAATGACATGTATGATTGACGTATAGCCGTGATATCACACAACCAATTTTTGTGAATGATATCCCCCAGCAATGGGAGTTACAGCCAAGTTTCAAATAAACCGGCCCTAAGTGACCCAGAGGAACGCAGTGACTCAGAGAAACAGTTTGCACGTAGTGACACAAGAAATCTTGCTGGAACCCGCCGATAATCAGCGCCTGCTGAGTTTGTGCGGCCCTTTTGATGACAATATCAAGCAGTTGGAACGCCGGTTAGGTATTGAAATTAATCGTCGTGATAACCGTTTCAAATTAGTCGGTAAGAATATCTGCGTTGTTGCAGCGGCAGATATCCTGCGCCATCTGTATGTCGATACCGCTCCGATTCGTGGTGTTATCCCAGATATCACACCAGAAGATATTCACCTCGCGGTGAAGGAAAGCCGGGTATTAGAGCAAACCGCTGAGAGTGTGCCGGATTACGGGAAAGCCGTGACCATCCGCACCAAACGCGGGATGGTTAAGCCTCGCACACCAAATCAGGCACAATACATCGCCAATATTCTCGACCATGATATTACTTTCGGGATTGGCCCTGCCGGTACCGGTAAAACCTACCTGGCTGTTGCTGCAGCTGTCGATGCTTTGGAGCGCCAAAATGTACGGCGTATTTTGCTGACCCGCCCAGCGGTTGAAGCCGGTGAAAAGCTGGGTTTTTTACCCGGTGATCTCAGCCAAAAAGTCGACCCTTATCTACGCCCGCTCTATGATGCTCTGTTTGAAATGCTGGGCTTTGAGCGCGTTGAAAAACTGATTGAGCGCAATGTAATTGAAGTGGCTCCGCTGGCGTATATGCGCGGCCGCACACTGAATGACGCGTTTATCATTCTGGATGAAAGCCAAAACACGACAGTTGAACAGATGAAAATGTTCCTGACCCGCATGGGCTTCAACTCCAAAGCGGTGATTACCGGTGATGTTACGCAAACTGATTTGCCACGCCACCAGAAATCCGGCTTAAGCCATGCCATTGAAGTGTTATCAGAGGTAGAGGAGTTGAGCTTTAATTTCTTCCATAGCGAAGATGTGGTGCGCCACCCAGTTGTCGCTCGCGTCGTCATTGCCTATGAAGCTTGGGAAGCCGCAGAACAAAAACGTAAAGATGCGATTGCCGAACAACGTAAGCGGGAAACCCATACCCCGTCTGAGCAGGAGGCTCCGTGAGCCAAGTTATTCTCGATTTACAAATTGCCTGTGCCGATAGCCAGGGTTTACCGACCGAAGCCGATTTTCAACATTGGTTGGAAGCTGTATTGCCGCAATTTCAGGAAGTCTCCGAAGTCACTATCCGTGTGGTTGATGAAGCAGAAAGCCATGAGCTAAATCTGACCTATCGCGGTAAAGATAAATCGACCAATGTCTTGTCTTTTCCCTTTGAGGCCCCACCTGAGATTGAACTGCCATTACTCGGTGATTTAATCATTTGCCGTCAGGTAGTTGAACAAGAAGCAGTTGAGCAAGAGAAAGCACTACTGGCTCATTGGGCGCATATGGTTGTTCACGGCAGTCTCCATCTGCTAGGGTATGACCACATCGTTGACGATGAAGCAGAAGAAATGGAGTCGATTGAGACTGAAATAATGCAAAGTTTGGGCTACCCAGACCCGTATATTTCAGAGAAAGACCCCGAGTAAATTCACCCTATCAGGTGTAAATTATCTGATAAGTATGAATTATCTGGTAAGTATGAACAAAAGCTGTCGGCGGTGTGAATTTACCGCTGCCGATAATATAATTTTTACCCAAAGAAATTGACGTTGCAGGTAGGCCGCAAGCGAACGAATCCCAATGAGCTTACACAAGTAAGTGATTTGGGTGAAAGAGCGCAGCGAACACCCCTGCGGCTTCAAATGCGAAGGGTATAACATAGGTAAACTTAACTAAAACGCCATGAGCGACGACCACTCACAAAACAATGATAGCCCCAGTCCCAAGAAAGGGTTCTTTACTCTCATTCTTAACCAGTTATTCCACGGCGAACCTAAGAACCGTGGTGATCTGGTAGAGCTTATCCGTGATTCTGAGCAAAACGATTTGATCGATCCCGATACCCGCGACATGCTGGAAGGCGTGATGGATATCGCCGAACAGCGCGTACGGGACATCATGATCCCCCGCTCTCAGATGGTCACACTAAAGCGTAATCAAACGCTGGATGAGTGTCTGGATGTGATTATTGAATCTGCTCACTCCCGCTTTCCGGTGATCAGTGAAGATAAAGATCACATCGAAGGTATCCTAATGGCCAAGGATTTGCTGCCGTTTATGCGCACAGATTCCGAGCCATTCAGTATTGATAAAGTCTTACGGACGGCGGTTGTAGTGCCGGAAAGTAAGCGTGTCGATCGGATGCTGAAAGAGTTCCGCTCCCAACGCTATCATATGGCTATTGTCATTGATGAGTTTGGTGGCGTTTCAGGCCTGGTGACCATTGAAGATATTCTTGAGCTGATCGTTGGCGAAATAGAAGATGAGTATGACGATGAAGAAGATAGAGACGTTCGTCAACTCAGTCGGCACACATACACGATTCGTGCGCTGACACCCATTGAAGATTTCAATGAAGTCTTCAACACCCATTTCAGCGACGATGAAGTGGACACTATTGGTGGTTTGGTGATGCAGGCGTTTGGTCATTTACCTGCCCGCGGTGAAACCATTGAAATTGAAGGTTACTTATTTAAAGTTGCCATGGCAGATAGCCGACGTATTATTCAGGTTCATGTGAAAATCCCGGATGATGCTCCGCAACCAAAACTGGAAGAATAAATCCTCGATGCCTATCGCTTCACTCCGTCAACGCCAGTGGGTTCGCGCCCTACTGGCGCTATTTTTTGGCGCCTGCGGTACGCTGGCCTATTCACCATTTGATAGTTGGCCCGCAGCCATTGTTTCACTGTTTGGTTTACTCAGCCTGACATTGAATCGCAGCACCAAACAAGCCGCTTTTATCGGCTTTTGTTGGGGTATGGGGCTGTTTGGCACTGGCGTTAACTGGGTTTATGTCAGTATCTCTGAATTTGGCGGCATGCCGACGGCCATCAATATCTTCCTGGTGGTATTGCTGGCGGCGTATCTTTCGCTCTATACCATGCTGTTTGCCGGTGTATTAGCCCGCATATGCCCGAAGGCGACTTGGTGGAGACTGGCGATTGCGGCCCCCGTGGTGTGGCAGTTGACTGAATTCTTGCGCGGTTGGGTATTAACTGGCTTCCCATGGCTACAATTTGGTTATAGCCAAATCAATGGCCCACTACGCGGTATTGCCCCCATTCTTGGCGTCGATGGCATCACTTTCATGCTGATGTCCATCAGCGGATTACTGGTTTACGCCTGTTATCAACGCCGGATAACTGCGGCAATTATTGCAGTAGCCATGTTATTACTACCGTGGCCGCTGCGCCAATTACATTGGTTCACACCGGAACCTGAACGCGCGGTTAATGTGGCGATGGTGCAAGGTAATATTGCTCAGTCAATGAAGTGGGACCCTAAAGTCCTGCTATCGACTCTGCAAGTCTATCTGGATGAGACCCGCCCATTTATGGGTAAAGCTCCCATTATCATCTGGCCAGAATCTGCCATTCCTGATATTGAAACTGATCAAACCGGCTTCCTGACGATGGTTGATGACCTAATGCGGGCCAATCACAGCAGCTTGATCACCGGGATTGTAGATGCACAGCGCCGGCCGGAGGGTAATGGTTACCACTTCTTCAACAGTATCATTGTGTTAGGCGATAAAGAACCCTACCAATATCCGACCCGTAATCGCTATAGCAAACACCACTTGGTACCCTTTGGTGAGTTTGTGCCGCTTGAGTCCCTGCTGCGCCCACTGGCGCCGCTGTTTGATTTACCTATGTCGACATTCAGCCGCGGCGATTATGTGCAGCCACAGTTAAATGTGGCCGGGTTTAACCTGACTGCCGCTATTTGTTATGAAATCGTCTTGGGCCAACAGGTTCGAGATAACTTCAGGCCGGATACCAACTTCTTGCTAACGGTCTCTAATGATGCATGGTTTGGTCACTCTATCGGGCCATGGCAGCATTTCCAAATGGCACGCATGCGCGCCCTCGAATTAGGTCGCCCTCTGTTGCGCAGTACCAATAATGGTATTACGGCGGCAGTTGGCCCAAGCGGTGAAGTCTTGGCACAAATTCCACAGTTCACCCAGCAAGTCCTGGAAGTTAAAGTCACGCCAACGATCGGCATGACCCCTTATGCCCGCTTTGGCTCGTGGCCAATGTGGATTATCACCTTGGTACTGGCGGCATTGACGTTATATCGTGCTGTCCGCTGTCGCCCTGACAAAAATAAACCAAAGTAACCTGAGCGCCTTATGTCATTGAAACCTGAATATATCCTCACGACTGAAGCACAATTAAGTGAGCATTACGCCTCGCCCAATCAGAACGTGTTGAAAAAACAAATAGATCACATTGATGATTATGCCAAAAAGCTGATTGCCGCCGCACCTTTCGCGGTGTTGGGGACTCTGGGCGCTAATGGAATAGACTGTTCGCCCAAAGGCGGGGATGCGGGTTTTATTCATGTGCAGGATAGCAAAACACTGATGTTGCCAGACAGGGCGGGCAATAACCGCCTGGATGGTATTCGTAATTTGCTGCATAACCCATTTATCGGCATCTTGTTCTTGATCCCCGGTTGGACTGAAGGTTTCAGGGTGAATGGCCGGGCAAAAATATCCATCGACCCACAACTGTGTGAGCGTTTTAGCCAAAACGGCCACCCCGCTCGCAGCGTGTTAGTGATTGAAGTCGATGAAGTATTTATCCACTGTGGCCGCGCAATCACCTTTGCTGACTTGTGGAACCCAGAGAAACATGTAGAGAAAGAAAACGTTCCAACCGCGCTGGAAGTTTTTAAAGCTCATTTGGCTATCAATAATCATCAATTAAGTTAGTCATCAATTAAGCTAACCTGCTGTTAAAATGAGGCAATACTTAAGCTAATTGATAGTATTCCATGATTGGCTACAGGTTAATTAACTCATCTCCCCCAGATAATATTTCTTAGCCCTGATAAACAGGGCTATTTATCCGCACAACTTTCCCTCGACTGGCACAGACCTTGCATTGTTTCTAATCAAATAGTGTTAGTTATTTCCTCATATCTAGCTTGTATTCAGCCATCAAAGGGGATTCCCTCAGTGAATCGGCGAAGGTCAGTTTCGAATGAAGAAATAGCGGTTATTCGCCCGCACATTTATGGGGCGCATCACGCACCCTAATAGTGCGGTACTGTTTTACTGCCTCTATTTGGTGCGATTTGCGTCCCAAAAAACAAACATTTATTCATCATTTGCATAACAATTTGCTATTTTTTAAAGATAATCTGATACAAGTAACAATGAAAATAGCGGGTTGACCAACAAATATCTTTGGTTATGCAAGCACCAAAAAATAAGACGATTTTTGGGTATTTCTTGTTTTTAACATGACTACATTTTAAGTATCACAACATCGAGTTAGAAAATATTAAGTAAAAAACAACATTAAAGGAGTTGGACCATGCATATGCGTAAATTGGCGTTAGCGCTACTGTTAGCTGGGATGGCAAGTGGTGTAGCCCAAGCAGAAGAAGCAGTAAAGGCAGATGCTTCTGCTGACACACTGAAGAAGATCAAAGATAACGGCGTTATCGTGGTCGGCCACCGTGAGTCTTCCGTTCCATTCTCTTATTATGATAATCAACAGAAAGTGGTTGGTTATTCACAAGATTATTCCAACTTGATCGTCGATGCGATCAAGAAAAAACTTAATGCACCCGACCTGCAAGTGAAACTCATCCCCATTACTTCGCAGAACCGCATTCCGTTACTGCAAAATGGAACCTTTGATTTCGAGTGTGGTTCCACCACGAATAACCTCGAACGTCAGCAACAAGCCGCATTTTCTAACACCATTTTTGTTGTCGGTACCCGTTTACTGACCAAAAAAGGTTCTGAAATCAAAGATTTCAAAGAGTTAGCTGGAAAACCTGTGGTCGTGACATCGGGCACCACCTCTGAAGTCTTGCTCAATAAATTGAATGAAAAAGACAACATGAATATGCGCATCATCAGCGCCAAAGACCACGGTGACTCTTTCCGTACCTTGGAAAGTGGCCGCGCAGTGGCCTTTATGATGGATGATGCTTTGCTGGCTGGCGAGCGAGCAAAAGCCAAGAAACCGGATCAATGGGACATCGTCGGTACTCCGCAATCTCAGGAAGCTTACGGCTGTATGTTGCGTAAAAACGACCCAGCCTTTAAAGCTCTGCTGGATGAAACCATTGCCACCGCACAAACCTCTGGTGTGGCTGAAAAGTCCTTTGATCGCTGGTTCAAAAACCCAATTCCACCTAAAAATCTTAACCTGAATTTCTCACTGTCTGATGAAATGAAGGTGCTGTTCAAAGCCCCTAACGATAAAGCATTGAACTAACAATAATAATCAGGGTGGGCGATGCCTACCCTACAGATTGATGATGAACCGATGGGATACAGGAAATGAATGCGGGGTGGCCGTTCCCCACTCCGCATTTTTTTGTTAACCCTCGGGAAGCCGCAACGCATTGGATCATCAGTCATCAGGGTGGCTTATCCATCCTTTTAAGGGAGTTTGTTATGTCAATAGACTGGAACTGGGGCATTTTCTTGCAACCTGCCCCTTTCGGTAATACCACCTATTTCGGCTGGATTTGGTCCGGCTTTCAGGTCACTGTCGCATTATCATTGTGCGCTTGGGTTATCGCTTTCTTCGTAGGTTCATTATTTGGGATTTTAAGAACAGTTCCCAACCGCATTCTGTCTACCATAGGGGCCACTTACGTCGAGCTGTTCCGTAATGTGCCGCTTATTGTGCAATTCTTTACCTGGTATCTGGTGGTCCCTGAGCTTTTACCGACCAATCTTGGCATGTGGTTCAAAAGTGAGTTAGATCCGAATATCCAGTTCTTCCTTTCATCAATGATGTGTCTGGGTTTATTTACCGCCGCTCGTGTTTGTGAACAGGTACGTGCCGGGATTCAATCACTGCCTCGAGGTCAAAAAGCGGCGGGTTTGGCGATGGGGTTAACTCTGCCGCAAACTTACCGCTATGTTTTATTGCCCAATGCCTATCGGGTCATTATTCCCCCGATGACCTCAGAAATGCTCAATTTGGTTAAAAACTCAGCGATTGCATCAACAATCGGGCTGGTGGATATGGCGGCACAAGCAGGGAAATTGCTGGATTACTCAGCTCACGCCTATGAGTCGTTTACTGCCATCACCCTTGGTTATGTATTGATCAACGCTATCATTATGTTGTTGATGCGATTAGTTGAAAAGAAAGTGCAGTTGCCCGGCAATCTGGGGAGTAAATAATGTACGAATTTGATTGGAGTTCCATCGCCCCCAGCCTGCCATATCTGCTGCAAGGTTTGGCCGTTACCGCCAAAATAACCCTTATCGCCATTGTCTTTGGGATTATCTGGGGCACGATTCTGGCCGTGATGCGGCTGTCGCCGATTAAAGCCATCCGTTGGTTTGCCACCGCCTATGTCAACGTGTTCCGCTCTATTCCTTTGGTGATGGTGCTGCTGTGGTTTTATCTGGTGGTTCCGAGCTTATTACAAAATGTGCTGGGCTTATCACCAAAAACTGATATTCGCTTAATCTCTGCCATGGTAGCCTTTTCATTATTTGAAGCGGCTTATTACTCAGAAATTATCCGTGCCGGGATCCAAAGCATCTCTCGTGGGCAATCCTCTGCAGCTCTGGCGTTGGGCATGACCCAAGGTCAGTCAATGAGACTGGTTATTCTGCCCCAGGCTTTCCGCGCCATGGTGCCATTGCTGTTAACCCAAGGGATTGTATTATTTCAGGATACATCGCTGGTATATGTCCTTAGTCTGGCGGATTTCTTCCGCACCGCGACCACTATTGGCGAGCGGGACGGGACTCAGGTCGAAATGGTGCTGTTTGCCGGTTTGGTGTATTTCGTTATCAGTTTTTCCGCGTCGATGCTGGTTAACTATTTGAAGAAAAGGACTGTTTGATGATTTCCCTGAAAAATGTTTCTAAGTGGTACGGCCACTTTCAGGTGCTGGCTGACTGCACCACCGAAGTAAAAAAAGGCGAGGTCGTGGTGGTCTGCGGCCCTTCTGGCTCAGGTAAATCGACCTTAATCAAAACTGTTAATGGGCTGGAACCAATTCAAAAAGGAAACATTACAGTAAATGGTATTGCTGTGAATGATAAGGGCACCAACTTGGCGCAATTACGCTCCAAAGTCGGCATGGTGTTCCAGCATTTTGAACTGTTCCCACACTTGTCTATCATTGAAAACCTGACACTGGCACAAGTCAAAGTGCTCAAACGCGATAAAACAGAAGCGCGGGAAAAAGGGCTAAAATTGTTAGAGCGTGTCGGTCTTACCACCCACGCAGATAAATTCCCCTCTCAGTTATCTGGTGGCCAGCAACAGCGTGTGGCGATTGCCCGCGCACTGTGTATGGACCCTATCGCCATGTTGTTTGACGAACCGACTTCAGCCCTTGACCCAGAAATGATCAACGAGGTGCTGGATGTAATGGTCAAACTGGCGCTAGAGGGCATGACCATGATGGTAGTGACCCACGAAATGGGCTTCGCCCGTAAAGTCGCTAACCGGGTTATTTTCATGGATGAAGGGAAAATCGTCGAAGACAGTAACAAAGATGATTTCTTTAACAATCCTAAATCTGACCGTGCCAAAGACTTCCTGGCGAAAATCCTGCATTAACCGCCCTCCTCCCCTGCGCCGGTGGGGGAGGAAATTTGCTCTGGTTCTCTTTTTACACCCGCCGAGATTGCTTATCCATTTTATTGTGCGCATCCTCCAAAGAATGCTGCCACTAAAAGAGGAAAAGTGATGTCCCGCTCTATTATCATTGATTGCGATCCCGGCCATGACGATGCTATTGCGCTGATTTTGGCTCTGACCTCCCCCGAACTGAATGTACAAGCCGTGACCACCTGTGCTGGCAACCAAACCCCCGATAAGACTTTGCGCAATGCGCTGCGGATTTTGACATTACTTGAGCGCCAGGATATTCCGGTGGCTGGGGGGGCATTGAAGCCGCTACTGCGCGAACTGATTATCGCTAACAATGTTCACGGTGAAAGTGGTTTAGATGGCCCATCGCTACCTGATCCGGGCTTCGCGCCACAAGCTGAAAATGCCGTGGAACTAATGGCGAGAATATTGCGTGACAGCCCTCACCCCGTGACCTTGGTGGCAACCGGCCCTCTGACTAACGTCGCTTTGTTACTGGCCGGCCATGGTGCTCTGGCGGCCAAAATAGACCGCATCGTTATCATGGGCGGGGCGGTGATGTTAGGAAACTGGACGCCTGCGGCTGAATTTAACATTTTTGTTGACCCCGAAGCAGCTGATCGTGTCTTTAAATCGGGAATCCCCATTACCATGGCGGGGTTGGATGTCACTCATCAAGCACAAGTGATGGATGAGGACATTGACAGAATTCGTCAGTTGAATAATCCAATCGCCGAGGTAGTTGCGGACTTATTGGATTTCTTTATGTTGTATCACCGACAAGAGCGCTGGGGTTTTCAAGGTGCGCCATTGCATGATCCTTGCACCATCGCCTGGTTATTGGCACCGGAATTATTCACCAGTATTGAACGTTGGGTCGGTATCGAAACCCGTGGTGAATATACCCAAGGGATGACAGTGGTTGATTATTACCAACTCACTGACAATAAACCTAATGCAGAAGTTCTGATGGGCATTGATCGAAAAGGATTTATTGATTTACTGGTCGAACGTATTGCCCGCTACGGCAAATAAGCTTTTGACACTCCGCCAGCGCGGAGTGTCTCTTTTAGCCTAAATCAGCTTTAGGGCTGGAAAGGCCGGCGATTAAATTGGTCATGACCACATTTAGGGCAAAGCGGCAACACTTCTGGGGTATAGAAAGCCAGGTGATAATGGCATTTTTCACAGACCAGGTTCCCCAGCCCGACCACCTCGCCACTGTGATAAACCCCATGGTGGCTGACATCTTTGAACACCTCACGCCACTCCAACTGTGTTTTGTCGGTGATATCAGCCAGCTCCTGCCATAAACTTTCTTTAATAACTCGCATAAATACGCTATCAGTAAATTCATCCTTACTCTCTTCATAGCTACGAGCAAATTCCTCCAGATCTCGCCGCACCGCCTGAATAATTTGCTCGACTTCACTGCGAGTTAAGTCTTCTAACACATCTAGCCGCTGCTCAGCGCTGTCCACCAGCTTGTCGATATCACGTTCACCATTTTTCAAGCGTTCAGTCAGTGATGCCACCAACTCACGATAATATTGAGCTACCTTGTTCATACAGTCTCCTCGATCCACGGTTGTGATAAAGCAAATTGTGATAAAGCAAAAGTTGTGACAAAGAAATAGGGATAAAGTGCCTGTTTTGCTTACTTCGCTCCTGTTATCTGCGGGTACTTACTCTGATATTAAAGCTAACGTTAATAATTTTAGTCGTAAATGACTGAAGTCACGTCATCATCAGGTTGTTCTCGCGTCACTTTGATGATTTCTGCCATTCACTGCGCAGAAAATGCCTCCTGTAGGATGCAGAGTGTTGTTGCCGCTGCCGCTTATCAGCTATGCTATGCGGATCTCTCTTTATGATATGAAACAGATGATGCTACAGGCGTAGCTGTTTTTCACTATAGGACCACCGGCCGCCATGCAAGAGCAATACCGCCCAGAAGATATCGAAACGCAAGTTCAGCTTCACTGGCAAGAGAAGCAAATTTTTAAAGTCACTGAAGATACCAGCAAAGAAAAATATTACTGCCTATCCATGCTGCCGTATCCGTCAGGGCGCCTACATATGGGGCACGTTCGTAACTACACCATTGGTGATGTTATCTCCCGTTACCAGCGCATGCTGGGCAAAAACGTGTTACAGCCTATCGGTTGGGATGCATTTGGCCTGCCAGCTGAAGGCGCGGCGGTCAAAAACAACACCGCACCTGCCCCTTGGACTTACGACAACATCGAATATATGAAGAACCAGTTAAAATTACTGGGCTTCGGTTATGACTGGGATCGCGAGATTGCCACCTGTAAACCTGATTATTACCGTTGGGAACAGTGGTTCTTCACCAAGTTGTATGAAAAAGGCATGGTCTACAAAAAGACCTCGGCGGTTAACTGGTGTCCACACGACTTAACTGTTCTGGCTAACGAGCAAGTGATCGACGGCTGCTGCTGGCGCTGTGATACCAAAGTTGAACGCAAAGAAATTCCACAGTGGTTTATTAAAATCACTGATTACGCTGACCAATTGCTTAATGACCTGGACACGCTGGAAAGCTGGCCAGAACAAGTTAAGACCATGCAACGTAACTGGATTGGCCGCTCTGAAGGGGTTGATATCGTTTTCGATGTCGCCGACAGCGAAGAGAAATTCTCCGTCTACACCACTCGCCCAGACACCTTTATGGGTGTGACCTACCTGGCGGTTGCTGCGGGCCATCCATTGTCATTGCAAGCCGCGGTCACCAACCCGGCACTGGCTGATTTTGTTGCTGAATGCCGTAACACCAAAGTTGCCGAAGCTGAAATGGCCACGATGGAGAAAAAAGGCATGGCAACCGGCCTGTATGCCATCCATCCACTGACGGGTGAAAAACTGCCTATCTGGGCGGCTAACTTTGTCTTGATGGATTACGGCACCGGTGCAGTCATGGCGGTTCCAGGCCACGATGCTCGTGACTGGGAATTTGCGACCAAATATAACCTGCCAATCAAGCCGGTCATTTTGGCGGCTGACGGCAGTGAGCCAGACTTGAGTCAGGAAGCGATGACCGAAAAAGGCACCCTGTTTAACTCGGGTGAGTTTGATGGTCTGAATTACGAAGATGGTTTCAATGCTATCGCCGACAAACTGGTCGCACTGGGTGTCGGTCAGCGCAAAGTCAATTACCGTCTGCGTGATTGGGGTGTTTCCCGTCAACGCTATTGGGGCGCGCCTATCCCGATGGTAACACTGGAAGACGGCACTGTAGTGCCAACACCTGAAGATCAACTGCCGGTCATCCTGCCGGAAGATGTCGTCATGGATGGTATTACCAGCCCGATCAAGGCCGATCCTGAGTGGGCTAAAACCACCGTCAATGGTATGCCTGGCCTGCGTGAAACCGATACTTTCGATACCTTTATGGAATCTTCCTGGTATTACGCGCGCTACACCTGCCCACAATATGATGAAGGGATGCTGGATCCGGCGGCGGCTAACTACTGGCTGCCAGTCGATCAATACATCGGCGGGATTGAGCATGCCATCATGCACCTGATGTATTTCCGCTTCTTCCACAAACTGCTGCGTGATGCCGGTCTGGTGAATTCAGATGAACCCGCCAAGCGCCTGTTGTGTCAGGGTATGGTGCTGGCGGATGCCTTCTACTACACCGGCACTAGCGGTGAGCGCATTTGGGTTTCTCCGGCTGATGCCATTGTTGAGCGTGATGACAAAGGCCGCATTGTTAAAGCAGCGGATGCCGAAGGCCATGAACTGGTTTATGCCGGTATGAGCAAAATGTCGAAATCGAAAAATAACGGTATCGACCCACAAATCATGGTAGAAAAATACGGTGCCGACACCGTGCGCCTGTTTATGATGTTTGCTTCACCAGCAGAAATGACGCTGGAGTGGCAGGAATCTGGTGTAGAAGGCGCTAACCGCTTCCTGAAACGCGTCTGGCGCTTGGTGTTTGACCACACCACTAAAGGGGCGGTAGCCGCACTGGATATCGCTAGCCTGACGGAAGAACAAAAATCTTTACGTCGTGAGTTGCACAAAACAATTGCCAAAGTCACTGATGACGTGGGCCGCCGTCAAACGTTCAATACCGCCATTGCTGCGGTGATGGAGTTGATGAACAAGCTGGGCCGCGCACCTCAGGAAACTGAGCAAGACCGCGCTCTGTTGCAAGAAGCATTGCTGGCAGTGGTGCGTATGCTATATCCATTCACCCCTCACGTTTGCTTCAGCTTGTGGCAAGCTCTGGGTGGCGAAGGTGATATTGATATCGCGCCATGGCCAATTGCAGATGAACAAGCAATGGTCGAAGACTCTAAATTAGTGGTCATACAGGTTAATGGCAAAGTGCGGGGCCGAATTACTGTGCCTGCCGATGCCACTGAGCAGCAAGTCCGTGAGCGCGCTGGTCAAGAGCACTTGGTGGCTAAATACCTGGATGGCGTTACCGTGCGTAAAGTCATCTATGTCCCAGGCAAACTGCTTAACCTGGTTGTAGGTTAAGACAAGGAGGAGTTGTGCGACATCGTATTCTGACGCTGTTGCTGGGGTTGGCGGTGCTAGTCACCGCTGGCTGTGGCTTTAATTTGCGAGGCACCACTCAGGTGCCACCTGAGCTACAAAAACTGTTGCTGGAAAGTAGCGATCCTTATGGCCCGTTAACTCGTGCGATACGCCAACAATTGCGTTTAAGTAACGTCACTATTGTTGATGACCCGATGCGTAAGGACCTACCGATACTACGGATTATTGGCTCATCCCAGAGTCAGAATACAGTGTCAGTCTTCCGTAACGGTGTGACGGCGGAGTATCAGTTAGTCTTGCATGTACAGGCGCAAGTTCTGATTCCAGGTCATGATATTTACCCAATACAGGTCAATGTCTTCCGTACTTTCTTCGATAACCCGCTAACAGCACTGGCGAAAGCGGCGGAAGCCGATGTTTTACGTCAGGAAATGCGTGATCAGGCGGCTCAACAGTTAGTGCGTAAGCTTTTGGTTGTGCATGCTGCTGAAGTGCAAAATGCGCGGGAAAATGGCGATGCACTAACGAAAGGTAATACTGCTCCTGGTGCCGCTAAAACGGCTGTTGTCGAAGAAATCAATATTGGCAAACCTGCTGTCAGTACCCCGGCCCAATGATCCGAGTCTATCCTGAACAACTTGTCGCGCAGCTCCATGAGGGGCTGCGTGCTTGTTATCTGTTATGTGGTAACGAACCCTTATTGTTACAGGAAAGCCAAGACCATATTCGCCGTGTAGCAATATCCCATGATTTCACCGAGCATTTCAGTTTCGCGCTGGATGCTCACACTGAATGGGACAATATTTTTAGTCTTTGTCAGGCACTGAGTTTATTTGCCAGCCGCCAAACTCTTCTATTGAGTTTCCCGGACAGCGGATTGACCGCGCCAATGAATGAACAGTTAGTTAAATTATCTGGCTTGCTGCACCCTGATATCTTGCTGATATTGCGGGCAAACAAGCTGACTAAGGCGCAAGAAAACAGCGCTTGGTTTAAGGCCCTCAGCCAGAATGGTGTTTTTGTCAGTTGCCAAACACCAGAACAAGCGCAGCTTCCACGCTGGGTAAGTATTCGCGCTAAGAGTCTGAATCTAGAGGTAGATGATGCCGCCGTTCAACTGCTTTGCTACTGCTATGAAGGTAACTTGCTGGCGTTATCACAAGCATTGGAACGGCTCTCCTTGCTTTACCCTGACGGCAAACTAACACTGCCCAAAGTAGAGCAAGCCGTCAACGACGCCGCACATTTCACCCCGTATCACTGGCTTGATGCCTTACTGGCAGGGAAAAGCAAACGCGCCTGGCATATTCTGCAACAATTGCAGCAGGAAGACAGTGAGCCAGTTATCTTACTGCGCACACTTCAGCGCGAATTATTACAGTTGTTAACGCTAAAGCGCCGAATGGGACAAGTGCCACTGAGAACTTTATTTGACCAATTCAAAGTGTGGCAAAATCGCCGTCCGATGATGACTCAAGCACTACAGCGCCTTTCCATGCAACAACTGCAACAAGCTGTGCATTTATTAGCACAGATAGAAGTCCGTCTGAAACAGGACTATGGTCAGTCAGTCTGGCCGGAGTTAGAAACACTATCTATGCTGATGTGTGGAAAAAATTTACCTGAGAGTTTTTTTGATGCCGAATAAATCCCCGACTCGCACGCTGTTTGCCCTGTTCGGTGGGACTTTTGACCCCATTCATTATGGTCATTTAAAGCCAGTTGAAGCATTGGCTCAACAAGTCGGTTTACAACACATTATTTTGTTGCCTAATCATGTCCCTCCGCATCGTCCGCAACCTGAAGCCAATGCACAACAGCGGCTAAAAATGGTCGAACTGGCAGTGGCCGACAATCCTTTGTTCAGCGTTGATTCACGCGAGTTATTACGCGACAGCCCATCATTCACCATTGATACACTGGAAGCACTGCGTAAAGAACGTGGTGCTACACAGCCTTTAGCGTTTATTATTGGGCAAGACTCATTACTGTCGCTGCATAAATGGCATCGCTGGCAATCATTGCTAGATGTGTGTCACTTGTTGGTTTGCGCTCGCCCTGGCTACTCGCAAACACTGGAAACACCTGAATTACAGCAATGGCTTGATGCCCATCGTGTCTTTGAACCAGAGGCGTTAAGCCTGCGGCCCCATGGGGCAATCTATCTGGCAGACACACCTTTATTGAACATTTCTGCTACCGATATTCGCCATCGGCGTCATAATGGCGAAAGTTGCGATGACTTACTGCCTCGTGCAGTACAGCGATATATTGAGTTACAAGGTTTGTATCGCCAAAAAAATTGAAGTTGCAGGTAGGCAGCAAGAGAATGACAAATCGGTCTGAACCGATTTGAACAGCATTTATGCTAGCCCGTAGGGTGAGCCTCAAGGATGAGGCTCATTAGCCCCGATGAGCTTACTCAGGTAAGTGATTCAGGTGAGTGAACGTAGCGAACACTCCTGCGGCTTCAAGTATGAAGGCGGTTCGTGGCTGAGGGTTTATATCGCGATGCATTTACCCATGTTATACTCCGCCGCTAAATTTCAGGTATTCGCTGAAAAAACGTTACATTCTAACTGTTCATACCGGTAACTGTTCGCGGGATCTCCTGCAAACAATACTTAAGAACGTTATATACCCAAAGAACTTGACGTTGCAGGTAGGCAGCCAGCGCACGAATCCCGAAGAGCTTACATGAGTAAGTGACTCGGGTGAGAAAGTGTAGCTAACACCCCTGCTACTTCAAGTACGAAGGGTATAGACAGAAATCACCCGAGGGGGAACCTTTGCAAGGTAAAGCGCTCCAAGAATTTGTTATCGACAAGCTCGATGATTTAAAAGGCCAAGACATTATCACTCTGGATGTTCAGGGTAAGTCCAGCATCACTGATTTCATGATTATTTGTACCGGTACGTCCACTCGCCATGTTATGGCACTGGCAGATAACCTGGTTCAGGAATCGCGCGCGGCTGGCATGATACCTTTTGGTATCGAAGGTCAGGGTGTCTCTGACTGGGTCGTCGTCGACTTAGGCGAAGTCATTGTGCATGTGATGCAAGAAGAAAGTCGCCGTATTTACGAACTGGAAAAACTCTGGAGCTAAGCGGTGAAACTGCAACTGGTAGCCGTCGGTACAAAAATGCCAGACTGGGTGCAGACAGGTTTTATCGATTACCTGCGCCGCTTTCCCAAAGATATGCCCTTCGAGCTGGTAGAGATACCCGCAGGTAAACGGGGTAAAAATGCGGATATCAAACGCATTTTGGAAAAAGAAGGCGAGCTAATGCTGGCGGCGGTTGGGAAAAACAACCGTATTGTCACGCTGGATATCCCAGGGACCCCCTGGGAAACCCCACAATTGGCTCAACAATTAGAGCGCTGGAAGCAAGATGGCCGAGATGTCAGTTTGCTGATTGGCGGGCCGGAGGGGTTAGCCCCAGCCTGTAAAGCCGCCGCCGAGCAGAGCTGGTCGCTCTCTCCGCTGACGCTACCTCATCCTTTAGTCCGTGTTTTAGTTGCCGAGAGCCTCTATCGCGCCTGGAGTATTACGACCAATCACCCTTATCACCGGGAATAGGTGGGCGATGAATCTGAGTGAAATGATAACCCTGAATAGAGTGAAGCCAGTAGCAGGATGAAAAAAGAACTTAATCCTTTTCGCGACTATTCGGCTGAATCAGCCTTGTTTGTCCGTCGTGCCCTGGTGGCCTTTCTCGGTATCCTGCTGCTTAGCGGAATATTGGTCGCAAACCTATACAATTTGCAGATAGTCCGTTTTGAAGACTATCGCACTCGTTCCAATGAAAACCGCATTAAGCTGGTTCCCATCGCCCCAAGCCGTGGCATGATATTTGACCGTAACGGCACCCCGCTGGCGATGAACCGGACAATTTATCAGTTAGAGCTGATGCCGGAAAAAATTGAAGACCTCCCCGCCACCCTCAATGCACTGCGCCCCGTAGTGGATCTGACGGATGAGGATATCGCCAATTTTGAAAAAGAGCGTAAGCGCTCACGCCGATTTACTTCAATTGCGGTCAAAACTCCACTCTCCGAAGTACAAGTCGCTCGCTTCGCCGTTAATCAATTCCGCTTCCCCGGCATTGAAGTCAAAGGCTATCAGCGCCGCTTCTACCCTTATGGTTCAGCACTGACACATGTCATTGGCTATGTTTCCAAGATTAATGATAAAGACGTCGAACGTCTGGATAAAGACGGAATTCTCGCTAACTATGCAGCAACGCACGATATCGGTAAGCTAGGTATTGAACGCTATTATGAGTCTGTGCTGCACGGAAAAACCGGTTATGAAGAAGTTGAAGTGAATAACCGTGGCCGGGTCATTCGTCAACTGCATGAGCAGCCACCACAGGCCGGTAAAGATATTTATCTGACGATTGATTTGCATCTGCAAACCTATATTGAGCAATTGTTGAGTGGCAGCCGCGCAGCTGTTGTTGTTACCGACCCGCGAACCGGTGGGATTTTAGCCTTGGTATCCAACCCCAGCTATGACCCTAATCTGTTTGTCGATGGCATCTCCAATAAAGATTATCAGGGGCTATTGAACGACCCGAATCGCCCACTGATAAACCGTGCCACTCAAGGTGTTTACCCGCCCGCTTCGACGGTAAAACCCTATATTGCTGTTTCGGCTCTCAGTGCCGGTGTTATCACCAAAAACACCAGTCTGTTTGACCCCGGCTGGTGGCAACTCCCTGGTTCAGAAAAACGTTTTCGCGACTGGAAGAAATGGGGCCATGGCCGGTTGAATGTCACCAAAGCGCTGGAAGAGTCGGCCGACACCTTCTTCTATCAGGTTGCTTATGACATGGGGATTGACCGCTTATCCTCCTGGATGACCAAATTCGGTTATGGTGAATATACCGGTATCGACTTATCCGAAGAACGAGCTGGCCTGATGCCGACTCGCGAATGGAAACAAAAACGCCATAAAAAGCCATGGTATCAAGGGGATACTATCCCCGTGGGCATCGGTCAGGGATATTGGACTGCCACCCCGATCCAGATGGCAAAAGCATTGACGACCCTGATTAATGATGGTGCGGTTAAAACACCGCATTTATTGCAAAGCACCCGTATTGATGGCGTTTTAGTGCCTTATAAACAAGAAGATACCACCCAAATTGGTGATATCCATTCCGGTTACTGGGAAATCGCCAAAGATGGCATGTATGGTGTAGCCAATCGCCCTAACGGAACCGGCCGTAAATTCTTTGAAGGTACGCCGTATAAGGCTGCGGTAAAATCCGGTACGGCGCAGGTTTACAGTTACGAAACCTACAATGCTCATAAAGTGGCTGAGCATTTGCGTGACCATAAATTAATGGTCGCCTATGCCCCCTACGAAAACCCGACGGTCTCTGTCGCCATGATCTTAGAAAATGGTGGTGCCGGGCCTGCGGTGGGGACAATTACTCGCCAAATTCTCGACCATATATTGTTGGGCGATAACAACACTGAATTGCCGGACGCAACTCCTCTGCCTCCGGGAGTTGAAGCAGACTAGCGAAGGCAAATTAGTTGAAGCGGATTAAGGTAACTCATGACTGATAATCAACAAAAAGGCTCTTTGTGGTACAAAATGCACATTGACCTGCCGTTTCTAATTTGCGTATTGGCGCTGCTGGCTTATAGCGCCTTCGTGATGTGGAGCGCTAGTGGTCAAGACATCGGCATGATGGAACGCAAGGTAGGTCAAATTGCGATGGGCTTGGTTGTGATGCTGGTGATGGCGCAGATACCGCCCCGCGTCTACGAAAGTTGGGCGCCCTATCTCTATTTCGTTTGTGTCATTTTACTGGTGCTGGTCGATGCATTTGGACAAATCAGTAAAGGGGCGCAGCGCTGGCTGGATTTGGGTTTCATCCGCTTCCAACCCTCTGAAATTGCGAAAATTGCGGTTCCATTGATGGTCGCCCGCTTTATGAACCGTGACGTCTGCCCGCCCTCATTGAAAAATACCGGCATCGCACTGATTTTAATCTTTATGCCGACTTTATTAGTCGCCGCGCAACCCGACCTTGGCACCTCTATCCTGGTCGCCGCCTCCGGGTTATTCGTTTTGTTCCTTTCCGGTATGAGCTGGCGCTTGATCGCGATTGCCGCGGTTTTGGTTGCCGCATTTATTCCTATCCTGTGGTTCTTCCTGATGCATGGCTACCAGCGCGATCGCGTGATGATGCTGCTCGACCCGGAAAGTGACCCACTTGGGGCTGGCTATCATATTATTCAGTCTAAAATTGCTATTGGTTCCGGTGGGTTATCAGGAAAAGGCTGGCTACACGGAACTCAGTCACAGTTGGAATTCTTACCCGAGCGCCATACAGACTTTATCTTTGCCGTGTTAGCCGAAGAATTGGGCTTAATTGGTGTGCTGGTGTTATTAGCCCTTTATCTGTGCCTTATTATGCGCGGCCTGGTGATTGCGGCCCACGCGCAAACCACCTTCGGCCGGGTGATGGTCGGGGGGTTAATGCTGATACTCTTTGTCTACGTGTTTGTTAACATCGGCATGGTAAGTGGAATTTTACCTGTGGTTGGCGTACCTTTGCCTTTGGTCAGCTATGGAGGCTCGGCGCTGATAGTGCTGATGGCCGGGTTTGGTATCGTGATGTCGATACATACTCATCGAAAAATGTTATCTAAGAATTTATAGAGGTGAGCAATGCGTAAGGAATGGCTTTGGATAGGCATCGCAGGCGTGCTGTTATCAGCATGTACCAGTCAGCCTCCGGCACCCCAGCAACAAGTGCAGCAGACATACAACGGCCCGGTGGAAGAAATCGGCGGTGCAGAACCACGCTATGAGCCATTTAATCCTAGTTTTAATCAGGATTATAAGGTTAATGGCCAGTCCTATAGCATTGTCAAAGACCCGCAAAACTTCAGTCAGGTTGGCCTCGCGGCGTGGTATGGCGAAGAAGCTAATGGCAACACCACGGCTACTGGCGAAACTTTTGATCCCAACGCATTGACAGCGGCCCATCCCACTCTGCCTATCCCAAGCTATGTGCGAGTCACCAACATCAGCAATGGTCGCCAGATTGTGGTTCGCGTCAACGACCGCGGCCCTTACACGCCAGGTCGGGTGATCGATTTATCCAAAGCAGCAGCCGATCGCCTAAATATTTCAAATAATACCAAAGTGAAGATTGATTTTATCAATGTGGCACCGGATGGCTCATTATCTGGCCCCGGCATGGTTGGCACCACTATCGCGAAACAAAGTTATGCATTGCCAAACCGCCCAGATTTAGGTTCCAGCGGAATGGGGACACCAATACAGCAGGATGCTCCCGCAGTCAGTGCGCCTGTCCGCCCTATTGATAATAGTCATTTGTCCGGTGCAGATACTAACCAGCCAGTGGCCCCACAAAGCAGCGGCTTCCTGCGTGCATCAACGCCAGTCCCGGCGGGCGTGCTGGAAAGTTCAGAACCCACGACAGTGAGTTCACAACCTGTACAGCCGCCGGTGGTCGCCAACCCCGGCCCGGTGACCTCATCAGAGGCCGCGACACCATCATCGGGTGGTTATGTGGTTCAAGTCGGTGCGTTGAGTGATGCGCAGCGGGCGCAAACTTGGCAGCAAAGTTTGAGTCAACGTTTTGGTGTGCCGGGGAAAGTGGCCGCCAATGGCAGCGTACACCGCGTTCAACTTGGGCCATTCAGCAGCCGCCAGCAGGCCGTTGAACTGCAACAACGCCTGTCGAGCGAAGCTCAGCAGCAGTCATTTGTGGTTGCGGCACCTTAAATCATACATACCTTGTAGCAATTTAAGGCCCGTCTACTAAAAATAACCGTAACTCTCAGTCCAAACAGGATGTTACGGTTAAAATTATAAACGCTACATACGTTTATAACCCAATTAATTGGCGTTGCAGCAAGGCAGCAACGTCAAGTAAGAAGGCTATGGTATGATGTAGCACTTTTTTAACTTACTCCCACGGATGTTGTTGTCCTGACCATGAAATATGTAACTACTTCTCGCATTATCAAGAGCTTGATGCTCGGCACTGTCATTGTTATGAGCGCAGCTTCTGCTGCAAACGCTGATGACGTCAATTTAAAAACCATGATCCCCGGTGTGCCACAGATCGACGCGGAAGCCTACGTTCTGATTGATTACAACTCCGGCAAAGTATTAGCAGAAATGAATGCGGATACGCGCCGCAACCCGGCTAGCCTGACAAAAATGATGACCAGCTATGTTATTGGGCAGGCAATCAAAGCAGGTAAAATCGGGCCAGAAGATATGGTTACCGTGGGTAAAGATGCTTGGGCGACTGGCAACCCAGAGTTCAAGGGCTCCTCGTTGATGTTCCTGAAACCAGGCGACCGTGTGCCGGTATCTAAACTGACCCGTGGTATCAACTTGCAATCAGGTAACGATGCCTGTGTCGCGATGGCCGATTACGTTGCCGGTAGCCAAGACTCATTCGTAAACCTGATGAACAACTATGTTAAAGCGCTGGGCCTGCAAAACACCCAGTTCAAAACCGTCCACGGTTTAGATGCTGAAGGGCAGTACAGCTCAGCACGCGATATGGCATTGATCGGGCAGGCGCTGATCCGCGATGTCCCGGATGAATACGCCATTTATAAAGAAAAAGAATTTACCTTCAATAATATCCGCCAGACCAACCGCAATGGTTTGTTGTGGGATACCAGCTTGAATGTTGATGGCATCAAAACCGGCCATACCGAAGCGGCGGGTTATAATCTGGTAGCCTCGGCTACCGATGGGCAGATGCGTTTGATTTCGGTGGTGTTAGGCGGCCATACCTTTAAGGGCCGTGAAACTGAAAGCAAAAAACTGCTGACCTGGGGCTTCCGTTTCTTTGAAACCGTAGCGCCACTGAAAGTCGGTAAAGAATTTGCTTCTGAACCGGTCTGGTTTGGTGATAGCGACCGTGTACAATTAGGGGTTGATAAAGACGTTTACCTGACAATCCCACGTGGCCGGATGAAAGATCTGAAAGCCAGCTATGTACTTAATACCCCTGAAATTCATGCACCACTGGCGAAGAATCAAGTTGTCGGGATGATTAACTTCCAGTTAGATGGTAAAACCATCGATCAACGCCCACTGGTGGTGATGAACGAAGTTAAAGAAGGCGGTTTCTTCAGCCGCATGGTGGATTACATCAAGCTCATGTTCCACCGCTGGTTTGGCTAAGCCCTAGCTTGAAAAACCACAAATAAGTCCCATATTATAAATAATGTCAAACTCCCGCCTCGGCGGGAGTTATAATTTTATAGTCGGAAATTTTTATTGTTATCTTAATACCTATCCGGCAATAATTTTTCCGACAACAAACTGTCCGTCAACCCCAGGAGCGCACATGAAAACTAAACTGAATGAACTGCTTGAGTTCCCTTGCCCCTTTACCTACAAAGTCATGGGCATTGCTGAACCTCAACTGGTTAACCAGGTGGTTGAAGTGGTACAGCGCCATGCTCCGGGCGATTATACCCCCGAAGTAAAACCGAGCAGCAAAGGCAACTATCACTCCGTTTCCATCACTATCACAGCGACCCATATTGATCAGGTGGAAACGCTGTATGAAGAATTAGGTAACCTGGAACTGGTCAGAATGGTGCTGTAGCGCTATTCCAATACTGCCTTTTCACCTATGGTCCGAACTGCTGACTCAGCTTTCGGGCCTTATTTTTATCTCTAAATTATTCTTTCAATCACCAAACTATCTCTTTCAATCGCCAAAACAGTGGCTCCTCACTGCTGGGCTGGTATACTGACGCCACCATTTCTGTAACCAGATGATGCCTCGCTTGCAACAACACAAGATCATTTTACGCCAGCTAGGGTTACAACCCTATGCCCCCGTATCTCAAGCCATGCATAATTTCACTGAGTTTCGCACCGATAGCAGCGCAGATGAAATCTGGCTGGTTGAGCATCAACACGTTTTTACTCAGGGTCAGGCAGGAAAAGCTGAACATGTTCTGGTGCCCGGAGATATTCCGGTTATCCAGAGTGACCGAGGGGGTCAGGTCACCTACCATGGCCCCGGTCAGCAAGTCATGTATATCATGATTGACCTCAAGCGCGCCAAATTGGGCGTGCGGCAATTAGTCACCGCGATTGAGAATACTGTCATTGAGACTCTGGCTCATTTTGACATTAATTCACGGGCTCGCCCGGATGCTCCCGGTGTGTATGTTGGCCAACAAAAAATTTGCTCATTGGGCCTGCGTATTCGTCGAGGCTGTTCATTTCACGGTCTGGCACTCAATGTTGCCATGGATTTGGAGCCATTCCAGCGCATCAATCCATGTGGTTACGCCGGCATGCAAATGACCCAGGTCAGTGCGCTAAAAACGGGTACCACTATTGCCGATATCCAACCCATATTAGTGCGCGAGTTTACCCGTGAATTAGGCTATTCACCGGCAGAACAGCAATCCTGGGCATTGGCGGACTATTTACCTGTTGGTACCCAATAGCTCAATAACTGTCAATATGTGGTATTCAAACGCCCTATAGCATCCCATTTACAAACGCCTACAAAATTGGGGGCTGAATGGGACGGGCTAAAGATGATATAATTTTTAAACAATTTTCAAAAATTTTTTAACGAACGCCACATCCTGTTGAATTTAATAAAAAATCTCAAATTGAGAGATTCAGAACTGGAACCTGTACGATTATGAGTAAACCGATTCAGATGGAACGCGGCGTCAAATACCGCGACGCAGATAAAATGGCGTTAATCCCGATTAAAACCGTGGTTACCGAACGCCAAGAGCTGCTACGCAAACCCGAGTGGATGAAAATCAAGCTTCCTGCTGACTCCAGCCGCATTCAGGGTATCAAGGCTGCAATGCGTAAAAATGGTCTGCACTCGGTTTGCGAAGAGGCCTCCTGCCCTAACCTGTCGGAGTGCTTTAACCACGGTACCGCGACATTTATGATCCTCGGGGCAATTTGTACTCGCCGTTGCCCATTCTGCGACGTTGCCCATGGCCGCCCGGTCACACCGGATGCCAATGAGCCAGAAAAACTGGCTCAGACTATTAAAGATATGGGTCTGCGCTATGTCGTTATCACGTCTGTCGACCGGGATGATTTGCGTGATGGTGGTGCTCAGCACTTTGCAGATTGCATCTCAGCAATTCGAGCCAAGAATCCAACAATTAAAATAGAAACGCTAGTGCCTGATTTCCGTGGTCGTATGGATCGCGCATTAGATATTTTGACGGTAACTCCACCGGATGTGTTTAACCATAACCTGGAAAACGTTCCTCGGGTGTATCGTCAGGTTCGCCCAGGGGCTAACTATGAATGGTCGCTTAAATTATTGGAGCGCTTCAAAGAAGCTCATCCAGAGATTCCTACCAAGTCTGGGTTAATGGTGGGCTTAGGTGAGACCAATGCCGAAATCGTGGAAGTGATGCATGATTTACGCCGCCACGGCGTCACTATGCTGACACTAGGGCAGTATTTACAGCCGAGCCGCCACCATTTACCGGTACAGCGCTATGTCAGCCCGGCAGAGTTTGATGAGATGAAAGCAGAAGCAATGGCAATGGGCTTCACTCATGCAGCTTGTGGCCCATTTGTGCGTTCCTCTTACCATGCAGACTTACAAGCAAAAGGGTTGGAAGTAAAATAAGCAAATTGGCCTGAATAAATGCTCAGGTTAATTTGGATGAAATATTTTATTACACCTTAAATAATAAATAATCAAAAACGGATTTCCATTGGAGATCCGTTTTTAATTTTCAGCCTGTTTCCATTATCAACCACAGAAGAATTGCCGATAAGACCCCGGCTAATTCATGATCATTCTTCTATAGCAACCGAAATGGCAGCCAAGCAAGCATAATCAGTCTTTATGCTCGATCGGCGGTTTGGCTTCTGTTGCTGTTTTAGACTCAGCGGTCGTGTTGGCTGGCGGAGCATCATCATTGCCCATGGCTTTTTTAAAGCCTTTCAAGGCCGCACCTAAGTCAGCACCCAGTGTGCGCAGTTTGCTGGTACCAAACAACAACACAATTAATATGCCGACTACCAATAATTTGGTAATACTGAGACCTTCCATACGCACCTTCTTGATTAGCACTGTTTATTAAAACATGGGCTATTTACGAATAAATTGCCGATTAAAACAAGAGTAATATGTAACAGATTTCGTTAGTGAACTATGATTTACTCAGAGTCTTTTCTCACTTATTTTGACTCATTCCGGATGAGACATTGCCGTTAACATCCCCCCAAAGCAGAAACAACGAGGGAATCGCCAATTGCCTTATTCAAGTAGAATAAACACCCGCAGATCTGGGTTAAGTTTTGCTAAAAGGACTTATTTACCTCGCGTATTTGGCTTAGGCGTTGGTATGTTTTGTGTCGGCTCAGTACTCTACACCCAGAATGCTCCATTATGGCTTTGGTTCATGCTCGCCCTTAATGGATTAGTCTGGCCACATATTTCATACCTATTGGCTACACGCTCTGAACAACCGTTTGAACAAGAAATCATAAATATGAAAATAGACTCAGCACTGGGTGGTGTCTGGGTCGCAATAATGTCATTCAATGCTCTGCCGTCCGTCGTGATTCTTTCAATGATGAGCATGAACAATATTGCTTCTGGCGGGAAAAACGTTTTTTGCAAAGGCCTTGCATTGCAGATTGCCTGTAGTTTACTGACTGCATGGATATTTAATTTACCCTTTAAACCTGAAACCTCGCCACTCCAGGTCTATGCCTGTCTACCGATGATAATTATCTACCCCTCCCTACTTGGATTAGTCACCTACCGAACCGCAAAACGCCTGGCCGAAAATAAAGAAGAGTTATTGCGTATTAGTGTTAGGGATGGATTAACCGGGCTTTATAATCGCAGGCATTGGGAACATCAACTACATAATCAATTTGATAGTTGCCGACGCTACCAACAGGGTGCCACACTTATTTTACTTGATATTGATAACTTCAAATCGATTAATGATACCTTTGGTCATGCCGTGGGTGATGAAGCTATTACTGTTCTTGCCGAAGAATTATTGCTAGGGCTGCGGGCCATCGACATTGTTGGCCGTTACGGTGGGGATGAGTTCGGTGCTATTTTGCCTAATACTACGGCAGAACAAACACGGGAAGTATTAATGCGAATTCAGGAAAAACTGGCTGATTTAGTTTTTACCCACGCTCCATCCTTACAGCTTAGAGTCAGTGCTGGTATCGCAGATTACCGACACGATATGATTAACTATCAGCAATGGCTAAAAGCCGCCGACTCTGCGCTGTATCTGGCAAAAGACAATGGCCGTAACCGCATTGAACTGGCAAGCTAAATAACGGCAAAGTACCGGCATAGTGTCATCTCTAAAGAAAGGTGTTTATGTTTAATACATTACTGGCAGTATTTATTGGTGGTGGAGTGGGTAGCGTCGCTCGTTGGCTAGTCAGTATGAAGCTAAACAGTTTTTCACCCAATATCCCCGTGGGTACGCTTATTGTAAACTTGGTTGGCGCTTTTATTATCGGCCTGACATTAGCACTATTCACCCGAATCACACACATTGACCCCGTTTGGAAATTACTGATTACCACGGGTTTCTGCGGTGGCCTGACGACATTTTCAACCTTTTCAGTTGAAGTTGTCTATTTACTTCAGGATGGGAAATTAGCGTGGGCTGCTGGTACAGTTGCACTTAATCTGGCCGGTTCACTGGCTATGACTATGCTGGCTTTCATATTAGTTAATTACTTTGCGGGTCAATAAGCGCGGGCATGACAGCACTATTTTTTACATAGTCTTAATGTTTTATTAATCTACAGACTGGATAATTATTTAGTTAAGAACAGTTAACCGCTGGGGTGACTGATGTGCTGGATAAATCCCATGTTTAGTTTACCTAAAACAGGAACCGAATGGCTGGCAGTCATTTTTTGCCTATTGATCACCGCCGCTTTCTTAAAGGCATATCTCTTTTAGTTAATTCCCTCGGGGCTAGAAATAAAAAACCCGCCTGATAAGAATGAGGCGGGTTTTAAGAAATATTGGCTACTTAGATAGCGATAACATTAGCAGCAGATGGCCCTTTGGCACCGTTCGTGATTTCAAATTCTACACGCTGGCCTTCAGCAAGAGTTTTGAAACCGTTGCTAGCGATGGCTGAGAAATGAACGAAAACGTCTTTACTGCCATCTTCTGGGGTAATGAAGCCAAAACCTTTAGATTCATTGAACCACTTAACGCTACCTTTAATCTTAGACATCAAACTTACCTTTACGTGAATGTTGGACACAAAATGTGTGTCCAATACAGTACAGCAATAGAACCGTTTTTTGTCCACGGTAGAGATCACAAAAATTAGATAAAAAGTGAAAAAGCCATCTTTTCTGCTCAATTACTAGCACAGAAATCCATATTTTTTTCTTTTACAACACAGCCTAAAGGGCTCAAAGAAAGTACCAGACTGTATCTGAAAGCGATTCACCTGTATTATACTTACCCATTGGATACGCTAATATGAGATGCATGATGAACGGTAGAATAACAACTTTTTTTGAAGATAAAGGTTTTGGTTTTATCACCGATGAGAACGGAGATAACCGTTATTTTCACGTTATTAAAGTTGCTAATCCCGAGATGATCAAAAAAGGCGCGGAAGTCACTTTCGAGCCGACAACCAATACTAAAGGGTTATCCGCATTTGCAGTGAAAGTGGCCATTGAGAGCAAATACATATTCATTGCTAATGAGAGAATCAAACTCACCAGTATCAAATCATTCAATACCTTTACTAAAGAAGTTCCTGCGCAGGCTGAGATCGATAAAGCCAACACCATCCTTTCAGTCAACTTACTGATGAATAAAATTCGGCCGCAGGAAGAAGATATTTCAGAAAAAACCGTGCCATTGAAAATGTTATCAATAACTACGTTCCAAAATACCACCTACACATTCTCTGAGCATGAGGTTGATATCGACAGTACGATTGCCAAGTTGAAGAGTATTTAGTCTGTTTTTTACTGAAATAACGCGGCATCGCAACCCATAAACAGCCCCAAATAACTTTGGGGCTGTTTGGGGGGCTCCCCAGGGTTTTGAAGCTGGCATCCCTGCCCGCTAGCACAAGAAAATCCCTTTGGTATTCTCTGGTGTCGACGGAAAAAGCAACCAAAATTCAGTCCATTTTCATATTAACTATTTGAACATAAACATTTTAATTAACTCAACATCAGTACGGGCACCCAGCTTTTTCATGGCAGACCGTTTTTGCCCACTAACTGTTTTCTCACTCTTTTTCAAAATTCTGGCGATATCCCCGCCCGAAAATCCTTCATTGAACAATTTCAATACGATATTTTCATTAGGCGTCAAATATTGTCGCTCTGACGATGGCTGACTTAATACTTTCGGGGATTTTCGCTCAGTTAGACTCTCTTTAAGTCCGCGAACCTTACGTTTAAAAACAGTTGAAATCTTGTTGGTAACAGTATCGATGGAGTCTTCTCTGAAGATCATCGTGACATTACTGAACCTTGGGATACCCTGTAAAAAGCTATTCAATCGGGAATCACAAATTAAAAAAACATCTGCTTCTGAAGGCGCTTTATCCAGACGTTTTAGAGCATCAAAAAAACTAAACTCATCAACTCCAATAAAAATGATATCTGCTGAATAAAATGCTTTACGATAGAATTTAATCTCTTTTTTAAACCCTAACGATGTAAATATCTTTTTTACGATGGTTACCATACCCAACGTTTGATATTTGTCGTTATCAACGATCATACAGCTTATCATATTGGCTACACCCGCTAGTGCTTCAGCACCCTATGAATTGTTAACTCACATCTATTTGTGATGAAATAAAAGCTATTAGAAATTATGTAGATAGCCCAGAACACACCTTACTTTGCAGTAAACCATAAGGGAACGAGGATATATATAGGATGTCAACACCGGAGAGTGTAGGAAACGTCTTTTTCTAAAAAGAATATTTCTTAGTTGTTTATTTAGCTTTAAGTCTACCAGACGTGACAGCAATGGGATTATATGTAAAAATAGTGAGAAATTAGTAGCCTAAACAGGAAGGTTCTAATGCTATACCTACGTTATCTGAAGCTGGATATCTCGTTTAACTTTATTTTAAGCCAAACAACTTTATGAGAAACGTCGGTTTACATGCGCTGAAAACATTAAGCTGTTTTTCTGCCGTTACCTTTTATTCTGCCAGTAAAACTTGTACTGAACAGTGTTTTCTCGGTGGAGAAGTGATGGGCGTTCTGTACTTTTTATCGATCATCGCAACCCCACTTTTCTTTATGATTATTGGTTATATCGACTCAAATGATGAGATAGATCAGGCAGATATACTCAGAAAGTTAAAATCTATAATAACTATTATTATTTTCTGGAACGTGCTTTTCTACTTTATCAACGAAGATGGCTTCAAGCGGGGTTACTTCCTGCAAAGTTGGCTTTTATTCAGTATTGCTATTATTTATCTAATCAACCCAATAATCTCTAAGATATTAAAAAGTAACAGAACAGCAATCATAACCCTCTCATGCTTGGTTATATTTTCTGTTTCTATCGATTTAATCAGTGCATTCAGTGAAAAACCCTACCTAATTGATTTTCCGCAATACTTTAGATTATGGACGTGGATCTTCTATTATATGACCGGCAGGTTCCTTTGCTCCAAAGTTTGCCAAAGAATAACCAAAATGCCGAGAGTACGTCTTGCAGCAAAAGTTCTTCTTATCCCGACAGCAGTTTCCATGTATTTCTATGAAAGTTTTATGTCGATGTATGTCTATAAAACAGTAAATGCCAGCTATTTCCTCGATAACCTACATGTTTTAATACTGAGTTTATGCTTATTTGTCATATTTGATAACTTTGACACTAAACATGAATGGATAAAGAAAACATTAGCCTATATCAGCCCATCCATGATTGGGGTTTATATTTTGCATGATGGAATTTTCTATTTCATCGCCAGCGCATATAACTTATCGGATGTCACATTGAGGTTCACACTGCTGTTATCCGTATTTGCTGCATCAGTGCTGTTATCACGGATTTTATTACTCAATAAATATACGTCGCGCTTTATCTCATTTTGATTTATTTCATCGCTAACACATATCCATTTTTTCTGTGACACATGGGCATCACGCCTGTACTCCTGTAAGTGTATTTGGTCAGATGGGGGGTCGGGCTGGAATCTCGTCTGGCACGATGTCAATTTGACATGACCATGAGGGAATACGATGTCTACCTCTGCACGAAACCAGTTATTTGGAACAGTCCATGCCATTGTTGACGGTTCAGCCACCAATGAAAGCCTGGAAGAAATGGCGCTATCGGTAGGAAGTGAAGTCACTGCATTATTTAGAGCATCAAGTGTCATTCTTGCTACCAAGAAAGCATAAGAGCGCCCTATCTTCATAGATTCTATTTTTATAATAGAATAAGCCGCCATCAGGCGGCTTATTTAATGTCGAATGCAGGACAAAACCGCCGCATGATCACTGAGGTCGGTATATATCTCTGTAATGAGCTAATCTCTCCTGGAAGAAATCGCATTCATCCGGCGAAAGTTTCGCTTCAATTTCATCAACATTTATTTTCTTTTTTTGGTTTTCCATAAAAGCAACCGTGGATGCCACAAAGTCTAGGCTGGTATGGCAATATGCTGAAACGAGTTTCTCAAGTGCTGACATATTATCCCCCTTATGTGACAATGCACATCATGAAAGTTAACACAAATAATTATATTAAAAATGAGATCAATATCAACTTAAACAGGATTCATCTCCTGTAAGAGCCCCGCCCTGTGTGACTTGATTGATTTTACTGACATTACCCTGAAACTGGATATTTTGTCGCGGATAGCTGTTTTTTAGCGGGATTTACGTTATCGTTTGGCTAGCCAACTTGAAACTCATCATTTATAACGAGAATTGAAATGAGAAAAACGACGATGATTATGATCGCGATTGCGCTGGTAGTATTCGCTTACACGCATTTTACCGGAGCCTAGCGCTATTAGACCTATGTTAAAAGTCATTGCACAAGATTTTATAAAACCTGAGCACATCAGTGATGTCACGCCACTCTATAAAGAATTAGTGGAAAGAACAAAACTTGAGCCACTATGTATTTCCTATGATTTATTTATCGATCATAAAGATCCCGGCAACTTTATTTTTATCGAAGAATGGCCAGACCAAGCGGCATTAGATATACATTGCGCTTCAGAGCATTTCAGGCGACTGGTTCCACAAATCAATCAATATCAGCGAAAAGAGTGCACACTCATCTTTATGCACTCTTTTAAATAGCCTTTAAAAACAAAGAGCTATGGTGCAAGTTGCTCCTCTTCATGATATTGATTCTGCCACATGGCCGCGTACTGGCCATTTTTCAGCAATAACGCCTCATGCCGCCCACGTTCAACTATTGAGCCCGCTTCCATCACAATAATTTCATCGGCATCAATAATGGTGGATAAGCGGTGAGCAATGACCAGAGTAGTATGGTCGCGGCTAACTTCGCGCAGGTGGGCCTGAATTTCGCGCTCAGTATGAGTATCTAACGCGCTGGTCGCTTCATCAAAAACCAAAATAGCTGGGTTTTTAAGAATAGTGCGCGCAATCGCCACTCGCTGTTTCTCACCCCCTGATAACTTAAGCCCACGCTCCCCTACTCGCGTGTCATAACCATCTGGCAAACTAATGATAAAATCATGAATATGGGCCAGTTTCGCCGCGCGTTCTATTTCTGCAAAGCTGGAAGAAGTTCTGCCGTAAGCAATGTTATAACGCAGCGTGTCATTGAAGAGCACTGTATCTTGCGGCACGATGCCAATAGCCTCACGTAAACTTGCTTGAGTTACATTGCGGACATCTTGATCATCAATATAAATCGCGCCATCAGTGACATCATAAAACCGGAATAATAGACGAGATAGTGTTGATTTTCCGGCTCCCGATGCGCCAACAACCGCCACTGTTTTGCCCGCAGGGATAGTGAAACTCACTTTATTCAGAATAGGTCTACGCGGATCATAACCAAAACTGACTGAGTCAAACCGCACTTCCCCCTTTGTAAGATGTAAAGCCGGCGCATCAGGGCGATCAGTAATCTCTTTTTCCACCATCAACAAATCGAGCATATTCTCCATATCAATCAATGCTTGTCTGATCTCAGAATAAATAAACCCAAAGAAATTGAGCGGCTGGTACAGCTGAAGAAGGTAAGCATTTACCAACACAAAATCACCAATGCTCATACGGCCTTGTGTGATACCTTGCGCCGCCATGGCCATCATCACCACCAACCCGATGGAAATAATTGCCGTCTGCCCGAGACTTAACGCCGTAAAACTGAACTGATTTTTAATTGCAGCATATTCATACAGTTGGCGCGAAGTATTAAAGCGCTCAGCTTCAAACTCTTCATTACCAAAATATTTTACCGTTTCATAATTTATCAGGCTGTCGATAGACTTGGTGTTAGCGTCTGAATTAGCTTGATTTAGCTCACGCCGAAAACGGGTTCGCCAACTAACCGCCACAACAGTAAATAGGATATAGCATGCCACTGTCGCCAGAATGGCGACAGCAAACCAGCCATCTAGCAAATGCCACATGATAAGAGAGACCAGGGTTATCTCAAATAAAATGGGGAATATAGAGAACAAAATGCGGGAAAGCACTGTTGCAACCGCTTGTGTACCGCGTTCAATAGATAAAGATAACCCGCCGGTTTGCCTGTCCAGATGAAAACGCAAACTTAGTTCATGTAATTGTTTAAATACCCGTAAACCAAGTAATCGAGTCGCATTCTGGCTGACGTGCACAAACATCACGTTACGCAATTCTTCGAATAGGGAGGCACTAACTCTCGCGACCCCATAAGCAATTATTAAGGTGATGGGGATAGCCATCATCTTGGCATTTTCACTGCTTAATGTGTCGATCATCGTCCTGTAAGCAAGAGGCACAAGTGTGGTACTGACCTTAGAAACCACCATAAATATGACGGCGGCAATCAGGTAATACCGGAGTTTCGAGTTATTTTTAGGCCACAAGTAAGGTAATAGAAATTTGAGTATACGGGAGCGATCCATATTTATGTATTTGTCATCTCAGGTGAAATGGGAATCATTACTTTTTATATTCTGCCACGTATCAAGGTAATAGCCTAATAAACAAGGCAATATCTTGCTCTAAATAATCATGCGTTTTTGATGATTTATCGGGGACTGGCTGGATACCCGCTAACGGGCATAGGTAGGGTGCGGCTTCCGAATTGGCTCATAATATATGCTTTCGAAAACCGCTATTAAAAATATAATTATTCGTCGAAGAACCAGTATCCCTGATTAACCAACTCAGTTAACTCCGCAATGAAAGCCGGATTACGGAGTGCCTCACCCAGCTCTTCCTTGCCGAGAATAGTATAGCGACACAGCGCATCAGCGGCTGTAGAGTCACAGATTTCCAACCGCTCACTATTGATAAAGAAACTGTCGCCCACTTGTAGAACCCGCAGCCCACTAAGGCGAGTCAAGACTTCACCATCCGTCAGGGCGTCGACAATCTCTTTCGGCTCGTAAGGCGGCTCCGCCGGAGCAATGTCCAACTCATGGCGCGGTGTCGTTGCAAAGCGGCCAAACCATTGCTTAAAGTCTTCTGGTTGATTAATCATCTCGATCATCATCCCACGCAGGCGGTCGAGTTCATATTCTTCAACCCGGCCTGGATGTTCTCGACAGGTTAAATCAGGGTCGCTGTAATGCTCATTACCAAGATCGTTTTCCAGCGCATAGTCAGCAAAACTGCTGATTAAATCCCGCCCATTTGGCCCGCGAAAACCCACCGAGTAGTTAAACGCCGTTTCGTGAGTGAAACCATCGTGTGGGAAGCCCGGTGGAATATATAAAATATCGCCCGGCGCTAAATCTTCATCAATAATGGGGGTGAATGACTCAACATGCAGCAGTGCCGGATGTGGGCAAAACTGCTTTAACGGTAGCTTATCGCCAACCCGCCAACGGCGGCTGCCCATCCCTTGGATAATGAACACATCATATTGATCAATATGCGGCCCAACTCCGCCACCAGGGACAGAAAAGGAAATCATCAAATCGTCTAAACGCCAATCTGGTAACACACGAAACGGCCGAACTAATTCAGCAGAGGGGGCATGCCAGTGGTTAACCGCCTGAGCCAACAGTGACCAGTTGGTTTCACCTAGATTATCAAAGTGCTCAAATGGCCCATTACTCGCCTGCCACTGGCCATTTGTATGGCTGACCAGACGGCTATCTACCTCAGCTTCCATTGCTAAGCCCGCCAACTCGTCCGGCGTAATCGGATCGACAAAATTCGGGAAGGCATTTTTTAATACAACTGGCTGTTTTTGCCAATATTTCTCTAAAAACTCGGGCCAATTAAGGTTAAGTTGATAAGCCATACTTTCATACCACTGAGAAAATAAATGGCCTTGATTATAAAGTGGAGCCACCCCGACTGCCTTGTCATGGGTCAATGACACTCATCAGTTAAGTAAAAACAGATCATCTGTATGCTCCGTGAAGCCAAGGCTGGGATTTTGGGCGTTCAGGTCATGCGTATTCTGAACAGCATTACGTTATTCCTTGGCTATCCGCATAGGGACAATGACAAACCTATCCTTTAATGTGATAAAATGTGTAGAACAGGTGAATATCAATACAATAGCCTGTTATTTGTCACTTTTTTATATTTATTAATTTTAATTTCAAGAGGTTAGCGTGATGGGTTTACCAAACTGTCCGAAGTGTAGTTCTGAATATACATGGCAGGAAGGGGAAAAATTAAATTGCCCAGAATGTGGTCATGAGTGGTCGGAAAATAGCGATTCTGCAGCAGCCGATGAAGGCCTGGTGGTGCGTGATGCCAATGGTAATTTACTGGCTGACGGTGATGCGGTAACTGTTGTTAAAGACCTAAAAGTAAAAGGCAGCTCTTCAACTCTGAAGATCGGAACCAAAGTGAAAAGCATCCGTCTGGTTGAAGGTGACCACAATATCGATTGTAAAATTGATGGATTTGGCCCAATGAAGCTGAAATCTGAGTTTGTGAAGAAAAGCTAATAGCTTAACCAGCTGTTTTCCCCTTGCCCAGTGCGGTTCTGCGGAGCAAGGGGATTTGCTAGCACCGCCTATGATTGCGGCTTAGTTTCCTGCTTGAGAAAATCACTCAGGAAATATTGCGCATTGCCCTCATTAGAAAGCAATTCACTATACATAATAGGATGGTCGCCTTTCTCGCCAGGTAAATATAATTTCCCTAAGTTATTGTTATTAATGATCAAAACTACAATTTTCTTCCCATTAACATTGACACTATAGTCACTGCGATCGTCTTTCTTCTCAACATCCATAATTTGAATTTTCTTATCCCAATCATGGTCGGCATTTGTTATCTGTACTAATGCCTTATTTTCAGAGCGAGGGCCATAACGCAATGTCCAAACTTCAATACCTTCATTGCCTTGCCAGGCCTTAACAGAATCAGCAACTTCAGGGCGAACAGGTTCGGCAGCGAAACTTGTAGCGGATACCGCACATAACAGAGTAAGAAAGAAAAGTTTTTTAAACATCCAAGAGTCCTTTTGTGTTAATTGAAAACGACAATCCTAATATCGTCGAAATACCTATATCTATCTGCAAATGACCGCAAAAGAAAAATTTAATTTTATACTAACCAGAAAAATTGTACTCAAGGTTTTATTAAAACCCATAAAAATAGAGACAATTCTTGATGATTCAATCGATCATTACTCTCAGTTTTAGTCTAAAACGGAATGGCGACTGAAAAATTGTGTCATGGTTCTGCTCCATCGCACCGTCCCATCCCCCCAATTTTACAATCCCCTCCAGTTATTCTGATAAAAAACTCATTTAGATATATCTTTTTCACATCCTCCTCTTGCCAATTTCGATATATCGATATAAATTAGATATATCGAAATTGTTTCGATATATCTAAAGGAGATTCATTATGTTTGGTTTTTCAAAACGTGGTCATCATTGTGGTGGAGAACACCATGAAGGGCAGCACCATCGCAACGAAAGAATGCATCGCGGCGGTCGCCACTCTATGGCAACAGAAACAACCGAAGCCGCAAGAGGCGGCAGACGTGGGCGTGGCGAAAAAATGCATCGCCTGTTTGAACATGGTGATTTGCGGGTTGTCCTGCTAGCACTGCTTGATAAAAAGCCCTGCCATGGCTACGAACTGATTAAAGCTATCGAAGAGGCATCCTCAGGATTATATGTTCCAAGCCCAGGTGTTATCTATCCCACTCTGACTCTGTTAGAAGAACAGGATTTTGTTACCCCAATTGCAACTGGCAATGGGCGTAAAAGCTACCAAATCACGGATGCTGGGAAAGCTGAATTGCAGCAAAACCAACAGATGGTTGATGTTATTTTTTCACGACTGGCGCAGGTAAATCGCCGCCCAGAGGGAAACCTGGCTGAAGGGATTTCTGAGGCCATGCACCGTTTACGCCACATTCTACGCAGCAGTATGATGCGCTCAGATGTGACGCCACAACAGGTTGAGCATATTAATGCAGCATTATTGACGGCAGTAGAAACCATTGAAAAAGAGTTAGAACCCAAGGCGGCAGAGACTCAAGAAGCGGAGAAAAACTAATGCCGGGATATCGCTATAGGATCACCATTGAGCCACTGACTGATCGCAAAGGTGAAGCCATAGATAAAGCCCCGGTAACATTCGAAGCCGAGAATCACGATGAGATCCTCGGCATCATCGAGCGGTTACAGGCGCACGAAGACTTAGACTTTGGTAAAGAGAAAACAGCCGCATTTGCATTAGGTCTGAAGCTGTTTTCGGAAACGATGATGGAGAATCGTAAACACCCGATATTTACCCCATTGCGAACTGCATTTATGGATTTTATGATCAACTTGAAGAAAGGCTCGACACGCGATCGTAGCGAGTAACACATCAAAAACTAATAATAAAAATACTGCTGTATTCGAATAAAATGCATTGCCGGGAATATAAGTCATAGACGTCATTCCCGGCGAATTATTTAACTCAAATCAGCACCATTACTGGCAATAACTTTTTTATACCAATAGAAAGATTTCTTTTTCTTACGCGCTAAGGAACCCTTTCCCAAATCATCGCGATCAACATAGATAAAACCATAGCGTTTGCTCATTTCCCCGGTAGAGGCGGAAACCAGATCAATACATCCCCATGAGGTATATCCGATGACCGGAATACCATCATCAATGGCCTCACCCATGGCTTTAATATGTTCACGTAAATAACTAATACGGTAATCGTCTTCAATTTCACCCTGCGGGTTAATTTCATCTTTAGCACCCAGCCCATTTTCAACTAAGAAAAGTGGCTTCTGGTAGCGGTCATACATCATATTCATGGTGATGCGTAACCCTAAAGGATCAATTCCCCATCCCCATTCACTGACCTGAATATGGGGATTTTTCAAGGATTTAACAATATTAGCGGCGCTGCTGTTATGTTCATTCATATCCGCCGAAGCACAGCGCGAGGCGTAATAGCTGAAGGAGACGAAATCTACTGTATGTTTAAGAATGTCGTCATCCCCCTCTTGTGTGGTAATTGAAATACCTTTCTCCCTGAAAAGGCGTTTTGTGTAAGCGGGGTAAGCTCCACGGGCTTGCACATCAATGAAAAATAGATTTTCGCGGTCTTTTTCCAGCGCCGCCCAAACATCTTCGGGTTTACAGGTTCGTGGGTAAAAGTTCCCTCCTGCCAGCATGCAACCTACCTGATTTTCAGGATTGACCTCATGAGCAATTTTGGTCGCTAATGCGCTGGCGAGCAGTTCGTGATGGGCGGCTTGGTATTTGACTTGTTCCTGATTCTCATTCGGCTCAAACACTAATCCCGCCCCAGAGAATGGGCTATGGAGAAGAATATTAATTTCGTTAAATGTGAGCCAATACTTCACCAAACCATCGAAAGCTTCAAAGCATGTTCGGGCATAGTCGGTGAAAAATTTAACCATTTTTCGGTTACGCCACGAGCCATATTCCGTCACCAGATGCATGGGAACATCAAAGTGACATAATGTTACCAGCGGCTCAATATTGTACTTTTTACATTCATTAAAGAGGTCGCGGTAAAAAGCAATACCCTCGGTGTTAGGTGCCATTTCATCACCATTAGGGTAAATCCGGCTCCATGCTATAGATGTACGGAATACGGTAAATCCCATTTCCGCCATTAATGCGATATCCTCTTTATAGCGATGATAAAAATCAATTGCCTGATGGCTTGGATAAAACTCATCATCTCTTAAGGTAAAACGCTTTTCCTGCCCTAACTTTACGGCCAAACGGTGTGGCCCATGAGGGATCATATCTACCGTCGTCAGCCCTTTTCCGCCTTCAAAACAAGCACCTTCGGCCTGGTTTGCGGCTAATGCGCCGCCCCATAAGAAACCGTCGGGAAATGTTGATACTGACATTCAATACCTCTTCATTTAGTTAATTTTTACTGCACTGTGCGAAACAGCAGGGTCAGTAGAATCGGCGCTGCCACCTACACTGTCTTCAACAGGAATATCTTCAAATCCCAGTAAAAGTGTCGTGACGAAAGAGATAACTATTGCCAGAACCATGACGCCAAACACCCATACAATACTCATTGGATTAGCCGGATCGAAGAACTGAACACTGGTAAATAACCCAGGCGAAGCCATGGAATGGCTAGCTAACCCGCCAATTCCGGCCACCGCGCCACAGATAAATCCACTGATAAGGCTGGCGATTAATGGGCGTTTGAGCCGCAACGCCACTCCATAAAGTGCCGGTTCAGAGATACCCGCTACAATCGCTGAAGCTGCGGCGGCCAACGCCGTTTGCCGCAACTCCGGATTTTTGGTGCGCCAGGCAACCGCCAGAGATGAGCCGCCCAATGACAGATTTGCACCAATTTCCGATGGCATCACCATGCCCTCTTTCCCTGTCTCGGCAATGGTCTGAATAATGGTCGGCGTAAAGACACGGTGCATGCCAGTCATGACCAATAATGGCCAGAGCGCGCCCATAATCGCCACAGAGAGCCAACCCAGATAATCATGAACGGTATAGACCAAAGAAGAAATGCCGCTACCAATCCATATTCCCAATGGCCCAATAAACATAATGGCAATAGGCGCTGAAATCAGCACGATCAGCATCGGTTTAAGGAAGTTTTTAGTCACTGCAGGAGTGATATGGTCAACCCATCGCTCAATATAAGACAGCAACCAAGTCATACAAAGTGCCGGGATAACCGTGTAGGTATACTTCACCGCAGTGACAGTTACGCCCATAAATTCAACATGTTGGCCTTGCGCGGCTTTTGCCATTAAATCAATAAAGGCTGGATGAACCAATACCCCGGCAATAGCGATAGCCAGCGACATATTGGTTTTGAATTTTATCGCCGCAGAAGCCGCCACCATCACTGGCAGGAAGAAGAAAGCACCATCACCAATGACATTGAGAATAATGAGAGTTGATGAGCCTTTCTCAAAGATGCCGGTCATATCCAGTATCATCGCCAGCAGTTTCACCATGGAGCCGCCGATGATGGCAGGAATCAAAGGTGACATGGTGCCAATCAATGCATCCAGTATCCCTGCCCCTATTCGCTTTAAGGTGATTTTATTCTTCTGGGGCAGCGCGTTTGCCGGTAATGCGCCTTCCGGGAGCAGTTTCATCACTTCAGCAAAGGCATAGCTCACATTATTGCCAATGATAACCTGGCACTGATTCTCACTATGTACTACACCCAGCACACCGGTTATAGCCTTCAACTTAGCCAAATCAACCGCACTTGCATCATTGAGTACAAAGCGTAAACGCGTCATACAATGAGTCACAGCCCCGATATTATTGGCCCCACCAATAGCATCAACGATTTGCTGTGATACTGCGGCATAATTTTTTGACATGAGTAACAACTCCCCGTAATGGCACGCGCCGAGCTAAGTGTCCTTTCTGTGCTGAGATAAAATTCCCCATCGCCACAAATCCACAGTTAGCCATTAAATTCATATAGTTATACATTATTCATTGACCGGAAAGGTGTTGTCACTAGCCATTCCCTGACACATAGGTAACCGGTTCCACATGAGAATCTTAAAATATGAGGTAAAATTCAATAGATGAATTTATTCTATTTTAATTCTGTGATGGTGATCGATATCAGAATCTTGCAAACGGGTATGGTTCGCAGCGACGGCCAAGTCACGAATGCCGCTAACTCTTCTGCAATTTCAAGGGCGAAGAGTATAGAATGACAATAATTTCAACGTGTCAGGAAGGGCCTATGTCTACAATGCAAGAAGTGGCAAAGAAAGCCGGTGTTTCAAAAGCCACTGTTTCGCGGGTTTTGTCGGGCAAAGGCTATGTCAGTGATGCAACTAAAAATCAGGTTTTTAAAGCGATTGAAGAGACTGGATATCGGCCAAATTTACTGGCGAGAAATCTGGCGACAAACAAGTCCGAATGCATCGGATTAGTGGTAACCAATACCCTGTATAACGGCAGTTACTTTAATGAAATACTGTCTCAGGCAGCGCAAAAATTAGAAAATAATGGCCGTCAGTTGGTACTGGTTGATGGGAAACACAGTGCGGAAGAAGAACAAGATGCCATTCAATTTCTCCTCGATTTACGCTGTGATGCCATAATCATTTATCCCCGGTTTTTAACTGTTGATGCTATGGATCTGATTATTGATAAATATAAACAGCCGATTATGGTGGTTAACAGAAAACTGCGAAAAAATCATAGCCATTGCATTTTCTGTGATCATAAAGGCTCGAGCTATAATGCAACTAAATATCTTATTGACCAAGGTCATCATGATATCGCCTTTATTACGGGTTCACTTGATTCACCTACTGCCATTGAGCGGCTTTCTGGATATAAAGCAGCATTAACTGAATTTTCGCTGCCAGTTCAAGATAAACTTATCGTGCAAGGCAAATGGACACCAGCAAGTGGTGCAACGGCGATTGAGTCTTTATTAACCAGTCAGTTACCTTTCAGCGCAATTATCGCCAGTAATGATGATATGGCCATTGGGGCGATGAAGAAATTAAATGAAGCCGGTTTAAAAGTCCCTGAGGATATTTCCATCATTGGGTTTGATAATATTCCTATTGCACCTTTCCTGCTCCCGCCATTATCCAGTATTAAAGACCCCGTCAGTGGCATGATAAATGAAGTCATTAATCGGCTGATATCCATGCTAGATGGCGGATATTTATCAAATGAAAATATATTCCAATCTGAATTACTCATCAGAGATTCTGTCAATAAAGGGCCTTTTTTTAACTCACCCAAAATAAAATAGCGATTATTGACTATAACATGAGCAATAAAAAAGGAGCCAAAGGCTCCTTCAAATAAAGCAACAAAGGTTATTTAACCCGAACACCTTCGACTGACAGAATAAGTTCAACTTCCTGTGAAGCTGGGCCTAAGTCAGTGGTGATATTAAAGTCTTTCAGTTTAATATTACCATTAGCTTCAAAACCGGCACGATAACCGCCCCATGGGTCATTACCCTGCCCAGTTAGTTTACTTTCCAAGGTCACTGGTTTAGTGACGCCATTTAATGTCAGATTACCAACCACAGTATAGCCTTCGGCATTTTTCTTCACTTCGGTAGACTCAAATGTCGCCTGTGGGAATTTACTGACATTCAGAAATTCTTTACTGCGCAGATGTTTATCACGCTCAGCATGATTGGTATCAACGCTATTAGTGTTGATCACCACATTGACTTTATCAGCCGCAGGATCTTTCTCATCAAAAGTGAAAGACCCATCGAAATCATTAAAACTGCCATATAACCAGCTATAGCCTAAGTGTTTAATCCGAAACTCAATAAAGGCGTGTTGACCTTCTTTATCAAATTTATATTCGGCGGCTACAGCGCTACCTGCGGTAAACATCAGTGCGCCTACAGTCAGGCCCAAGAGGGTCTTATTAAACATGCTTAATTCTCCATAATACAGTTGGTTAATCGGTGCTACGTCCCAGCATCCGTTTGAGGGTAATATCACCATCAATAACATGGTGTTTAATTGCGGCGAGTCCATGTAATAGTGAAAGCACTACAACAGCCCAGGCCAGATAAAGATGTACGGTACCAGCGGTATCAGCTTGATCAGGTAAACCCGTTAATGTGGCAGGAACAGCAAACCAGCCAAACACATTGATTGATTGCCCATCAGCCGTCGAGATTAAATAACCACTAAACATAATACAAAATAAAACAATATATAAAACCAGATGCGCTAATAACGCGCTAACGCGTGTAAAGCGGCTATAACTTAATAATGGCTTTGGGGGTGGCGAAATAAAGCGCCAGATGACCCTAAATAACATTACAGCAAATAATATACAGCCAATACTTTTATGTATCTCTGGCGCCTGATGATACCAGCCATCGTAGTAGCCTAAAGTCACCATCCATAAACCAAGCGCAAACAGTGAATATACTGTTAATGCCACCAGCCAGTGGACACTAATAGTGATGCGGCCAAACTGCTCCTTGGTATTTTTCCAAAGCATAATGATTCCCTTTTGCTCAATTCATAGAGCAATAGTCAAACATTATTAAATATAAAATCAACACTTATTTGACATAAGATATATTTTTGTAACTGCGGTCAGTTATTTTGCAACAGATGATTATTAGTCAGTCAATATAACTGTCGGACTTTACTTAACCTGACATATACCCGTCATACTTCAAGCTGCATGTGCGTTGGCTACCTTCGTTCACCCCAGTCACTTACTTGTGTAAGCTCCTGGGGATTTACTCTCTTGCCGCTTTCCTGCGACTCGAATTATTTAGGGTATATTTGAGATGAAGATAACCCTTTAACTGAGAAGACAATTACTGAGGAGACTGTTGCAGTGTCCAGTTCAATACCTGTGAGGCCAACTGATCACTTGCCAAGCCAAAGGCCGCCACCACTTCATTCATCTGCGCACCGTTAATAGGCTGGCGAACTTCAAAATGGCGAGTCGCCATAATTCTGCGATCTGAAATCCTCACCAGCCGGGCATCAAAACGGATCAATACTTCACTGTTACCCGCTTGATACACGCCCTGAAATGCCGATAAGTCGCCACTCAACTCCACATCAGCTTGAAGACTATCATCATCACTGCTGACGGCGGGAATTCGGCCATCAGTGCGGAATTCTTGAATCAGGCGATTACGCACCAAAATAGGCGCGGGATCAGTCCAACGCGAATTTTTGTAGACTGCAATTTCCTGCCCCTCGGGCTGAACAGCAATACGCGAGCTATTAATAAACTGGTTGGTCGCCGGTTGTGAAACCCGCAGTGACCAATTCACTGTCTGCGCGCGCGGTGCATTTGCCGCTGGGGGTACCGGCAGCAGATAAACCTGGGATATCGGCGCAGTCGGTAAAATAGTGCAAGCTGACAGTAACATCGCCAGCGTGGATAACATCAACAGCCCGATGCGGCGGCCCGCAAAGCGCATTATCTTCAGAGATATCATCGAGGCGTAAACTCCTGTGTTCTTTCACGACCACGCAGCAGAGCCGCAGGGTTTTCTTCCAAACGGGAAACGGCAGCTCGCAATGTCGCTAATGTTCTGCGTAATTCATCAACAGCTGGCCCCAATTCATTCATCCCTTGCATACCATTATTGAGTGAAGTTTGATTTTCACTGACCAATTTATTAAGGATAATGCTGGTATTTTGCAATGATGCCATGGTCTTAGCGGCATCATTAACCAGTTGTTTGCCCTGCCCGTCCATCAAGCCATTGGCATTGCGCAGTAAGCGGTTGGTTTGTGTCAGTGTCTCATTGGCCTGTTTGCTGGCTTGCGCTAGCTGTTGCAGCATGGTGCGAATATCTTGGCGTTGATCAGCGACAGTCTGGGTGACAAGCGCGAGATTATCCAACGTGGTGATAAGTCGCTTTTGATTATCAGGCGCCAGTAGTTGGTTCAACCGCATCAGCACTTCATTGGCGTTACTCATGAAATTCTCACCATTAGCCAGCAATTGGCTCATCGGTGACGGGGTGGCGATAATGACAGGAATTTCGCCATTTTCACCCTCCAATAGCGGGCTTGACGGGGTGCTGCTACTAAATTGAATATTTGAGGTGCCAGTGATTCCTGCAACTGTCAGCCGGGCTTGAGTATCTTCGCGGATAGGCGTCGAAGCAGACACACGAACACGCGCCCAAACCTTATTGGGGTTTTCGCTGTCCAAACGCAACTGAATTACTTCGCCCACCCGAATGCCACTGTATTGCACGATGCTGCCCTGAGACAGCCCGCTCACCGGCTCATTGAAGACGATATCGTATAGCTTGAACTGGCGATTAGAACCGGCGTTGGTCAGCCATAGGCAGAATAACAGTGCGGCGCTGACCACAATGAGAGTGAACAAACCAATGACAACATGGTGAGCACGGGTTTCCATTTACAACCTCTCTTCGCTATTAATCGCTGCCGCCGCCTGATAAGCAGCTCGCCCACGTGGGCCATGAAAATACGCTTGAATCCAATCATCATCAGTTGCAGCCACATTATCCAAGGTATCCACCACCAACACTTTCTTTTGTGACAACACGGCCACGCGGTCACACAGGGTATAGAGCGTATCCAGGTCGTGAGTGACCAGAAATACCGTCAAATTGAGTGCATCGCGCAAGGTGCGGATCAAACTGTCAAACGCCGCTGCACCAATAGGATCAAGGCCCGCCGTCGGCTCATCGAGAAATAGAATATCCGGGTCTAATGCCAACGCGCGGGCCAAAGCAACGCGTTTGACCATCCCGCCCGACAGTGAAGCGGGATATTTGCTGCCGGCCCCCGGCGGTAACCCCGCCAATGCCAACTTAACTTGCGCTAACCGCTCGGCCTCGCCACGCGGCAAGCCCGCATTTTCGATGAGTGGCAAGGCCACGTTTTCCGTCACCGTCAAAGAGCTAAATAATGCGCCGCGTTGAAATAATACACCAAATCGGCGCTCAACCTGGGAACGGGCCAAGCCCGATAATGTCATTAAATCCTGGCCAAATACATGAATCTGCCCGGCGGTTGGGCGGCGTAACCCGACAATACTGCGCAACAACACCGACTTACCGGTGCCTGACCCGCCAACAACACCAAGAACTTCGCCGCGCTGCACATCAAGATTGAGATCTTGATGCACACACTGTGGGCCAAAGCTGTTAACCAGATTACGAATTTGAATGATTGGGTCTTGGGTTATTTGGCTCACCATCCCATCTCCATGAAAAATAGCGCTGCGACGGCATCAAGCAAAATCACCACAAAGATAGAATGCACCACACTGGTGGTGGTGTGCACCCCGACAGACTCAGCACTGCCAGTGACTTTGAACCCTTCAAGACAACCAATAATCGCAATCAGGAAGGCGAAAATGGGCGCTTTGCTTATCCCCACCAGAAAATGCTGCAATCCATTACTGTTTTGCATAATCGAGAGGAACATGGTGGGTGAAATATCGAGTGCTAAAGCGCAAACCACCATGCCGCCAAAAATGCCGCAAACCATGCCAATAAAGGTCAACATCGGTAGTGAAATCAACAACGCCAAGACTCGCGGCAACACCAATAACTCCACCGGATTTAACCCCAGAGTTTGGATGGCGTCGATTTCTTCATTGGCTTTCATCAGCCCGATTTCAGCCGTAAAGGCGCTGGCGGTACGCCCTGCCATCAAAATGGCGGTGAGCAGCACGGCAAACTCGCGCAGAAAAGAAAACACCACCAAATCGACGGTGAAAATACCCGCACCAAAAGTGGTTAATACCGTGGCCCCGAGGAAAGCAATAACCGCCCCGACCAGAAAAGTCAGCAGCATAATGATGGGAACTGCATTCAGGCCAATTTGTTGAATATTGGCAATCAGCGAAGTCATGCGCCAGCGTGAGGGCCGGAAAATAGTGCTAAATAAGGCCTCAAGTGTCAGGCCGACAAAACCCAGCAACGATTTGATATCTTGCCATAAATTGTCCACCGACCGGCCGGTATTCGCCAATAACTCAAGCCAAAATGACGGCGATTTTTCTGATGGTTCGGCGGCTAAATCCGGCAAAACACGGCTCACTGTTTCCAGCAAAATGCGGCGTTCTTCTGGCAACTTAGGGGCCAGTTCACGCAGATGGCTGATGCGCGCCTCACCCAGCAGCAAGGCTAATAAAGTGGCACCCGCAGTGTCCAAAGCGCCCAATTGGTTGAGATCAAAGACCACTGATGGGGGCGGATTAGTGCGAAACTGCGCCACGACCGGTTCTAAATCACGGTAATGCGCCAGCACCCAATCCCCTTTAATAGAGACCCGGACAGGTTGAGCTGAGCTGTCGATATCGAGTTGTGTTGTGAAAAGCCGCGCGGTCATAGAAAAAGCCTTACTCTTTATTGGAATACGGTTTTGATACTATTTAGCCTATAAAAACTATTTAGCTATCAAAACTATTTAGCTATCAAAACTATCCAGCTATCAAAACTATCCAGCTATCAAAACTCACACCGCTACCTTAAGTAGGTATATCACACACTTTACTCAGTGTAATGGCTAAAGAGTAAGGACTATTTATTTACTGAGAATTTAACCTCTGGCGGCTAATTTGTGGCGTTGTCACGCGGAGCTTTTTCCCACTGCGACACGCGCTGTCCCGGCATGGCGAACCACACAATAACGGCAAGCAGAATCAACAAAATGCTGGCGGTGCCCAAGACCAAACTGTGCGAAGCGGAGAAAGCTAGCTTTGCACTATTGAGTAGAGCTTCATAACCACCAAGGTTATTCACCACCTGAATAGTTTCGCTAATGGAGGCTCTGGCCTGCTCGACTAAACTCAGCGGCAAATCCTCTGGTAGCACAATGGAGGCGGTATAGGCCCGCGATAGCATCAAACCAAAGATTGCCACCCCCAGCCCGGCACCCAATTCATAGGCCATGCCCTCGACCGCACCCGCCGCACCGGCTTTTTCAGGGGGTGCGGCACTCATGATTGCCGCAGTGGAAGCCAATAGAGAAGCTTCAATACTGAAACCGAGCAATATCATCCACCCCCATGCCAGATAAACCTGCGTGGCAAAATCTGTCCAAGCCAATCCCAGAAAACTCAATGAACTCAATGCAATACCGGCACTGGCGACGGTGCGCAGCCCCAGTTTAGCCACTAACCAGCCCGATAGCGGCCCACTTACCCCGCTGGCTATCATCAGCGGCAGCAAAAATATCCCCGCTTCAAGTGGAGTTTTTCCTAACACAAATTGCAATTCTTGAGTCAGAAGTAATTCAAACCCCACCAGCGTTATCATCGCCGTCATCGCCATGACCATACCCACGGCGATAACTCGCTGACTTATCAGCCGAAAATCGATCATTGGAGCGGATGCCGATAATTGATGGCGTACAAAAGCAAATAACATCACGCCGCCCACCAATGCCGCCAGTGACGTCATCAGCGGATCGCCGTTACCGCGCAGCCCGGTTTTGGCGGCATAAACCAACATCAAGATCGCGGTCACCAATACCAATGCAGGGGCTAATTTCCACGTCTGTTCGGTGCGCATTGGCTGATGAGGAATAACCACCAATGTGGCAATGACTACCACAATAACAATGGGAATATTGATCAGGAAAACTGAGCCCCAATAAAAGTATTCCATTAATAGCCCGCCGACTAACGGCCCCATCGCCGCGCCCATGGTGCCGATAGCGACCCAAATCCCTAGCGCCAAAGCCCTTTCGCGTTCATCGGTAAAGATATGGCGCAGCGCAGATAAAGTGGCGGGCAGAATCATTGCCGCACCAATCGCCAAAAAGGCGCGCGCAGCAATTAACGCCGCCACCGAAGGTGCCAAAGCCGCCGCCAAAGAAGCCAAACCAAACAATACCGATCCCAGTAAAGCCAGGCGTTTAAAACCGATGCGGTCACCCAGCGCCCCCATCGGGAGTAATAAACAGGCCATCACCAATGAGTAAATATCAATAATCCACAGTAACTCACTACCGGTGGCCGCCAAGGCGATCCCCAGCCGCGGGGCAGCCACATGGAGCACTGTTGCATCAATAGAAACAGGGAGATACATCAGAATAATAACGTAGAAAATCATCCACTTTTTAGACATACAAACACTCAAATAAATAAAGTTGAACACCTGTTCAATTTTATAATAATAGCGGAAAGTTGAACTAACGTCCAATTCATCACATAATGATGAAAACACTAATGAGTCAGATAAAGGAATCTCTTTGGCCTATTTGAATCGTGAAGAGCGGCACAACACCATTTTGCAAGCAGCGATGCGTGTTGCAATCACCGAGGGGATGGCCGCCACTACCGTGCGCCGTGTCGCCAGTGAAGCGGGGGTGGCTATCGGGCAAGTGCATCATCACTTTTCGTCCGTTTCGCGGCTGCGGGCTGATGCTTTTCTATTATTAGTGAAACAATCTTTGGCCGCTTTTGCGCTAGACAGCCAAAACTTACCTGCCCACGAGCGAGTGCTCTTGGTATTGGGCTATCCGCAAGATGAAGCCGGCAAACGCGAAACCCGGTTATGGAATGAAATCTCGATACTCGCCGAGCGCGATGACTTGATTAAAGCGGCCTGCGCTACCTCAATGTCGGATTGGCATCAGGCCACCGTCGAAGTGATTAATGCAGGAATAGCCAATAATGAATTCCGCTCTGATATCAATGCCAGTGATATCGCATGGCGCTTGATTGGGCTGGTCTGTGGTCTGGATGGATTGACACAATTAACCGAATTAGGTTTTTCCGAAGCCGAGATCCTGCGCCATCTGGCGGTCATGATAAAAACTGAGTTACTCAAAAACACTTAACTTAACACCAGCCTCAGCCGGTCTCTTATCACAGGTTTGACTCGAGACACCGGCCATGCTGGTTATATATCCACCCATTCCCAACGTCATTGGCGTTGTAGCACGATGGTGAAAACTGCTGCAACATCAAGGAAGAAAGGGATTATTGAGAGCCAACTATGACTCAACAATCTACTGTCGCCGATGTTATCTATTATAACGGCACGATTTACACGGCTGATGCCAATAACCAGGTTTGCAGCGCTATCGCACTGGGCCAGGGCTATATTCTGGCGACTGGCGGTGACGAACTGATCCCCCAGTTCTCTTCCCCGAAAACTCAACTTATCGATCTGGCGGGTAAGTTTATGATGCCCGGCCTTATCGATAGCCATATGCACCCCTTTTGGGGCGGTAAGCAGCTGATTGGTTGTAATCTTAATTATGCGGCACTGAGTGTTGAGCAGACGTTGGATATCATCCAGCAACATCTCGATAGTGACCCGTTTAAGGGCGAAAATGACTGGCTAACCGTCCGCGCCTGGCAACGCCAAGCTATGACGCCGGTCGGGGCCGATATGAGCCGAGCCGCCCTCGATTCACTCAATACTCGTCGCCCGGTGGCTTTATTCTCAAATGACTGCCACACACTGGCGGCGAATAGCCGCGCGCTTGAGTTGCTGGGAATTGACGAAAACACTCCCATCCCGCCGGACGGCAAAATAGCCCGTGATGCGAACGGAAAACTCACCGGTATTTTGGAAGATGCGCCCGCCATGCGCGCTTTTGACAGCATTCCTTCTGCTACGCCAGAAAAAAATGTGCAGATTGCCGCCCATGTGCAACAAGTTTTGAATGCTCAGGGCGTCACAACAGTGATGGATACCCGTGTATTTTCCGAGCAATTAGTCGCTTTCCATCAATTATATCAACGCAATGAGCTGACTTTGCGGGTTCTGGGGGCCAAAGAAGTCACGCCAGATAGCCTACAAGGGCCGGAAGATGCCGCGCGCGTGGTGCAGGAAGTGGTGGAATTTGGCCGCCTATGGGGGAGTGATGAGTGGACACCGGCACCGGGATTTGCTGTTGATCACTTGAAACTGTTTATTGACGGCGTATTACAGCCGCCGACCATGACCGCCGCCCTGCTCGAACCTTATCGTGCCAATCACGGCACGGCTGAAAACCCAGACTGGCAGCCAACTGAGCACTATGGCGACCTCTATTTTACCGCGCCGGTGGTCAATGCGGTGATTCTGGAATGTGCCCGCGCCGGTCTTCATCCGCACACTCACACGGTGGGTGATGGTGCAATCGAAATGGTGCTGGACGCAGTGGAACAGATGCGCGCCGCCTTGCCGGGCAAAGATATTCGGCCGGGGCTTGCTCACAATGAGCTGGTGGCTCCCCATCAGTATGACCGTTTTGCCAAATTAGGGGCCACTGCGGTGCTCTCTTTCCAGTGGGGCGGCTTGCCGGGGGTGCTGATTGATGAAGAGCGCGAGATGCTGGGCGAAGCCCGTTTCCAACATATGGAGCCAGCGGCGCGTTTCCTCGATGCCGGGGCGCGTATTGCTTATGGTAGTGACTGGCCGATTGACCGCTTGGATGAATGGTACAATCTGCAAGTGGGGATGACCCGCCGTGCATGGCATCTTGACGGCAATCCTGCCGGCCCGCGGCTGGATAATGACCGCGACTTAACCCTGATTGAGACATTGCGCTCAGCGACCATTGATGCGGCTTATATGATTGCCAAAGAGCAATATATTGGTTCACTGGAAGCGGGCAAATTCGCCGACATTATCATTCTGAAAAATAACCTGTTTGAGCAGTCACCAGAGGTGATTTATCAAACTCAGGTAGAATCCACCTTAATCGGCGGTAAAGTGGTTTATCTGGCCGGATAAATAAGCATTAGCCCCCGAACCACTGGTGTAATTTGGTGATTCGGGGGATAAACAGGCCAAAATCAGCAGCAATTCCTATTAATAGTCTAATTCATCAATCTGGCGAATAACGCGGCAATACCAAGTCGGAAAGGTATTGGCTTTCAAACCTGTATCTCTTGTGTCAGAATCCGCTCCTTTATATTTTAAAGCTGTGAAATACAGCTTAGCGGTGCTTGTCCACACCAGGAGATGATACGGTAATGCCACAAAATATTCAGTTGCGCAGAGTGCTTAAAACCCCCGCGCTGGTCGCTTTCGGGCTTGCCTATATGGTGCCTTTGGGCGTATTTACGACCTACGGACAGGTGACTGTATTAAGTCAGGGGCATTTACCCATTGCCTACCTGGTTACCGTCGCCACCATTCTATTTACCGCCCTCAGTTATTGCCGGATGACTAGCGCCATGCCGCTATCAGGTTCCGCCTATTCTTACGTTCAGCGTAGTTTTGGTGGAAAAACCGGTTTTCTGGTGGGTTGGGCGCAAATTTTGGATTATCTGTTCCTGCCAATCCTTAACTATTTGGTTTTAGGCATTTTCTTGCACGAGGCATTCCCGGCGATCCCTGCTCCGGTCTTTATTATTGCGTCTATCGTCAGTGTCAGCCTGCTGAATATTCTGGGTGTGCGTCTGCTTACCTCAGTGAATTTCTCGCTGATCGCCGCACAGATGGTTTTTATCGTCTTATTTATTGCACTTTCTTTCAGTCAGGCGGATTTAAGCCCAGTGGCATTAATGAAGCCGCTACTGGTCAATGCTGGTGATATGTCGGGCTTATTATCCGGCGCTGCGGTGCTTTGTCTGGCATTCCTCGGTTTTGATGCCATTGCCACCATGGCAGAAGAAGCCCACGATGCTAAGCGCACCCTGCCCCGCGCCATTCTGTTCACGGTGATAAGCGCCGGTGCCATCTTTATTGCGGTGTCTTATGCTGCACACTTGGCTTATCCAGACTGGAAATCATTAATTCCTTATCAGGACACCGCCAGCCTGATTATCTCCGAGCATGTTGGCGGGAAGTGGATGTATAACTTCTTTATGGCCACTTACCTGACCGGCGTTTATGCTTCGGCGATGACCGCACAAACTAGCGTGTCGCGTATTTTCTATGCCATGGGGCGCGAAGGTGTGTTGCCGCGCAAAGTATTTTTCCATCTGCATCGCAAGTTCCATACACCCTGGCGCGCTATTTTATTCGTGGCGACCATCTCGCTGCTGGCGCTGTTCCTTGACCTGAATTTAGTGGTGTCGATGATAAGCTTTGGTGCGCTCGGCGCGTTCACTTTTGTGAATTTGAGTGTCATAAAACACTTTATTTTCAATGAGAAACGGCGCGGCGCTTCAGCCATGTTTAAATACGGGCTGTTGCCAATGATGGGGTTTGTGATGTCAGTCTGGCTGTGGGTTCACCTTGAACAGCGCGCGCTGGAAGTGGGCCTGCTGTGGTTGCTGGCGGGCTTTATTTACCTGCTTTGGCTCACTCGCGGTTGGCGTCAGTCCCCGCCATCGGTTCATCCGGATGATATTTCCCATCTGATAGATTAGTGAAAAGGGCCACTTAATGTGGCCCTAGTTTGAGATAAATGACAAAACAATTGATAGCTCAGTGAGTGAATGGTTTACCGCACCTAGGGGCACTCCGGCGGCCTAAGCCGCTACGACCCCAACGGCACGATTCCCCTTCATTTGACGTTGTTCGCCGTCTGGTTTGTTATATCCACTCAGTTCAGATTAACCTTTCCGCGCTCGGCCCACCGCCTCACCTAACTGCCATACTGCCATGGCGTAATGGGTACTGTGGTTATAGCGAGTGATGGTATAAAAGTTGGGCAAACCATACCAATATTGATAACCGATGCCAACATCCAGGCGCAGCAAGCTGGCTTCCTGATAATCCCCCAGCGAACCGCTTGGGCTTAGCCCTGCGGCAGATAAAGCTGAGAGCGGATATTGGGTCTTAAAGCCATTATCGAGATTCGGCGCTTGCCCGTTTGCCGGTACTGCGACCACCGCCCCTTTCGTCCAGCCGTGTGCTTTAAAGTAATTTGCCACACTGCCGATAGCATCCACCGGATCCCACAAATTGATATGACCATTACCATTAAAATCAACGGCATAATCTTTAAATGACGATGGCATAAATTGGCCATAGCCCATGGCTCCGGCATAAGACCCCCGTAAACTGAGCGGGTCATTGCCCTCGGCTCGCGCCATCAGTAAGAAGGTTTCCAACTCTCCGGAGAAATACTCGGCACGACGTGGATATGCAAAGGAGAGTGTTGCCAGCGCATCAATGATACGGGTCTTACCCATCACTCTGCCCCAGCGAGTTTCAACACCGATAATGCCGACGATAATTTCTGGTGGAACCCCGTAGACCTCATAAGCGCGTTGCAGGGCATCTTCATATTGATTCCAGAAATTCACACCATTCTGCACATTACCCGGAGTAATAAATTGGCTTCGATAACGGTTCCAGGCACCATTTGGCCCAGAGGGGCGGCCAGAAGTCGGCGCTTGCTTATCCATCAAGCGGATAACAAAATCCAGTTTTTTAGTTTGTGCTAATACATCATGGAGTTGCTGACGTTCAAAGCCATGCTCACGCACCATTTTGTCAACAAAGCGGGCGGTATCTGCATTATAGGCAAAATCACCGTTTGGCACGTGGCCCATATGCTGAGGTTCAAGTAAAAAACCGCTGCGAGTCAGGCTATCTGACGGCGTCGCAGCAACAGGAGGCGTCGGTTTGCTGCTACAGGCGGAAAGCAAAATGAGTGAGGAAAGAATGACAGCTAAGTGACGCATCGTATATCCATAAACCATGCCAAAAAGTAATAGCTATGTTAAGTCATTGTCTGTAACGAACAAACAGGAAAATGCGGGATACTCCGCAGTAATTGATCAAGGAATTGCGCTCACCGCCCTTCATTTATCAGGACAAATTGCACTAAACCCCTTGAACAATAAGGAATTATAGCAACATTAGTGAAACATTTCGTAGCAAATAATACGAATGATTTTCACTATTATTAGTACTAATTTTCTATACAATCGAGCTGTTTCGTTGTTGCCTGACTCTTTCGTTTTCTTCTTTGACCTGTTAAAGGATGTCTTTATGAAGTTACGTTTATCCTCTCTCGGCCCCGCAGCTCTATTGGCTTCCTCAATGATGCTGGCGTTTTCCGCTAATGCGGCATCCAATGACGAAGGCATTGTGGTGTATAACGCCCAACACGAAAATCTGGTGAAATCCTGGGTTGACGGCTTTACCAAAGATACCGGAATTAAAGTGACCCTGCGCAACGGCGGGGACAGCGAGTTAGGTAATCAGTTGGTTCAGGAGGGTAGCGCATCACCCGCAGACGTTTTCTTGACAGAAAACTCCCCCGCCATGGTGCTGGTTGATAACGCAAAATTGTTCGCGCCATTGGATGTGGCAACACAAGCTCAGGTGGCCAAAGAATATCGCCCTGAACATGGCCGCTGGACCGGCATTGCCGCCCGCAGCACGGTTTTTGTCTATAATCCGGAAAAAATCAGTGAAGCCGAGTTACCTAAATCTATTATGGATTTGGCAAAACCTGAGTGGAAAGGCCGCTGGGCGGCATCACCATCCGGAGCTGATTTCCAGGCAATTGTTAGCGCCATGCTGGAACTGAAAGGCGAAAAAGCCACATTGGAGTGGTTAAAAGCCATGAAAGCCAACTCCACCGCGTATAAAGGCAATAGCACGGTAATGAAAGCAGTCAATGCCGGCCAGATTGATGGTGGGGTTATCTATCATTATTATCGCTTTGTTGATCAAGCCAAAACCGGCGAGAACAGCGGCAAGACACAATTGCACTACTTCAAACATCAAGATCCGGGTGCATTTGTGAGTATCTCAGGTGGCGGTGTGCTGGCGTCAAGCAAGCATCCGCAAGAAGCCCAGGAATTCATGAAATGGATAACCAGTAAATCCGGTCAGGATATCTTGCGCACTAATAATGCTTTTGAATATGCCGTGGGTGTCGATGCTGCGTCTAACCCTAAATTAGTGCCGCTGAAAGAGTTGGATGCGCCAAAAGTTGAACCGTCTAAGCTGAACAGCAAGAAAGTGGTTGAATTGATGACAGAAGCAGGCTTGTTGTAATAAAGCCAATCTGCTGAGAATATGTACTTTTAGCCCGTCGAGTTCCTGGCCCGACGGGCATTAACACGCCGAGTGCCTTGACGATTATGGCCAATGTAAACCCCGATGTTATCCCAATGCCACTGAGTCAAGCCGCTCAAGTGCACTATAGCCGCCGTCCCGGATCTGGGATTGTGGCTATTGCCGTGATGCTCTCATTACTATCCCTGTTGCCGCTGGGGTTTGTTATTGGCATTGCCATTGATACTGGCTGGCCAACCGTAAAAGCCCTTGTTTTTCGCCCTCGCGTCGGGGAGTTGCTGCTTAACACCGCATTACTGGTGGCATTCACCTTGCCACTCTGCGCCATTATTGGTGTGGCGCTGGCGTGGCTCACTGAACGCACCGCTCTACCCGGCAGGCGAATTTGGTCACTATTGGCTATCGCCCCGCTGGCTGTTCCTGCTTTTGTGCAAAGTTATGCCTGGATTAGCCTGATACCTTCAATGCATGGGCTGGGCGCAGGCGTATTTATCTCTGTTATTGCCTATTTTCCTTTTATTTACCTGCCCGCTTCAGCAGTATTGCGCCGCCTTGATCCCGGCCTTGAGGATACCGCGGCCTCACTGGGTAGCACGCCTACCGCAGTATTTTTCCGGGTGGTATTGCCACAATTAAAATTAGCCGTTTGGGGTGGTTCGATACTGATTGCACTGCATTTATTAGCAGAATATGGGCTATACGCCATGATCCGTTTCGATACGTTCACCACCGCGATTTTTGATCAATTCCAATCTACCTTTAATGGCCCAGCAGCCAATATGTTAGCGGGTGTTCTGGCGTTATGTTGCTTAGGATTATTGCTAATTGAAGCCACCAGCCGCGGCTATAACCGCTACGCGCGCGTGGGTTCCGGTAGCGCACGCAGACAAACTTCTTATTCAATGGGAACCGCCCTCACCTTACTGTGTTTGCTGTTACCGCTGGTAATGACAACCCTCTCGCTCGGCGTGCCCTTTATCACTCTCACCCGCTGGCTCTATATTGGCGGTATTGATATATGGTTGAATGCTGAACTACTGCCAGCATTAAAACAAACGTTGGCATTGGCGCTGAGCGGTGCGGTAATTATCACCCTATGCGCGATACCGATGGCCTGGTTATCCGTGCGCTACCCAAGCCGTTTACACCGGGTCATGGAGGGCTGTAATTATGTCACCAGTTCGCTGCCCGGCATTGTGGTCGCACTGGCGCTGGTGACCATCACTATCCGGATGGCCCGGCCACTGTACCAAACTGAATTCACTCTTTTACTGGCCTATTTATTGATGTTTACGCCACGCGCCTTAATCAGTTTACGGGCCGGTATTGCGACCGCGCCGGTCGAACTGGAAAACGTGGCGCGCAGTTTAGGGAAAACGCCCACTCAAGCTATCTGGAGCACCACGATGCGCTTGGCGGCCCCCGGCGCTGCGGCTGGCGCGGCCTTGGTATTTTTGGCTATCTCCAATGAACTGACCGCCACCTTGTTATTGGCCCCGAATGGCACCCGCACATTAGCGACTGGATTTTGGGCATTGACCAGTGAAATAGATTACGTTGCTGCATCACCTTACGCCCTGCTCATGGTGGCGCTCTCCCTGCCGCTAACCTGGCTTCTTTATTCTCAATCTCAACGTACGGCAGGATTATGAGCACGCTTGAACTTCAACAAATCGGCAAGTCTTACCAATCGGTCAATGTATTAGACGGCATTGATTTACAGGTTACGGCGGGGAGCCGCACGGCGATTGTCGGGCCATCTGGCTCAGGTAAAACCACCTTACTGCGTATTATTGCCGGTTTCGAAACACCGGATAGCGGTAAGGTGATTTTGCAAGGGAACCCCGTATTTGACCACTCAATCCAGGTGCCGGCTCATAAGCGGGGGATTGGCTTTGTCCCACAAGATGGTGCGTTGTTTCCACATTTTACCGTGGCGGGCAATATTGCTTATGGACTAAAAGGCAGTAAGCAGGATAAAGCCCGCCGGGTTGATGAATTAATGGAAATGGTGGCGCTAGACCGGCGATTAGCGCAGCTTTGGCCCCATGAAATATCCGGCGGTCAGCAACAACGAGTCGCACTCGCCAGGGCATTGGCGCAAAGTCCGGTATTGATGTTATTGGACGAACCCTTCTCAGCGCTGGATACCGCCTTACGCGCATCAACCCGCAAAGCGGTGGCTGAACTGTTGTCACAAGCCAATATCGCCTCCATTTTAGTTACACATGACCAAAGTGAAGCGCTTTCTTTTGCCGATCAGGTGGCCGTAATGCGCGCGGGCAAGTTGGCTCATGTTGGCCCACCGCAAGAGCTTTATCTGAGGCCGATTGATGAGCCGACCGCCACATTCCTGGGTGAAACGCTTATTCTTTCTGCTCATATTGAGGCCGGATGGGCCGATTGCGCACTAGGCCGAGTCAAAGTTGACGATGCAACCCGTCATGGGCAAGCACGCATTATGCTGCGCCCCGAGCAAGTGACCATCACACCGCTGCCCGCAGTTCATCATTATCCAACTCACTGTCTGGCTAAAATTATCAGTATTGATTTTGCTGGTTTTATTTCGACACTCACTTTATCAATTGTTCAGCATGAGAAAATTGTTCAGCATGACAAAATTGTAGAAATTAAAACCATCAGTCGCGAAGGGCTCCATATTGGCTTAATGGTTGATTTGACGATAGTGGGTCAGGCCCATATTTTTGCTGACTGACGACACATTTCTATTCACTGAATGCAATAAACACGATTAATGCGCTGTTCGCTCCCGCAGATTACATTATGCTACTGAAATCACGACTACCGGAGCCGCACAGAATGGACGAAATGCACGTCATCATATTGACCATCGGGCTATTTGTACTCACATTTATCAATCCCGGCGCTAACTTACTTATTGTGGTGCAAACCAGTCTCAGCTCTGGCAAAAATGCAGGTTTACTCACTGGGCTGGGCGTGGCTTTGGGGGATGCAATTTACTCAGGATTGGGGTTATTTGGTATGGCGGCACTGATTGCTGAGGGCGGCGCATTGTTCTCGGCAATTAAAATCGGCGGCGGTTTGTACCTGATTTGGTATGCCTACAATATGCTGCGCCACCCTCAGGAACTGCATATGGGTATGGGGGCTGTCGCCACTTCCTCGGTTACACCTTGGTATGTGTTCTTCCGTCGTGGGCTATTGACTGATTTATCTAACCCGCAAACCGTGCTGTTTTTTATCAGTATTTTCTCGGTAACGCTCACCCCGACCACACCAGCATGGGCAAAAATAGTCGCCTGGCTCGGCATTGTTCTAGCCTCTATCCTCTGGCGGTCATTGCTTAGCATGGCGTTCTCACGCCCGGCGGTGCGGCGCGCATATGGTAAAGTTCAACATCTGTTAAGTGGTATTATCGGTGTTGCCGTGGGGGCGTTTGGGCTACGTTTGATTTATGAAGGCATCACCCGCCGCTGATAGCCTAATAGCTATTTAATCGCTATTACAACGGCCTCACTTGGGGCCTCTTTTGTTCCAGTCGCAACTGCCGATACTCCAGCACCGTCAGCACGATAACCACCACATCCAGCAGCGTTATCAGGATCAAAAGCACCGAATGAGTAAAGGTATAACGATAGAGTTGATAGACAATAAACAAGCTAAAAATCACTATTGCCGCAGGGTAATAACCTAGCTTTTTGCGCCACAATCCAATAATGACCCACAGCTTAACAATGCCATGTATTAGTAAATAAAAAGCGGCAAAGTGCAGACTGCTGATGGAAAGGCTTTGTGCCGCATGCAATACATAATTGGCGACCACATCGCCCCGGTCTTCGATAAACTCAACTTGTGTGAGGCGATGCAATATATTCAGTAAAAACTGGGGAGTAATAAAAAAGGTTAAAATACCCGCCACAACCTCCATGATAGCTAATATTGCTTTCAGTAGTAGGCTGACTTCAAAAACAGCATGGATATTTTTCTCTCCGAAGAGGTTATTACGCTCAAATCGATTTTTCATATTCAACATCACACTCATTCCCTGCATGGTAACACTATGAAGAGTATCAATATAGAATAGCAGGTTACTCAGGGCTGATCTAAAAATCGTGATGCTAATTTTCTCTTCCGTTAGAAAAAAACAAACTCATATTTTTAGCCAATATTCGCATGATTCTCATGCCCTTGAATTCCATTTTACAGAGGGAATAGTCACTAATAATCAGTAGCCATTTATTAAGATTTTTCTCAAAAAATTAAGTAAAATTAAATAAACTCGCAAATAGTAATATATTCCTTTCATTTGAGATTGATTCTTTATTACAGAATTTAATCACATTAAAGATATTAATTTTATGTATAGAAAATAGTTAATATCTCGCGTTAACTCATTAATAACCATCGGCATGCTCACATAAATAAGGTCTCTATTTTCGTTATTCCGTCTTAATTGATTTATATCATATGAAAGTAACAAATTATTTCCTAAGGTGGGACATTAGCACTCTATTCTATGTTTTATTTTCGTCAAAATAATGTCCTTCGCAAAGGGAATGTCGATGAATAACAATAAAAGATCTATCGCTGGCTCACTGAGCCGCCGTGAATTCATTCAAACATCTGCCGCAGTCACCGGGGCTGCAGCAATTGCCGGTTCAATCACCCTACCTTTTTCGGTGCAAGCCGCGCCAGAACAGGCGGCTTCAGTCAGCAAAGAAACCATTAAATACAGTGCTTGCTTGGTTAACTGCGGTAGCCGCTGCCCACTAAAAGTACATGTCAAAAATGGTGAAATTGTTAAAATTGCTAATGAAGCTATTTATGATGATTCCACCTTTGGCGAGCATCAAATTCGGCCCTGTTTACGTGGCCGTTCGGTCAGATGGAAAACATATAATCCTGACCGAGTAAAATATCCCATGTTGCGAGTGGGCAAACGCGGCGAAGGTAAATTCAAACGAATCAGCTGGGATGAAGCCACCACAATTGTGGCTGACAATCTAAAAAAAACCATTCAACAACATGGTAATGAAGCCATTTATTATCAATATGGTTCTGGCTCTACCGGGGCTAATTTACAAGGCCGTAATGCTTGTAAAAGAATGCTCAGTTTGCTCGGTGGTTTTCTGGATCAGCACGGCACCTACTCCACGGCGCAAATTAATACCGTGATGCCTTATATTTATGGTAATGCCGATGAAACTCTGCTGGATGAAATTAAAAACTCCGACTTAGTAGTGATGTTTGGCCATAATTTGGCAGAAACACGCATGTCAGGTGGTGGCCAATATATTGAAACGGTTCATGCGCTGGGGAAGAGTAAAGCTAAAGTCATTATTATCGACCCACGGATGACTGACAGTGTCACCACCCTCAATGCCGAATGGATCCCTATATTTCCCGGCACCGATGCCGCACTGGTCGCCGCATTGGGTTATGTATTAATTAAAGAAAACCTGACCGATGAGGACTTCCTGAAGGAATATTGTGTAGGGTGGGATGCCAGCACATTACCCGCCTCTGCTCCGGCCAATAGTTCATATAAAGATTATATTTTAGGTCTGGGTATCGATGGCTTAGAAAAAACACCGCAATGGGCCAGTGAAATAACCGGTATTGCGCCAACCCGTATTATCCAACTCGCACGCGAGTTAGGAAATGCCCGTGCTGCTTGGATTTCCCAAGGTTGGGGCATTCAGCGCAGCGCTAATGGTGAGCAAGCTGCGCGCTCAATTATGATGCTGCCATTGATGACCGGTAATATCGGCAGAGCCGGCACCAATACCGGAGCCTGGGGCGGGAATGTTAAATATCCAGTGCCGGGATTCAATATTCCCAATCCTGTAAAAACAGCGATTCCTTGTTTTATGTGGACAGACGCTATTTTCCGTGGCACTGAGATGACCGCTAAAAATGCCCATGTGAAGAATAAAGATAAACTTGATACCAATATTAAGTTTATGTGGAATTACGCCAGTAACGTGATTGGAAATCAGCATTCTGACCTGAATAAAACCCACGGTATCTTGCAAGATGAATCACTGTGCGAATTTATTTTAGTGTGGGAAAACCACATGACCCGCTCGGCTAAATATGCTGATTTATTATTACCCGATGTCACCTCGGTGGAATCAAATGATTTGATTGATAACTCCTATGCCAGCGGGGCTTATCACTATGTGACGCGGCTGCAAAATGCTATCGAACCTATGTGGGAATGTCGCCCGTCTTATGATGTTTTAGCCGAAATTGCCACCAAATGTGGCATTGGGGAAGCCTTTACCGAAGGGCATTCCCAGCAAGAATGGATTGAAATCAGTTATAACAAAATGCGCGAAAAGAACCCGGCACTGCCGCCCTTTGAGCAGACCAATGACAAAGGAATAATTGACCGGATTTATGCTGACAGCAGTCAATATATCGCCTTAAAAGACTTCCGCGATGACCCGCAAAATAACCCATTGAAAACCCCATCCGGCAAAATTGAGATCTACTCTGAAGCGCTCGCCACATTGGAAAAAGAGTGGCAATTGGCACCCGGAGATCGTATTACCGCCGTCGCTGAATATTGCCCGACATTTGAAGGTGTTGGTGATGTAGAAACCCTGAAAACCTACCCACTGCAAATGACCGGTTTCCATGTTAAAGGCCATTGTCACTCATCTTATTATAATGTCGCCATGTTGCGTGAAGCAGTGCCACACCAGTTTTGGATGAACCCCATCGATGCGCAGGCCCGTGGCATTCAACCCGGTGATATGGTCGAAATATTCAATGGCCGGGGGCGGATGCGTATCGCGGTCAAAATTACCGAGCGCGTTTTACCCGGTGTCATTAGCGTGCCACAAGGAGCATGGCGCAATATCAACAAGGAGGGCATTGATGTGGGCGGTTGTATCAATACCTTGACGACCCAGCGCCCTTCGCCATTAGCGAAAGGTAACCCACAACACACTAACCTCGTTGAAGTTAAACGCGCATAAGGAGTTGAAAAATGAAGCAATATGGTTTTTTTGTCGACTCCACCAAGTGCACCGGGTGCAAAACTTGCCAAATCAGCTGCAAGGATGAGAAGAACTTGGATCTCGGGCCAAAATTACGCCGAGTTTATGAATATGGCGGAGGAAGTTGGACGCAACAGGACAATATTTGGGTACAAAATGTCTTCAGTTATTACCTGTCCATTGCCTGTAATCACTGTTCGTCGCCGACTTGTGTCACCGGCTGCCCGACCGGCGCGATGCACAAACGTGAAGAAGACGGCTTGGTAGTGGTGAATCAGGATTTGTGTGTGGGTTGCCGTTACTGTGAGATGCGCTGCCCCTATGGTGCGCCGCAATTTGATGCCAAAAAGAAACTGATGACCAAGTGCGATGGTTGCTATCAAAGAGTTGCCGAAGGACATAAGCCAGTTTGTGTCGAATCTTGCCCGCAGCGGGCATTAGATTTCGATGAAATCACGATATTACGTGATAAATACGGCCAAGAAAATGCGGTAGCGCCCTTGCCTCATGCCCATCTAACACACCCTAACCTGGTTATCAGAAGCCATCGTGATGCCAAACCATCCGGTGATACATCAGGCCGCATCCAAAATCCGGCGGAGGTATAAAATGCACGAATTACCTTTGGTATTCTTCACCGTACTGGAGCAAACCGCCGTTGGGTTGTTTGCTTTAGTGTTCTTAAGCCATCAACTCGGCCTGACCACGGCACAGCAGCTCAAACAGGCTAATATTCTCGGCCTGATTTTGATGCTTGTGGGCTTAGTCATTGGCGCGCTGCATGTTGGGCAACCCCTACGCGCGATGAACATGTTACTCGGCGTCGGCCGCTCCCCGATGAGCAATGAAATACTGCTCAGCAGTCTGTTTGTGGCGATGGCTTGTGGCACGGTCTTCTTCTCCGTCATGGTGAAGAATACCATGCTGGCAATGCTGTGTAATGTGGCGACAGTGATTTTTGGCTTAGCCTTTGCGTGGTCAATCACTCAAGTTTATCAATTGACCACAGTGCCTAACTGGGATACCTCATACACCTCATTGCAGCTATGGATGACCGTATTGGTCGGCGGCGGCGCTTTCGCCATCCTCACTGGCGCACGCCAGTTGGGTGCCACGGCATTGTTAGTCGGCGCTATCGTGACATTGGTGAATAAACCCGGCTATTTAAGTTTCTTGGGGCACAGTTCTGTGGATCTAAGCAGCCAACAATCTGTATTTTGGGGAGTGCAAATCCTGCTGCTCACATTGGGTATTTTCGTGGCCGCAGCTGCATTACTGAAAGACCGAATTCCCCGCACGACACTGGCGGTGAGTGCTTCAGCGCTAGTCATCGGTGAATTGGCTGGGCGCATTGCTTTCTATAATCTCTGGCAAGTCCCGATGTAATTCAACTCACTGATTTTTCTTAATAACCGAGTAGCCGCCTTCCCCTGCGGCTACTCAAGACGAAAGTGACCGGGCCAGGAGAGAGAAGATTTTGACGTTATTAAACACCACCTTACCACGCATTCTCGGCGCATGTTTTTACTATCCCCCGCAGTCCGATACAGTGCGGCGTCTCTGGCCATTGCTGCCACAAATAAAAGATCTTTTCCCATGGCCCCACCCGGCCAACATTGCCCGCTGCTGCCAACAGATACCTGATATTTCACCAGAACAATTGGAATATGACTTCTCAGTGCTGTTTGAGGGGCAAGGTGAAATGCCCGCGCCGCCGTGGGGGTCAGTTTATCTGGATAAAGAAAATATTCTGATGGGCACCAGCACCCTGCAATATCGTGAATTTCTATCAACATTAGGGCTGGCAAGTCAGAGTGCTATTCATGAGCCGGAAGACCAGTTTGGGTTAATGCTTTTGGCTTTGGTGCATCTCATTGAACAGCCACATTTAACTCAGCAACAGCCAACTGACGCGGCAATAATGCTGCTCACCGAGCACCTGCTACCCTGGGCCTACCGCTATCTTGAGCTGGTCAAAAATGCACAGCTCGAGCATCAGGTTTATCCGCTTTTAGCTGAGATTACCGAGTGTTACCTAAAAACCCTGCAACTGAAATTGGGTTTATTCCCCCATCCCTATGAGCTATATCGGTGATAAAAAAAATCGATGAATAGAGACGAACGCTACTATAAAGCCTATATGGAAAGTCGGGTTATTAGCCGCCGGGGGCTATTTCGTGGCTTATTAAAAGGGGCGGCTAGCGACTCATCACCGGCAAGTCACCCTCATCCGGTAATAAAAAATCCCTGCCAGAATACTTATATCTATTGTGACAGTTGCGCCGATTATTGTGAAAAACAAGCGCTAGTCTGGCGGATCAACCAGCCTCCAATTTTAGTTGATGAACTGTGCGATGGCTGCGGTGAATGTGTGGTTAAGTGCCCGGCAATGGCACTGGAGATGGCATTAACAAGCTAGAGAATAAGGGATTAAATTGGATGCTATTGGGAAACCAACAAATGCCCCCGATAACTTCAGGGGCATGGGGCTAAAAATACTTAATTGCCATCTTTACCGTATTGCGGGGAGCGCGGGCCATACAAAATACCATTTGGCGTTCCAGCCGAAAGCATTCTGACGCTGGTTATACCGGCAATATCATGGCTTTTGTCAGTCATGGTATTGACAATCTGAGAGACCGCCGCCTGAACCAACATACCAATAACGCCACCAGAGGAGCTGTCCCCTTCATTACTGGATGCAGTAGCACTGCCACTCCACAGCAATTTACCCGTTTTTAAATCAACCAATTTTGCATTCGCCGTTACACGGGTGTCACTGGTAATTATCTGATATGAAGTGCCATATTGGACGATGGTTATGTACAGCACCGCATCAGCACCAAAGATTTTGTGGAGCTTAGCAGGGCTGACTGCATTGATATCGCCCGCATTGGTCATGCCATTTTGTTTAAAGGTCTCTTCAACGACGGCGACGGGCAACACATAGTAACCTGCTTCAGATAACGGGTAAGTAACCTGAGACAACACGCCATGGCTGGCTTCTACTTCAGGTGACTGGTTTTGTGGCAGTAGCACCAAAATACTCCGCGGTTTGCTTTGCTTAAACGCAGAATAGTCCTGATGTACTGGCTTGGCGCAACCGGTCAATAACAGCGCCATCATGACAGCACATATCGCAAAAATAGATTTCATTTAAATGCCCCTTTATCCTTGCTCATTAAGAAATCCATAAACGGCGCAGACTCAGGGAATGTCGACTTCTCCGTGTTAAATTCAGCCATCGCCAAGTCTGTATGCCCAGTATTGCCATACAGCATGCCCAGATGTGCATGTAAACCAGGGGGGACTGGCAAACCTTTAGCGCGTGACTTTTCAATACTCTCTTTTAAGGCAGCAATTTGCTGCTCAGGGCTGGCATCGGATTTATAGTATTGATAAACCGTCGCTTGGTAATTATCCCAGTGATAAATCGGTTTCGGTGCCGTGGCACAGCCTGCCAGTACAGCGGCGGCTAATAGCAAAGACATCTTTTGTGTCAATTTCATTTTGCAGTATCCATACTCATTATTAAGATTTATTTCGCAGGCTGCCATGCCCCTGATTCAATGCCAGTGACTAAATTATTAACCGCTTCCCGAATGGCTAAATCCAATACTTTGCCATTCAAGGTTGAGTCGTAACTTGCCGTGCCGCCAAAACCAATAATTTCACGGTTAGACAGTTCATACTCACCCGCGCCCTGTGAAGAGAACACCACTTCTGAGGTATTAACATTAACAATATTCAGATTCACTTTGGCATAAGCCACCTGAGATTTACCACGACCTAAAATACCAAATAGTTGGCGGTCACCCGTTTCTTTGCGGCCAAACTCAGTCACATCGCCGGTGACAACATAGGTTGCCCCTTTCAACTGCTGGCTTTTCCCAGAAATGGCGGCTTCGTTTTTCAACTCTTCCATATTGGTACGCTCTAATACATTAAAGCGGCCAGTTTGTTGCAAGTGCGTCACCAAAATAGTTTTTGACTGATTTCCCAAGCGATCCACACCATCAGAGAAAATTCCGTTCATATAGCTTGAACGATTGTCAAATTTACCCACTGAAATAGGGCTGCGAGGGCCATTATATTGCGTGCCATAAGAGGCAACTTTTGCCACTTCCAACGAACGAGAGGATTCTGTCGCGCATCCACTCAATAAAGTGGTCGTGATTAGGGCGACAGCCCAAAGTGTTTTTTTCATCATAAATTAAATATTCTCAAAAAAAGATTAGAAGCATAGCTGGGAGGAATAAATAACATACCGTTAACTTCATTTAAAACAAACAGTATTCCCAGAGAGGAAAAACCAATAAAAATACCATAAAAACAAAGGTATAGTTAATTTATTTTGATTTTAAGGCATTTTTATCCGCGAAGAATAGTAGCAGAAACGAAATGCGTTTAAAAATATTTAAAAAAATGACTTACAGGGAGAGTTAGCTTAATAAGTAAAACATATTTTTATTTAAAAACAGTTTGTTTCATCACTTATTATTTTAGCTTCTATTAGCCCAATTGATTATAAGTTTCCATCTGTATTTTTAGGCATTCATTACGCTCGTATCCTGAAAAAATGCTTGCCCTGAACTCGCGCTAAATACACCTCATTTGGATGAATGCACTAAATAAGTAACCCCGCATTGCTGATGCCAGTACAATGTCCGCATCTTGAAGTACCTTGTTCCCACAGGAGCTACACCGTGCAACATTACCCAGCCAGCTATACCCATGATGAAGTCAGCGGCGAATATCATATTCATTATCGCGACTTTCCAGAATCAGGTTCAGTGACTTACTCGGTCGACGACATAGAGTTAGAAGCTCAAGACGGTATTAAAAATGGCATTGCCACACAAATAGAAGAACAGCGCCCTGTCCCTGCCCCGTCAGCGTTGCAATCGGGTGATATTGCTATTCACGTGCCTATTTTAGTGCGCCTGAAAGCAGAATTGCACAATGCTATGCTCACCACCCAAACCCGCAAAGCCGATATGGCGCGCAAACTGAGCCTAAATGCTGCTCAGATGGATCGCCTGCTGGATGTGTATTACGCCTCGAAGGTTGAAGCTCTGGAACAAGCCCTTTATTTACTGGGCTTTGAATCGGATGTGGCAGTAAGAAAAATCTAAAAATAACGCTGACGCTCCCGTTATCGCTTAAATTTGAGTCAAGAGAGTAACAAATTGTTATTAGGCGATAATTTAAAAAAAACGTTAATAGCTTCACACTTCAATACATTGACTAACATTCATTACTGTTTTTGTACAAAAATGTGATCTGATGCATGAAGTTACAGTATTGAAAATCGCTCTCTATTGGGATTACATTAGCGCCATTGACTCGCAGAAGTGGCTGAGTGACTCAGTCTGGCGAGGTGGCTCCAAGGAGGAGTGGTCAATGAAGTATTTCTTTATGGGTATCTCAATTATGTTGGTGGTTTGGGTTGGCACTTTCATGATGATGGTCGAATAATCATCGGCTGAGATATTCACTACCTGACATCGTATAAAGGACGCATTTGCGCCCTTTATCACTTTAGGGTTCACATCATTCCCCCGGCATCATTCTACGCAAAGTATCATCACGGCGGATATAATGATGATAAAGTGCCGCCAACGCATGCGCCCCAATCACAAAGTATCCTAAATTAGCAATTAACTCATGGGTTTGCTTGAGATACACCCGCGCATCATCATTGGGTGTTACCCACTGTGGAACTTGCCAACCGAGCAAGAACCACGTTTTTCCTCCATAGGCCTGCGCCAAAACCCCCAATATTGGCAATGATAAAAACATCAAATACAGGCACCAATGTAAAATATGCGCCCCTAATAGCTGCCAATCCGGTAATTTGGGCGTGATCGCCGGTGTCACATTTTGATGCCGCAGCCAGAGCCGCACCAGCATGAGTAACCAGACAGAAATACCAAAATTGAAATGCAGGTTTTTCACCAAGGTTCTATCTTCATCAGGTACCGAGTCACTGAGTAGCATCGCCGCATAGGTCAAAATGATCATCAATAACGTTAGCCAATGTAAGGTTATCTGAGGTAATGAATAGCGATTTCTCATAGCCGCACACTCCACTGAAATAACTCAATTAATCATAAGCATGGTGTAAACAGATGAAGAGAACATGAAGAATGGATGGGTAATAGAGTGAAAAAGTGTTTTTATTCTGACTGAAGGTCTAAGCCACCAGCCAGAATAAGTGTATACGCCGCTAAAAATCGCTAACGGATTAAACCGTTTCCCCCGGAGTGGATTTCCCCGGTTTCAGCAAACCATCAGCACGGAACATACTTTTAATCCCGCGCACCGCCTGGCGGATCCTGTCCTGATTCTCAATCAGAGCGAAACGGACATGGGTATCACCATAATCTCCGAATCCAATCCCCGGCGAGACACAGACTTTTGCATCAGATAGCAAGCGCTTGGCGAATTCCAGCGATCCTAAATGAGCATAAGGTTCGGGAATTTTCGCCCAAACATACATTGATGCTTTTGGATTCTCGACCATCCAACCCGCTTCGTGCAACCCACGAACCAAGGCGTTACGGCGCTGGCGGTATTGTTCGGCGATATCACGCACGCACTGTTGATCCCCTTCCAGCGCAGCAATGGCTGCTACCTGCAATGGGGTAAAGGTGCCGTAATCGTGATAGCTCTTAATTCGCGCCAATGCATTGACCAGTTCGGGGTTACCGACCATAAAACCAATGCGCCAACCCGCCATATTGTAACTTTTAGATAAGGTAAAGAATTCGACCGCAATGTCTTTCGCCCCCGGCACTTGCATGATTGATGGCGCTTTCCAGCCATCATATACAATGTCGGCATAGGCCAAATCATGCACCACCAGCACATCATATTGCTTTGCCAACGCCACTACGCGCTCAAAAAAGTCCAGCTCCACACATTGCGCCGTTGGGTTAGACGGGAAACCAAGGATCATCATTTTCGGTTTTGGAATGGTTTCACGAATGGCGCGTTCCAGTTCACCAAAGAAATCAATACCTTCAGTCAGCGGCACCGAACGGACTTGTGCACCCGCAATCACCGCACCATAAATATGAATGGGATAGCTGGGATTGGGCACCAACACGGTATCACCGTGATCCAATGTGGCCAGCATCAAATGTGCCAGCCCCTCTTTCGAGCCGATGGTGACAATGGCTTCACTTTCAGGGTCAATATCCACCTGATAACGATCCGCATACCAGCGAGAAATCGCCCTGCGCAAGCGAGGTATCCCGCGCGAGGTTGAATAGCCGTGGGTATCTTCACGCTGCGCGACGCTGCACATTTTCTCAACAATATGCGGCGGCGTCGGGCCATCCGGATTACCCATACTAAAATCAATGATGTCCTCACCACGGCGACGCGCCGCCATTTTCAACTCAGCAGTGATATTGAAAACATAAGGGGGAAGACGATCAATACGGGCAAAACGACGTTTGGAAGGGGATTCAGCCATAATTTCCTCGAAGATACGTGAGCGCCCGGACCGTCCGAGCGACGCTGACCATCAAATGGTCTAACATGAAACATATCCTAGCGCTTGATAGCTGTCGATAGGCTGATAACAAATTTCCAACTCATCGGAGTTCAGCGCGATGGCGGACATTCACCGGCTAATAACCCCAATACCCAATCATCACACCACTGTCCATCAAGCTGAAAATTATCACGCAAAGTGCCTTCCAATTGGAAACCACAACTCTCCAGCGTTCGCCGCGAAGCATGATTTCCCACGGTGACTGTGGCTTTCATCTTATGGAATTGGCATTGTTGGAAGCCAAATGCCAGCACCGCCATCAGTGACTCTTTCGCAAAACCTTTACCGTGATAAGAGGGCAAGATGGCATAACCCACCTCGGCTTGCTGGAGCGGCAACCATTCCGCCAAAAAACCCGTCAGCCCCATCGCCTGCCCACTTTCTTTTTCGCGGATAACCAAACATAACCAGTGGTTGGAGGTTTTCTCCCACGGCATTACACGTGACTCAAAACGGGCGCGTATTTCGGCCATTTCCAGCGGGTCCGCAATATAGTGCTGGACGTCCGGGTCTTGATGTAGCTGCAAAAATAGCGGCCAATCTTGTTCATTAAGGCTATCCAGAACCAACCTTGGCGTCCGCAAAGAAATGGGGGAGTGGCTAAACATCGGGATCACAGGCACTTTTTTTCCTTTAATTTTAAGATGTTAATCGTAAAAAGAACGGTAAAAATTAAAGAGGAAATTTTGCCAAAACCTCATCCCTTTATTCTTCTCTATTTTACTTAAATAATGTCACCTCAAGATAACAAAAAATAAACAAATGCTCAGTAAAACGCAAACTTCTTACCGCGACCTCAACCTACAGCTATTGGAGAGTCAACATCATGGCTTCATTACAAATCGACGATATTCCCGCAGCCATCAAAGCGGTGAAGCAACAATTGCGCCAAGCGCTCCCCAATTATCGGCAGGTTTTCCACGCCGTAGAAGAGAATATCCGCCAACAAGTGACTGAGATCCGCCGTAGTCTGGCTCAAGGCGAGAATCCGGTCCCTCGCATTCATGCCGATGATATTATCAATGGCAAAGTCACCGACGAACAGAAAGCACAAATCAAAAAACGGGGCTGCTGCGCCATTCTCGGGGTGTTCCCGACAGAGAAAGCCGCAGCATGGAACCGTGAGATCGGCAATTATCTGGATCGTAATAATTTTGTCGAGCGCCTGAAAAATGCTGCGGAAGATAACTACTTTGGCACGCTGGCGGCCAGCAAACCCCAAATTTACGGCATTTACTGGTCAACACCGCAAGTCGAAGCCCGCCAAGATCCGCGCATGAATGCAGTGCAGATATTCTTAAATAATCTGTGGCAAACCAAAAGCAATGGCAAGCAACACTTTGATGCTAATCAGGTCGTGACCTATGCTGACCGCACCCGCCGCCGCCCGCCAAAATCCTCATCTTTGGGCCTATCGCCTCATGTAGATGGTGGCTCAATTGAGCGCTGGTTAGATGAAAATTTCCGTCATGTTTATCGCCACGTGTTTTCCGGTGAATGGCAACAATACGATCCTTTCGCAGCTGAAGGCCGCCCGGAAGTGCGAGAGTTTCCGTCACCGGCGGTGTGCTCTATGTTCCGAACATTCCAAGGGTGGACGGCGCTGACACCACAGCGCACCCATGCCGGGACGCTAAATGTGATCCCGATTGCCAATGCCATGGCCTACATCCTGTTACGTGCTTTGCAAGACGATGTCGCCGATGATGACTTGTGTGGTGCGGCACCGGGCCGTGCTTTATCGGCCTCTGAACAGTGGCATCCTCTTTTAATGGAAGCTATTTCCCCTATTCCAGATCTGGAAGCCGGTGACACTGTATTTTGGCACTGCGATGTCATTCATTCAGTGGAAAACGAACATCACGGCGAGTTTGACAGCAATGTGATGTATATCGCCGCTGCCCCAGGATGTGAAAAAAATGCTGCCTACTTACCGCGCCAGTTAGCCAGTTTTATAGATGGCCGTTCACCGCCAGACTTTGCTGCCGATGATTTCGAAGTCGATTTCACCGGCCGGGCTACAGTCGATAATTTGACAGATATTGGCCGACAACAACTGGGGATGACAAAGTAGCCGTATTCCGCTTGATACTCTGCCGGAGTTTATTCCTCCGGCAGCCTTCCCCGGCTATTCGGCTCAATAGCACGGATAAAGTAGCAGTCGACCACTATTTTCCTTATAGTTAGCCGCTTACCCGCCTCAAGATCTGATAGTTAGAACCCAAGATCCCCCGGTTGTTGCCAACAGTAAATGTTGCTAACAGAAAATGTTGCCAAGAGAAAATAGTGTGCACCAGATATTTGAAATGCTACTGGCGGTATTTGATCGCGCCGCACTGATGTTAATTTGCTTGTTCTTCCTGACCCGCACCCGCCTATTTCGTCAGTTACTACAAAAAGAGAAACATACGCCGCTGGAATTAGCCGCCGTCACCGCGATCTTTTCGCTGTTTGCTATTTTCGGCACCTATTCCGGCATTAATGTTGAAGGTTCTCTGGTGAATGTGCGGGTCATTGCCGTCATGTCCGGCGGTATTTTATTTGGCCCATGGGTCGGGATTATTACCGGGCTTATCGCGGGTTCCCATCGCTATTTAATTGATATTGATGGTATTACTTCGGTACCCTGCTTAATTACCAGTATTATTGCGGGCTTGATGTCGGGTTATATCAACCTGAAAGTCAAAAAAGAGCGCCAATGGAGTATTGGCATTCTGGCCGGTATGATTTGTGAATCGCTGACTATGCTCTTGGTGGTTATATGGGCCAAACCGACAGCACTGGGTATCGATATTGTGTCTAAAATCGCGATTCCGATGATTTTAGGGGCGGTCTGTATTGGGTTAATTGTGCTGCTGGTGCAGAGTGTCGAGGATGAAAAAGAAGTCATTGCTGCGCGACAAGCAAAATTGGCGCTGGATATTGCGAATAAAACCTTGCCCTATTTTCGCAATATCAACGGTGAATCATTGCGCAGTGTCTGTGAAATTATTCGCAATGATATCAAGGCTGATGCAGTCGCCATCACCGACACTCAACATATTTTGGCGTATGTCGGCGTCGGGGTGGAAACCTATAATATTGGCCATGAAATAATCAGTGATATCACCAAAGAAAGTATTCAGCGCGGTAAAATTACCATCCGCAATAATGATGAAGTCCACCGGACTCCCCAAATTCATTCCCTGATTATTATCCCGTTATGGGAAAAAGGTGAAGTCACTGGCTCGCTGAAAATCTATTATTGCCATGCCCACAAAATCACTTACTCACTCAAAGTCATGGCGGTAGGATTATCGCAAATCATTTCAACCCAGATTGAGGTTTCGCGTATTGAACACCTGCGCAAAATGGCCAATAAGGCGGAATTGCGCGCGCTGCAAAGTAAGATTAATCCGCACTTTTTATTTAATGCTTTAAATGCTATTTCCTCGTCAATTCGTATCAATCCAGATACCGCGCGCCAATTGATCATTAATTTGTCTCGTTATTTGCGCTATAACCTTGAATTAAATGATGAACAAATTGATATCCGTAAAGAACTGCATCAAATTCAAGACTATATCGCCATCGAACAGGCGCGTTTTGGCAGCAAGTTGACTGTCATTTATGATATTGACGATGATATTGCGCTAAAGATCCCCAGCTTGTTGATCCAGCCGTTGGTGGAGAATGCTATCGTGCATGGTATTCAGCCGTGCCGCGGTAAAGGTGTGGTGGTGATCGCAGTTAAAGACAGCGGCGACCAGATAAAAATTTCAGTGAAAGACACTGGCAATGGAATTAATCAGGAGACCATTGCGCGCGTGACTAATAATGAAATGCCAGGCAATAAAATTGGTTTACTGAATGTCCATCATCGAGTGAAATTACTCTATGGCGAGGGTTTGCAGATACGCAGAATGGAACCGGGCACCGAGATTTCTTTTTATATCAGCAAGAATGGTGGCAAAGTCCATGCAGAACCCAGTATTTCAGCCGGAGTTTAACCCGTGAAAGCAATTATTGTCGAAGATGAGTTTCTGGCTCAGGAAGAATTAAGTTATCTTATCCGCCAGCACAGTAATATCACCATCGAAGCCACCTTTGAAGATGGGCTGGACGTACTTAAATACCTGCAAAATCATCAGGTTGACGCCATTTTCCTCGACATTAACATTCCATCATTAGATGGGGTTTTGCTAGCGCAAAATATCAGCAAATTTGCCCATAAACCCTATATTATCTTTATTACGGCTTATAAAGAGCATGCGGTAGAAGCCTTTGAAATTGAAGCTTTTGACTATATTTTAAAGCCTTATCACGAATCACGCATTGTCACTATGCTGCAAAAATTGGAAGCGCTGCATAAGCGTGATCACCAAAATAAAGAGCAAAACAACAGCCCCAGTCACCGCCCGGCAGCCCATACCATCAATCTGATGAAAGATGAGCGCATCATCGTCACGGATATCAATGATATTTATTATGCAGCGGCGCAGGAAAAGGTCACTTTAGTTTACACGCGGCGCGCAGAATTCATTATGCCGATGAATATCACTGAGTTTTGCAGTCGCCTGCCTGAAGAGCACTTTTTCCGCTGTCACCGCTCTTATTGTGTAAATTTAGCCAAAATCCGCGAAATTGTGCCCTGGTTTAATAACACTTATATCCTGCGACTCAGTGAGTTGGACTTTGAAGTCCCCGTTAGCCGCAGCAAGATAAAGGAATTTAGGCAACTGATGCGCCTTTAAATGCATTTCATTCCTCTCTGAATGCAGCTCATTCCCCTTTCGATCTATAGTTATTAGCCCGCCCGTATACTGGTTTCATTCGGCGGGCTGATAACACCGCAATACCAGATTTCCGGTGCTCCATCAGCGCGTAATTCTTAGGCTCCGACGCCATTACTGACCACTATCACGTCAGTAATAGCCATATTCGGGCCGTATGCATTAATGTCTAAGGAGTCCGGCATGAGCAGTAAACCGGTAAATCGTTGGCTAATTGTTGTTGGTACCATCATCGTTCAGATGGGGTTAGGCACTATCTATACTTGGAGCTTATTTAATCAGCCACTGGGAGAAAAATTCAGTTGGTCACTGGGCGCGGTGGCGACCACTTTCTCTATCACCAGTTTCTCTCTGGCTATCGCCACATTATTTGCGGGCCGCCTGCAAGAGCGCATTGGTATCCGTAAACTGACACTGATTTCCGGCATCATCCTCGGTTTGGGGTTGATTGCCAGCTCTTTTGCCACTTCGCTCGGGATGATTTATCTGCTGGCGGGTATTGTAGTGGGCTTTGCTGATGGCACCGCCTACATCACCACTCTATCGAATCTGATTAAATGGTTCCCAGAACGTAAGGGGTTGATTTCAGGTATTTCTGTGGGTGCATTTGGCACCGGCAGCCTGTTGTTCAAATACGTGAATGCCAGTTTAATTGCTAACCAAGGTGTTTCGTTGGCTTTCTTCTACTGGGGCATTATCGTGATGGTCTTGGTTGGGGCCGGTTCTTTCTTGTTGCGGGAAAAAATCGTCGCGCCACAAGCCGCTAGCTTACAATCTGCCCATACTGGCCGTGATTTCAGTGTTAAAGAGATGCTGGCGGTCAAAGAATCTTACTTCCTGTTTGTCATTTTCTTCACCGCCTGTATGAGTGGTTTATATCTGATTGGTATCGTGAAAGATTTAGGCGTGCAACTGGCAGGAATGGATTTAGCCACCGCAGCCAATACCGTGTCCGCCATCGCCATTTTTAACACCGCCGGGCGTATTATTCTGGGGGCGCTATCCGATAAAGTTGGCCGCCTGCGGGTTATCAGTTTTACCTTGCTGGTGACCACCTTGGCAGTATCCGTATTAAGTTTTGTCCCGCTGACTCACGCCCTGTTCTTCTTGTGTGTTGGTGCCATTGCTTTCTGTTTTGGTGGCAATATCACGGTATTCCCAGCGATTGTCGGCGACTTCTTCGGTTTAAAAAATCACAGCAAGAATTACGGGATTATCTATCAAGGGTTTGGTTTAGGCGCACTGGCAGGATCATTTATTGCGGCACGTCTGGGCGGGTATCACGCGACCTTTATCGTCATTGCGGTGATGTCTGTGGTTTCCTTGCTGTTAACCCTGATTATCAAGCCGCCAAAAGGGGCGACTGCCGAGACAAAAAATATCTCAACAGCCCCAACTGCGGTCACTGCTAGCAGTCACGCGTAATCATTCTCCGCCGTAAAAAAGCAGAGCCTTGGCTCTGCTGAGGTTAATAACAAAACTGTTGATAACTGAGTGAGTGAAGGGTCGACCGCACCTAGGGGCACTTCGACGGCTTACGCCGTTACGACCCTAGCGGCACGTTTCTCCTTCATTTGACTTTGTCGGCAGTCGAAGCAGAAAGTAATAAATACGGCATCAAGGATGAAGGGTATACCCTAATTTCTGACGCAAATAAGCCCCCGCCCCCAGCAAACCGGGTTGCTGATGAGTAATCATATAGACCGGAATATCCTGCAAGAAATCTTTGAAACGGCCTTTATCTTCAAAAGCACCGCGAAAACCGGAAGCTTTGAAGAACTCCATAAAGCGCGGCACAATACCGCCAGCAATATAGACACCGCCAAAGGTGCTGAGATTTAAGGCCAGATTGCCGCCAAAGCGCCCCATAATCACGCAAAATAGGGATAATGCGCGGCGACAGTCTGTGCAACTGTTAGCCAGAGCGCGTTCAGTCACATCTTTCGGGGCCAGATTCTCGGGCTGGCGGCCATCAGAAATCACAATTGCCCGATATAGATTGACCAGCCCCGGCCCAGAAAGCACCCGCTCGGCGGAAACGTGGCCCAGTTCCTGACGCAATACCGCCAAAATCCGGTCTTCTTCTTCACTATTGGGCGCAAAATCCACATGCCCGCCCTCACCCGGCAAGCTTATCCAGCGACTATCCACATTAACTAAATGCGCCACCCCCAATCCCGTCCCCGCACCATAGACCGCAACCGGTTTGCCCGGCTGTGGCGATGTGCCGCCAAATTGCAATACATCCTGCGGTGACAGCATTGGGATCGCCATTGATACCGCGGTGAAATCATTGATGATTTCTAAGTACTTTAACCCCAGATTTTGCTGCATTGTGGCGATAGAGAATGCCCACGTGTGATTGGTCATGGCTACCCAATCGCCAGTAATCGGGCAAGCAATGGCGATACAACCATGCTCTACAGTGACCTTATGCTCTGATAAATATTGTGTAATGACAGCTTCCAGACTGTCGTAATCTAAACCTGAATATGTTTTTGCTTGTGATATTTCGCCCGTCGCCACAGCGCAAAGCGCCAAACGGGCATTCGTGCCGCCAACATCACCCACCAGGGCATAGCTCGTCATCAGAAACTTCTCCGTTACAGATATTCTTAACTTCAATTATGCTCACTGTAAAATCAGGCTGGAGAAACAACAATCTCAATACTGGAAACCGTTTCGCTTTGGGATAAAGATCACATAAAAACGTTTCAGCAGCGGCTAATTGTTACTGCTGACGGTAAAAAACAATGGGGGATAAATCAAAATCAGTTTGAACCGCGCCCTTCGCCAGAAGCTGGTTTGAGTTCTACGGGCTGCCGTGAACGAATAATTCGCCCCCGCAAACTGTCATAGGCCCAGTTGTAAAATAGGGTGTAAGGCAGGAAGAACAGGAAGAAACCCACCTCCAGCATAAATGCCTGTAACAGAGAAACCCCCAATACACCGGCCGCAATCGGCAAGCCGATCAAGATAAACCCACTTTCAAAGCCCAATGCATGGAGTGCCCGCACACGTAGGGTCTTGGCGACACGACTAACCGGCCAGAAGGTGTCAAACAAGCTGTTGTAAATAATATTCCACAGCATCGCCACTGAAGAAAGAAGAATGGCCAATGTGCCCATTTGTAATATGGAGCGATCGAGTAACCATGCCCCGACTGGCGCACAAATAGCAACGGCAATGACCTCAAAACCCACGGCATGGATAATCCGCTCAAATAAAGATTTGCGATGAACTTGCATAAAACACCCACTTAATTAATCAGAAACAGATTGTCGATGGTGATTATCATCGATTTTTAAGATAGATTAAAAATAGAACCCATCGATAAAATAGATAGTTTATGCATTATTCCCCCGAAGCACTGATTGCGTTTGTCGAAGCCGCTGCCCTCGGCTCATTCTCAGCAGCTGCCCGCAAGCTGCGCAAAAGCCAGTCGACCATCAGCACCGCTATCACCAATTTGGAGGCGGATCTGGGTTTAACATTGTTTGACCGACAAGCCCGACTACCGGTGTTGACTGACCATGGGCGGCGAGTGCTCTCCCATGTGCAGGAAATTCTAGCTGCCAGTGAGCGGCTGGATAACCTCTCCATCCGTTTGGCGGCCCAGGTTGAGACCCGGCTGACATTTGTATTGTCTGATACCTATCAGCCTACCCATCATGAAAGCTTATTGCGCCGCTTTGAACAGCGTTATCCTGATATCGAATTTGAGTGTTTAATTGCCGAAGATTTCGATGTGATTGACTTACTGCAACTTAGGCGGGCGCATATTGGCGTGGTGGAAGTTCAGCATCATTACCCGCCGGACATTGCTGCTAACCGATTACCCGCCCAGACGGAAATGGCAATTTTTGTCAAACCCGACCATCCGCTGGCGCAGTTACCCCATGTCCACCCCGAACAATTAGCCACCACCCGACAACTTCGCCTGAATACTTATAACCGCACCGAGCGCAATCAGTCGCAGGGGCTAATGTGGTCAGCGCCGAGTTATTTGATGTTGCTGGAAATGGCAGAGCAAGGCTTCGGTTGGGCTATTTTACCGCGCTGGTTAGTTGAGCAATACAGTCATAAAAAACTGGTCGCCTTATCGACCCTTGGTTGGCCTAAAACTATCTCAATTGACGCCGTTTGGTCGAAAAAAAACCCGCCGGGGCCAGCAGGTTATTGGTTGTTGGATCAATTGACCGGTAAGACAAATAACGGCCAGTGAAGTCAGAGCGCTGTATTACCGGCCTGAAGAGATTTGGCTATATTGACCAATAATTCAAGCGCATCCATTTGCGGCAATACCACCACGATAAAAGCCAATCGTTATAGCTCTGCTGCGGCCCATAAATAGCTCATTCAACCACATACCCTTGGTTATTGATCAGAAAAATAATGGAATTTAATCCACCACGCAGCATTGATCCTAACTGACCAAATTCAGTGACCAAAAGCAGACTCTGTGATCTCGCCAACTTACGAGAACAGTGGAAACGCATACATTAAGGCGTCGTTTACTCTCATCAATAAGGGGCATCATGGTCTACCAAGCAGCTTCCTCCCGCTATCAGGAAATGGAATATTACCGTTGTGGTCGTAGTGGATTAATGCTGCCGGCTATTTCTCTCGGCCTGTGGCATAACTTTGGCGATAGCACCTTGTATGAAAATAGCCGTAATCTGATTCATCGGGCTTTTGACCATGGTATTACCCACTTTGATTTAGCCAATAACTATGGCCCGCCCCCTGGATCCGCTGAGCTGAACTTTGGCCGAATATTGCAGCAAGACTTACGCCCTTACCGTGATGAACTGATTATCTCGTCCAAAGCGGGCTATACCATGTGGCCCGGCCCTTATGGGGATTGGGGTTCAAAAAAATATCTGGTCGCGAGCATCAATCAAAGTTTGCAGCGCATGGGTTTGGATTATGTTGATATTTTCTATCATCACCGGCCAGACCCTAATACCCCGCTAGAAGAGACCATGGCGGCACTGGATTTACTGGTGCGCCAAGGCAAAGCCTTGTATATCGGCTTGTCGAACTACCCTGCGGCACAAGCGCGCCAAGCCTGTGAAATTCTCGCACAGCTCGGCACCCCCTGCCTGATTCACCAACCTAAATACTCTATGTTTGAGCGCTGGATTGAAGCCGAGTTACAAGATACGTTGGATGAATATGGCGTCGGTTCTATTGCTTTCTCGCCACTGGCGGGCGGCTTGTTAACTGACCGCTATCTGGCAGGAATTCCATTGGATTCTCGGGCAGCCAGTGACAGTAAGTTCCTGAATCCAGAGCAACTTTCAGCAGAGAAACTGGTCAAGGTTCGTCAATTAAATGAACTGGCGCTTGATCGCGGGCAGAAACTGTCGCAAATGTCGTTAGCTTGGGTATTACGTGGTGGGCGGGTGACGTCAGCCCTGATTGGGGCCAGTAAAACCAGCCAAATTGATGATGCCGTCGGCATGTTGGCAAATACCGAGTTCAGTGACGCAGAAATAAAAGCGATTGAAGATATTTTAGTGTAAACGTTCTCTTTTTAATCACTAAACAGGGGGGATGCCCCCTGTACCCTCTTCATTACCCCCACAGATAAATCCTAAATCCGTATTTTACAGTTTTATCCGAATCTCAACGGCTGACTTTCTGTTTAAGATGACGCCATAGCCTATAAGGCAAAAAAGGATAAATAATGTTAAAGACGGCCATATTTAAATCAATAATGTTAAAACTGAGTATCCTGAGGCCGAGAAAGATAAAACCTTGGCCGTCGATAACCATATTGCTGATAACAATATTAGCCTGGTTCCCTCTTATCCCCATGGCGAATGCCGAGAGCATTGAATTGCTGCCCAGTATTTCTTTACACATTGGCGAACAGGATCGCAATGGTAATTATTGGGATGGTTATGACTGGCGCGACCGCCAATGGTGGAAAAATCATCAAGGGCGAGATTTAGGCGAGCGTAATCGTCATGGTCATTACTGGGATGGTCACCGCTGGCAAGAGAGAAATTGGTGGAAAAAGAACTATTATTACCGCGAAGGGCGCTACTGGAAACATGACAAGCATCATGACAACCGCGGCAAAAAACATCACCGTGGCCAAGGGCGTGATCATCACCATCACGACTAACTCGCGTGCAGTCTCTCAGACGGGTTTATATCTTTAACCCGTCTGACTGATAAACCTAAAGCAGACTCGCCAGCAGATAACCATTTAATCCGATTACGAACAAGACAACAAATTTACCCAGAATCTGAGTCAGTTTGTTATCAACCAACTCCCCCATCAATTCTTTATTGCCGGTGAATACCAATAACGGCACCAGCGCCAATGCAATGCCAAAGCTCAGTAAAACTTGGCTCATCACCAGTATTTTAGTCGCGTCCATGCCGATCATAATGACAATAAAGGACGGCAACATAGTGATCGCGCGGCGTAGCCACATTGGAATATAAAAGTGCACAAACCCCTGCATCACCACTTGCCCAGCCATGGTGCCCACCACTGTCGATGACAGGCCGGCGGCAACCAAACTCAAACCAAAAACTGTGGCGGCAGCATTGCCCAGCAAGGGTTGTAAGGTCAAATAGGCTTCTTCGATTTCGGCAACATGTTGATAACCATTGAAATGGAAAGCCGCAGCAGCGGTTGCCATCATGGCCAAATTCACAAAACCAGCAATCGTCATGGCAATCGCCACATCAAACTTGGTTGAGGCGTAGCGCTCAGTTTTGGATTCTTTGCTTTCCGTCTGTGTTAATGCTGAATGCAGGTAAATGACGTGCGGCATAATTGTCGCCCCCAAGACCCCGGCGGCTAAAAACACCGCGTTACTGTTAGGTAAGCTCGGAATAATCATCCCGCGCCCCAGGGCCGCCAGTTCAGGTTGAGAGAAAATCAGTTCAACAATATAAGATGCCGCGACGAACAAAAGCAGCCCACCAATCACCATTTCGATTGGCTTTTGCCCACGGTTTTGCAGCATAAGAATGAGGAAAGTGGCGATGCCAGTCAGTACCGCGCCTTGTAGCAGTGTTACACCTAGCAGCAATTTGAAGCCGATAGCGGCCCCGATAAACTCGGCCAAGTCTGTTGCCATCACGATAATCTCGGCCTGCACCCAGTAAGCCCATACTACCGGGCGTGGGAAACGATCACGAATATGCTCCGCCAGATTCTTACCGGTCGCGATCCCAAGTTTTGCTGACAGCAATTGGACTAACATCGCCATGACATTAGCCCACACCACCACCCATAAGAGAGTATAGCCAAAGGTAGCTCCGGCTTGAATGTTAGTCGCAAAGTTACCGGGGTCGATATAGGCAATGGCAGCAATAAAGGCAGGCCCCATCAGGGAGAGTTTTATCCTCCTTGAGTTACGGCGGGGTGTATCGACAGCACGGCTATTCAACATTCAGTATTACCCTTGGAAATTTACGGCTACTCTCTTATCACCCATAATATCTAAATGATAATAATTATCAAGCGCATTTGGAATGGTGAAACTTATCTCTCTGATAGCTAATACCGCGTAATCTGCCGTGCAGTAAGGGAGGCGCTCTTGGTTTCTGAAAAATTGTGTTAAATACTGCATCGCAATTTCCGAGCTCGCTCACTACAATTGTTCAAACTAGCATATTTACACTATCCCTGTAGCATATTATTAACATCCTATTTTTTGTGATCAACCCCACTAATTTGTTTGCATTTATGAAAGTGAATTTCTATATTTGCTGTCTATATCTCGTTTTTAATGTAGCCGTTACATAAAATGTCCACCAAAACCTAGTCTGCCTCTAATTTGGAGCACATATGTCCCATATTCTACAGTTTGCGTTGGCCTTAGTCGTAGTGGCCATATTGGCTCTTGTTATCTGCAAAGATCGCAAAAGCATCCGCATTCGGTTTGTTATTCAATTATTGGTTATTGAAGTGTTGCTGGCGTACTTCTTCCTCCATTCAGAAGTTGGATTAGGTTTTGTGAAAGGATTCGCGGGCTTTTTCGACAAATTACTGGGGTTCGCTGCTACCGGCACTGATTTTGTCTTCGGTAACATGGGGGATAAAGGCCTCGCATTCTTCTTCCTGAGAGTGCTGTGTCCTATCGTCTTTATTTCTGCTCTCATTGGTATTCTGCAGTACATTAAAGTTCTGCCCGTCATTATTCGTATTATTGGGACTTTATTGTCCAAAGTTAACGGCATGGGTAAGCTGGAATCATTCAACGCAGTCAGTTCACTGATTCTGGGCCAATCTGAAAACTTCATCGCCTATAAAGATATTTTAGGCAAAATGTCTGAAAAACGCATGTACACCATGGCAGCAACGGCAATGTCGACAGTCTCGATGTCAATTGTCGGTGCTTATATGTCAATGCTGGATGCGAAATTCGTGGTCGCCGCGCTGGTGCTTAACATGTTCAGCACCTTTATCGTGTTGTCGCTAATCAACCCGTATAAAGCTGAGGATGAAGAAGAGTTACAGCTGAGCAACTTGCATGAAGGTCAAAGCTTCTTTGAAATGCTGGGTGAATACATCTTGGCCGGTTTCAAAGTTGCCATTATCGTAGCAGCAATGCTGATTGGTTTTATCGCATTGATTGCTGCGATGAATGCTCTGTTTAGCCTGCTGTTTGGTATTAGCTTCCAGGGTATTTTGGGCTATGTCTTCTTCCCGTTTGCTTGGGTAATGGGCATTCCTGCTCATGAAGCCTTGCAAGTCGGCGGTATAATGGCAACCAAATTGGTTTCTAACGAATTTGTGGCCATGATGGACTTGCAGAAAGTGGCATCAGAATTGTCACCACGTAGTGTGGGTATTCTGTCCGTATTCCTGGTTTCATTCGCTAACTTCTCTTCCATCGGCATCGTCGCCGGTGCGATTAAAGGCCTGAATGAGCACCAAGGTAATGTCGTTTCTCGTTTTGGCTTGAAGCTGCTGTACGGCTCTACACTGGTCAGTGTGCTGTCTGCGTCTATCGCGGGCCTGGTACTCTAAGTATCAGAAAATAATCTCTAAAAAGGCGCTACGGCGCCTTTTTTTATGCCTGTGATTCGAGGGCATGCTATTTGATGTAATGATGCTTATTGGCAGGTTAAAAAGCTAAAGATATAAGTCGGTAAAAAGAAATGGGGGAAATAGCTATTTGGAAGTTTTGGGGGGGTTACTAAGGTACTGGATATAATGGTGGGTCGTGCGGGATGACTCGGCCGCGGGCCTCGCCCTTCGGGTCAACGCTAAAGCGTTGCTGTCTCGCTTCGCTCGGCTCGAACCTGAACGCAGGATCTCACCCACACGATATCGTGTAGTATGCAACTTCTGAGTTTGAGGGATTTAATAAGATACTAGATATAATGGTGGGTCGTGCGGGATGACTCGGCCGCGGGCCTCGCCCTTCGGGTCAACGCTAAAGCGTTGCTGTCTCGCTTCGCTCGGCTCGAACCTGAACGCAGGATCTCACCCACACGATATCGTGTAGTATGCAACTTCTGAGTTTGAGGGATTTAATAAGATACTAGATATAATGGTGGGTCGTGCGGGATTCGAACCTGCGACCAATTGATTAAAAGTCAACTGCTCTACCAACTGAGCTAACGACCCATTATATAATGCTGAAAGTATAAAAGTGGTGGGCGATACCAGATTCGAACTGATGACCCCCTCCGTGTAAAGGAGATGCTCTACCAACTGAGCTAATCGCCCACTTTTACTACTTTGATACTTCAAACAATGAGAGATGAGTGGTGGGCGATACCAGATTCGAACTGATGACCCCCTCCGTGTAAAGGAGATGCTCTACCAACTGAGCTAATCGCCCTCATCTATCTCATTTAATGCTTTGTATTTCATTTACTTTATAACACGTCGAGTTTGGTGGGCGATACCAGATTCGAACTGATGACCCCCTCCGTGTAAAGGAGATGCTCTACCAACTGAGCTAATCGCCCCGCCGTGTTGTTGGAGTCGCATTATAGGGATAGTTCGAAGTGAGTCAACGGTTTTTAAAACGAAAACAATCGTTCGCCGCAAATTTAAACAGGATGCGATATTTATCGCCACTATGAACCTTGGCATACCGGTAACATCGTTGAGGAATTGTCTCAGGGTGGTAGAATGTCGCCTACTTTTTCGAATTTCGAGCAACAGCCAGCTTTTGCTGGTCGGCGTAGCGTAATAAGGCATCGAACCCAATGAAAATCAAAACCCGTTTTGCACCCAGTCCTACCGGCTATCTTCACGTCGGTGGCGCACGTACCGCGTTGTATTCCTGGTTGTTCACTCGCCACTTTGGTGGTGAATTTGTTTTGCGTATTGAAGATACTGATCTTGAGCGCTCAACTCAGGAAGCTATCGACGCCATTATGGACGGTATGAACTGGCTAAATCTGGATTGGGATGAGGGCCCGTATTTCCAAACCAAACGTTTCGATCGCTACAATGCGGTCATTGACCAAATGTTGGAAAACGGCACTGCTTATAGATGCTATTGCTCCAGAGAGCGTCTGGATGAATTGCGCGAAGCCCAAATGGCCAATGGTGAAAAACCCCGCTACGATGGCCGCTGCCGCGATAGCCAGTGTACCCATGGTGCTGATGAACCTTCTGTCGTGCGTTTTCGTAACCCACAGGAAGGCTCGGTTATTTTCGATGATAAAATCCGTGGCCCAATCGAATTCAGCAACCAAGAGCTGGATGATCTAATTATCCGCCGTACCGATGGTTCGCCGACTTATAACTTCTGCGTGGTGGTTGATGACTGGGATATGGAAATCACCCATGTTATCCGTGGTGAAGACCATATCAATAATACCCCGCGCCAGATTAATATCTTGAAAGCGCTGGGCGCGCCGGTTCCTGAATATGCCCACGTTTCAATGATTTTGGGTGATGACGGCAAAAAACTGTCTAAGCGCCATGGCGCGGTCGGTGTGATGCAATACCGCGATGACGGCTATCTGCCAGAAGCGCTGTTGAACTACCTGGTCCGCCTGGGCTGGTCTCATGGTGATCAGGAAATATTTTCTGTTGCTGAGATGACCGAGCTATTCACACTGGATGCGGTCAGCAAATCTGCCAGTGCCTTCAATACTGAAAAACTACAATGGCTGAATCATCACTATATCAATAGCTTGCCGCCAGAACAGGTTGCAGTTCACTTGTCATGGCAGGTTGAGCAGTTGGGTATTGATACTCGCAATGGCCCTGAGTTGGCCGAGATAGTTAAGTTATTAGGTGAGCGCTGTAAGACATTAAAAGAAATGGCCGAATCTTGCCACTATTTCTATGAAGAGTTTGATGAGTTCGATGCAGACGCGGCGAAAAAACATTTGCGCCCTGTGGCCCGTCAGCCCCTGGAGGCAGTTAAAGCCAAACTGGCTGCTATCACCGAATGGACGACTGAAAACGTTCACAATGCCATTCAGGGCACCGCTGATGAGCTAGGTGTAGGTATGGGCAAAGTTGGCATGCCGCTGCGTGTTGCTGTCACTGGCGCAGGCCAATCACCGGGTATGGATGTCACTGTTCATGCCATCGGGCAGGCGCGCTCGCTAGCACGTATTGATAAAGCTCTGGCTTTTATCAGTGAGCGTGAAGCGCAGCAATAAATTCTAACTCATTTATTAGGCGGCTGACTAAAGTCGCCTTTTTTATGCTGTTTTCTCACTGATTTGGCGGCTTTTTCAGCGCTTAACCTAAGAAATAGAATTAGCCGTTGACACTGTTTCAGGGGTTTCATATCATGCGCCCCGTTCACACAATTTATTATGTGCGCATTGGGGCTATAGCTCAGCTGGGAGAGCGCTTGCATGGCATGCAAGAGGTCGACGGTTCGATCCCGTCTAGCTCCACCAAATTTCTTGTTTGGTAAAGTTTTCAAACTCGATAAGTGGATGGCATATAATTCAATACGAACAACCACATTTGTGGGGCTATAGCTCAGCTGGGAGAGCGCTTGCATGGCATGCAAGAGGTCGACGGTTCGATCCCGTCTAGCTCCACCACTCTTTAAAAGACCGGCCTATGGCCGGTTTTTTGCCTTTTAAGCTTTGCTCCCGTTATTCTCTAATTTATCATTCCGCACTGTTATTCTGTTTTTCTTCAAATCTGTTTTTTCTTCAAATACATTGATTACAGAGGAAGTAGCCGATGAACCAACGACAGCAAATCATTGAATGGTTACGTGCCGACCCCTATCGGATGCAAGCTTTATCTTTTGCCCGTGAACTTCGGTTAAACCAGTGGTGCTTGGCCGCAGGATTTGTCCGTAATCTGGTGTGGGATAAGCTGCATGGATACCCTTCCTCTACCCCACTTAATGATATCGATTTAGTCTATTTCGATGAGCAAAACACCCGCGAGCAGCATGATTCACAGCTTGAAGATCAACTTAATCACTCAACATCAGCCCGGCATCAATCATTCCCGTGGTCAGTCAAAAATCAGGCCAGAATGCACCTGCGCAGTGGACGCCAACCTTACATCAGCACTGAAGATGCCATCAGCTATTGGGTTGAAGTGGAAACAGCCATTGGTGCCAGCCTTAAAGAGAATGGCGATATTGAGCTGGTCACCCCGTTCGGTTTGGCTGCTTTGTTTAGTAAAACTATTACGCTGAACAGCAAAAATGGTGAAATCGATACTTACTATCAGCGGGTCAATAGCAAAGGTTGGCAACAACATTGGCCTGAATTGCGCTTGGTGGTTTAGCCACACATAAGCGCTCAAAAAAAACGCCAAGTGATAATATTGTGTAAAACCGCCCTTAGAAGTTAAAGGTTAATATCCCCCTCGTCGATAAGCATTACTCCACTCATGTTATTTCAAGGAATAATGATGTCGACCACAATATCTGCAGCATCAATCTCTGTGAGCAGTAGTAGCTCGTCAGACAACAGTAGCGCGGCACAGATTAAATCCATTAATCAAGAGATCCAAAAACTGACCGAAAAGTTAAGTACCTTAACAGACTCGGATTTAACTGCTGATGAGTTAAAAAAACAGCAACACCAAATTCAGAATCAAATTGCTGCACTACAAGCTGAAATTGCGCGTATTCAAGCCAAAGAAGCGGAGAAAACCAAAGAAGGGGACAACAATACAGTCAGCGCAGCGGCCGGTGATGGCGTCAACCGCCCTTCGGTACAGAACCAGATTGACGTTTATATTTAATGCCGGTGATGCCTTAAAAAACAAGACTATGGCGATGACGGGCATCCGCCCATCGCCATATTTTAGAATGCCAGATTAGCCGCGTTTAAGTGGTTTAACTAAACTATCCAGCCCTTCAATCTTGATGGCCAGAGTCATCTCCATCAGCATACCCAGCTTGCCTTGAGGAAACTCACCTTTGCGCGCAAACCAAAGCAGATACTCCTCCGGAAGATCGATCAATACCCGGCCCTGATATTTACCGAAAGGCATACGGGTATTGGCGATCTCAACTAAATTTTCTTTTTCCACATGCCCCTCCGAATGCCCTTTCATGAGTAAGATTATTCACCAAGCAAAAGGATCATTTCTGCTTCATCGATAACCTTAATCCCCAGTTCCTGCGCCTTCACCAATTTTGAACCAGCAGCTTCACCCGCAATCACCAGATCCGTTTTCTTGGAAACACTGCCACTCACTTTTGCCCCTAAAGCAGTCAGGCGATCTTTTGCTTCGTCACGTGAGAGAATGGTCAGCGAGCCAGTGAGCACCACGGTTTTTCCGGCAAATGGGCTGTCGATCTCTTCGGCAATAATTGGTTGAGGCTCCGGCCAACTGATCACTTTTTCCAGCGCTTCGATCACTTTCTGATTGTGTTCTTCACCGAGGAAATTCCGCACATGTTTGGCCACTATTTCCCCCACATCCGGCACACTTTTTAATGCTTCAATATCTGCCGCACGCAGATTTGCCAGATTACGGAAGTGAGCCGCTAAGTTAGCCGCTGTCGCCTCCCCCACCTCACGAATGCCCAAAGCATACAAAAAGCGGGCAAAAGTGGTTTGTTTCGCTTTTTCTAGCGCCGCTATCAGATTTTGTGCGGACTTCGGCCCCATCCGGTCCAACCCGGTCAGCTTGCCCGCAGTCAGTGTGAATAAATCAGCAGGATTCTCAACATACTGTTTTTCCACCAGTTGCTCGATAATCTTGTCACCCATACCTTCGACATCCAGCGCCCGGCGCGAAACAAAATGCTTCAATGCCTCTTTGCGTTGCGCGGCGCAGAATAACCCACCAGTACAGCGAGCGACCGCTTCGCCCTCAACCCGCTCAATATCAGAGCCGCACACTGGGCAGTGTTCAGGGAAAGTAATCTCTTTAGCATCCTGCGGGCGCTGCTCCATCACTACGCCCACCACCTGCGGAATAACATCTCCGGCACGGCGGACAATTACGGTATCGCCAATGCGTAAACCCAAGCGCTCGATTTCATCGGCATTATGCAGAGTGGCATTGCTGACAATCACGCCCGCCACTTGTACAGGTTCCAGCCGGGCTACCGGGGTAATCGCACCGGTGCGCCCCACCTGAAATTCTACTTCACGGACTTGAGTTATCTGTTCTTGTGCCGGGAATTTAAATGCCGTCGCCCAGCGCGGTGCGCGTGCCACGAAACCCAACTGCTCTTGCAAGTCGAGTGAATCAACTTTGATGACCACACCATCAATATCAAAACCTAAACCGGCGCGGTCTTGTTCAACTTGACGATAGAAAGCAATGACTTGCTCGCTGCCAGTGCACAGTTTGACCCGATTACTGACCGGTAAGCCCCAAGCTTTAAACTGCATTAGGCGCTGAATATGACTGCGGGGAAGTTCACCGCCCTCCAATAAACCCACGCCATAGCAGAAGAAGGTTAATGGCCGTTTAGCGGTAATACGCGGGTCAAGCTGGCGCAGTGAGCCAGCAGCCGCATTACGCGGGTTAGCAAAAATTTTGCCCCCTTTGCGGCGCGCCTCGTCATTCAGTTGCTCGAAACCGGCCTGTGGCATAAAGACTTCGCCACGAACTTCAACCCGACGCGGGATATTATCCCCTTGTAAACGCAGCGGAATAGCCCGGATAGTGCGCACATTGGCAGTGATATTTTCACCGGTGGTGCCATCACCACGGGTTGCGGCCTGTACCAGTTCACCCTCTTCATACAACAAACTCACCGCTAAACCATCAAGCTTCAATTCACAGCAAAATGTCAGCGGTTCCGCGCTTTTCAGCCGGTCATGCACCCTTTTATCAAAAGCCAGATAACTCTCTTCATCAAAGACATTATCCAGAGACAGCATCGGGACTTCATGTTTAACCTGCTCGAATGCATCAAGAGGCGCGGCGCCTACCCGTTGAGTCGGTGAGTCATTGGTAATCAGTTCGGGATGTTGTGCTTCCAAATCGCGTAATTGCTGCATCAACCGGTCGTATTCAGCATCAGGGATCTCTGGCGCATCCAGCACATGATATTGATGCTCGTGATGGCGCAATGAGGTTCTTAGTTGATTAATTTGCTGAATTATCGATTCCATGGCTCACCATCAAAGATAAAAAACCCCCGGCATGCGGGGGTTCGGGTTAATTCAATTCATTGCGAGGCAACATTATCAGGCGGTTGCGTTTGCATCCAACACTTCGCGGATGCGGGCCTTGTACGTTTCCAGTTTTTGCGGGGTCATCATGCGGCGCTCATCATCCAACACCACACCGCCGACATCATCAGCAATACGCTGGGCTGATTGCAGCATCAACTTAAAGTTTTGATGTGCATCGCCATAAGACGGCACCATCATAAACATTGAGACACCCGGCGTTGAGAAGTCAGACATAGTGTCAGGGTCAAAAGAACCCGGTTTCACCATATTTGCCAAGCTGAATAATACTGGGCCACTGCCAGCCGGGCTAAGATGGCGATGGAAAATCCCCATTTCACCAAACTGGAAGCCAGACTGAAGTACACTTTGTAGTAGCACTTCCCCCCCAAGAGCCCCGCCATGATGGGCTGCAACATGCAGCACCAAAACGGTTTCTTTCAGCTTTTGTGGTTTCACTTCAGGAGCTGGAGCGACAGGCTCTGGTTGTGATTCCACAGGTTGCGGAGCCACCCGAGCGGCATGTGTAGCCACAGGTTGTGGTTCTGCGTGACGCGGTTGTGAGTCATATTCCCCAACCGAGCCAAACAAAGGATCACGCTGTGATTCATGCGGTGGTTGCTCAGCAGATAGCCCACCCAAAAGAGGGTCATCGTTTTCTATTTCCACTGAGCCTGTTTGCACTGAAGCAAAAGGTTTCTGGCGAGGTTCCGCCTTAGCCGAAGCCGGTTTGGTTTCAGTATGCTGAATTACCGGCAATTCATCGTCGTCTTCATCAAGATGATTAAACGAAGGCTTCTCTTGTGGATGAGCAGTGCGGACGCGCACTTCTCCCACCCCTTCATCGAGAGTCTCGATCGGGGTTTCAATTCGTTCTTGTTTCGGACGTTTAACTGGGCGATCGCGAAAAATTGATGAGCGTTCTTTACGGCTGGTCCATAAACCATGCAATAACAACGCTATTATGGCGATCGCGCCAACAACGATTAATATCAGACGCAAATCCTGCATCATTACTATCTCTGTTGTTCCTATACATTGCCACCGCGGCAAACATTCACCCTTTAACTCTATTTCCCAACGTACACAAGTGCAAGTCCGTGCTCAATTTTCTTCAAAGAAAGATGATTATACTAGATGTTTTGCTTATTTTTCGCACAAAATGTGACTATGCAGTGGGAAATCATACCGATATGATACACCGGTCAACAAGCTTATAGAGAACTGAATGGCATGGCGTATACGCAAAAAGCAGTAAAAAAGGTCAATGGTATCCATTATTTTGCCCAAGGATGGCAGTTAATTTCCCGTCCGGGTATCCGGCGATTCGTGATTTTGCCTTTATTGGTGAATATTCTGCTGATGGGAGGAGCTTTTTGGTGGTTATTCAACCGGATAGGTGACTGGGTTCCCCAGTTAATGAGTTATGTCCCTGACTGGTTGCAGTGGCTCAGTTATTTATTGTGGCCTGTAATGGTGATTTCAGTGCTACTGGTGTTCAGTTATCTATTTAGTACCCTCGCCAATTTCATTGCGGCCCCCTTTAACGGTTTGCTGGCCGAACAGTTAGAAGCCAGCCTGACCGGTAAACCGCTACCAGACACCGGTATTATGGGTATCCTGAAAGATCTGCCACGGATTATGGCGCGTGAATGGCGGAAATTAGCCTATTACTTGCCACGGGCTTTGGTGCTATTGCTGCTGTACTTCATTCCCGGTATTGGCCAAACCCTCGCTCCGGTTCTGTGGTTCCTGTTTAGCGCCTGGATGCTCTCGATACAATATTGTGATTACCCTTTTGATAACCATAAAGTGAGTTTTCAGCATATGCGCAGTGCTCTGCGTCAAAATAAGGTCGATAACCTGCAGTTTGGCGCTTTAGTGAGTTTATTCACTATGATTCCTTTCCTCAACTTGGTGATTATGCCAGTCGCGGTCTGTGGTGCCACAGCAATGTGGGTCGAGCGCTACCGCGATCAGTTTGTTCAGTCATCACAATAATTTTGCCTGGGCGTGCTGGTCGCGCCCCTATTGCCGAGAATAAAAGTGATTTACCAAGATTAAAAGTTATTGGGATTAAAACTTATTTCCTAATAACATATCGATATACCAATTCCTTACTTCCATAGCCATACTGTTAGCGTATGCTTTGAACGATTCCTACATTTTCATAGAGTTAAAGGACGGGCTATGAGCAAGATATATGAAGACAACTCTTTAACAATCGGCCATACGCCGCTGGTTCGTCTGAACCGTATCGGTAACGGGCGCATTTTGGCGAAGGTTGAGTCACGCAATCCAAGTTTCAGTGTTAAATGCCGTATCGGTGCCAATATGATTTGGGACGCCGAAAATCGTGGCATTCTGACCAAAGACAAAGAACTGGTAGAACCGACCAGTGGTAATACCGGTATCGCGCTGGCATTTGTTGCCGCCGCACGCGGTTATAAATTAACTCTGACCATGCCCGAAACCATGAGTATTGAGCGCCGTAAACTGCTCAAAGCACTGGGGGCCAATTTGGTGCTAACCGAAGGCGCCAAAGGGATGAAAGGGGCCATTGCCAAAGCAGAAGAAATTCAAGCAACCGATCCAGACCGCTATCTTATCTTGCAGCAATTCAGCAACCCAGCGAACCCAGATATTCACGAAAAAACCACCGGCCCAGAAATCTGGGAAGATACTGATGGCGAAGTCGATGTTTTTATCGCGGGTGTCGGTACCGGCGGTACCCTAACCGGTGTCAGCCGCTACATTAAAAATACCAAAGGCAAGGCGATTACCACGGTTGCGGTTGAACCAACAGATTCTCCGGTAATTACTCAGGCATTAGCTGGCCAGGAAATAAAACCCGGCCCGCACAAGATTCAAGGGATCGGCGCTGGCTTTATTCCCGGTAACCTCGACCTGAGTCTGGTTGATCGTGTTGCACTGGTCACCAATGATGAAGCCATCTCGATGGCGCGCCGTTTAATGGATGAAGAAGGCATTTTAGCCGGTATTTCTTCTGGTGCAGCCGTTGCAGCAGCGGTCAAGCTTTCTGAAGAAGATGACTTTACTGACAAAACAATTGTGGTTATTCTTCCGTCCTCGGGTGAGCGCTATTTAAGCACGGCGTTGTTTGCAGATTTGTTCACTGAACAAGAGCTGCAACAGTAGTCAGGCCGTCGCACTAAATGCTAAAAAAGCACCCTCGTGGGTGCTTTTTTTGTGGCGCGCTTCAAAGTTTTTACTACATAAAGATTGATTTTACCCTCTGGGTTTAGTATTTAACCGGTCAATTATTTCGATACGCGAAATTAATCACGTATTGAGCGCCTCTCTGGCTGAATCGATTTATCAATTATGCAACACAACAAAAAATGTCATCACTGAACGCTGATTGAAGACATAACGCAAAGAGAGCATTATTCTTAAAACTGATAGTGATGATTTTAGACCTGAATTAGGGTTGCATCAGAAACTGTCTTTGTGACTTGTCACTGGTTGAGGCATAGTCATGCGCGAGTTGAATGATGAGTTATGCGCGCACCAATACAGGCTAAAGTTTGGTTTTTACACTAAACTTTAGCTCCACAACATAAATCCAATAAGTTGGGGAAATACAATGTTCCAGCAAGAAGTTACTATTACAGCACCAAACGGTCTGCATACCCGCCCTGCTGCCCAGTTCGTAAAAGAAGCAAAAGGCTTTGCAAGCGAAATTACCGTGATTTCTAACGGTAAAAGCGCTAGTGCCAAGAGCCTGTTCAAACTGCAAACTCTGGGCCTGACCCAAGGGACTGTTGTTACGATCTCGGCCGAAGGCGAAGATGAGAAGAAAGCTGTTGAGCATCTGGTAAAACTGATGGCAGAGCTTGAGTAATCACGCGTGCTTTTTTAGTTAACACCAGTCAAGAGTAAGGTAGGGTTATGATTTCAGGCATTTTAGTATCACCGGGTATCGCTTTTGGTAAAGCACTTTTACTGAAAGAAGATGAGATTGTCATCAACCGGAAAAAGATCTCTGCTGACCAAGTGGAGCAAGAAGTCGAGCGTTTCAAAACTGGGCGGGCTAAAGCTGCTGAACAGTTGGAAGCGATCAAGACCAAAGCTGAAGCCAGTCTCGGCGAAGAGAAAGCTGCCATCTTCGAAGGGCATATCATGCTGTTGGAAGACGAAGAGCTTGAGCAGGAAATCATAGCCCTCATCAAAGATGATAAGCAGTCTGCGGATGCCGCGGCTTATTCCGTCATTGAAGGCCAGGCGAAAGCACTGGAAGAACTGGATGACGAATACCTGAAAGAACGTGCGGCTGACGTACGTGATATCGGTAAACGCCTTCTGAAGAACATTCTCGGCCTGACCATTGTTGATTTGAGCGCTATTCCGGATGAAGTGATTCTGGTTGCAACCGATTTGACCCCGTCAGAAACCGCGCAGCTTAATCTGGATAAAGTGTTAGGGTTCATCACCGATTTAGGTGGCCGCACCTCTCACACCTCGATTATGGCTCGTTCACTAGAATTACCGGCTATCGTCGGGACCAGTAATGCGACCAAAGAAATCCAGAATGATGATTATTTGATCCTCGATGCGGTCAATAACAAAATTTATTTAAACCCAACGACTGAAGTGATTGAGCGACTGAAAGCGGTGAAAGCTCAGTACATCACCGAAAGAAATGATCTGGCCAAACTGAAAGACTTGCCTGCAATAACCCTTGATGGTCATCAGGTTGAAGTGGTTGCCAACATCGGCACAGTGCGTGATATCGCCGGTGCTGAACGTAATGGCGCTGAAGGTGTAGGTCTGTATCGTACCGAATTCCTGTTCATGGACCGCGACTCTCTGCCGACTGAAGAAGAGCAGTTCCAGGCTTATAAAGCCGTTGCGGAAGCCATGGGCTCTCAGGCAGTTATCGTCCGTACTATGGACATCGGCGGTGATAAAGACCTGCCGTACATGAACTTGCCAAAAGAAGAAAACCCATTCTTGGGCTGGCGTGCCATCCGTATTGCTATGGATCGCAAAGAGATTCTGCACGCACAGCTGCGCGCCATCTTGCGTGCATCGGCGTTTGGTAAATTGCGTATCATGTTCCCGATGATTATTTCGGTTGAAGAAGTACGCGAACTGAAAGCAGAACTTGAGCTGCTGAAAAGCCAATTACGTGAAGAAAATAAGGCCTTTGATGAAACTATCGAGGTCGGTGTGATGGTTGAAACACCTGCGGCGGCGGTCATCGCTCGCCATTTAGCTAAAGAAGTTGACTTCTTTAGTATTGGGACAAACGATCTAACTCAGTATACTCTGGCTGTAGATCGTGGCAATGAGCTGATTTCTCATCTCTATAATCCAATGTCGCCATCGGTATTGGGCCTGATCAAACAGGTAATTGATGCATCTCACGCTGAAGGTAAGTGGACCGGTATGTGCGGTGAACTTGCTGGCGACGAACGTGCTACACTGTTGCTATTGGGCATGGGGCTGGATGAGTTCAGCATGAGTGCGATTTCGATCCCACGCATCAAGAAAATTATCCGTAATACGAATTTCGAAGATGTGAAAGTGTTGGCGGAGCAAGCACTAGCTCAACCAACAGCGAAGGAATTGATGGATTTGGTTACCACATTCATCGAAGAAAAAACGCTCTGCTAATTCCACGATACTGGACTGCTGCCCAATATAAACTCTAAATAATTCGAGTTGCGGAAAGGTGGCAAGTGAGAGAGTCCCGATGAGCTTACTGTGTTGTAAGTGATTCGGGTGATTGAACGCAGCCAACGCATATGCAGCTTGAAGTATGACGAGTATAAATACTTAGGAGAAGATCATGGGTTTGTTCGATAAACTGAAATCACTGGTTTCAGATGATAAAAAAGACAGTGGCACTATTGAAATCGTCGCGCCGTTGTCTGGTGAGATCGTCAACATCGAAGATGTTCCTGATGTTGTTTTTGCAGAGAAAATCGTTGGTGATGGGATTGCCATCAAGCCTTCAGGCAATAAAATGGTTGCTCCTGTTGACGGCACCATCGGTAAAATTTTCGAAACTAACCATGCTTTTTCTATCGAATCAGACAGCGGCATTGAGCTGTTCGTCCACTTCGGTATTGATACTGTTGAACTGAAAGGCGAAGGCTTCAAACGCATCGCTGAAGAAGGCCAACGCGTCAAGAAAGGCGATGTAGTTATTGAGTTCAATCTGGCCCTGCTGGAAGAGAAAGCCAAGTCTACTTTGACGCCGGTGGTTATCTCCAACATGGACGAGATTAAAGAACTGATTAAACTGTCCGGTAGTGTCACCGTGGGTGAGACGCCGATTATTCGTATCAAGAAATAATTTCATACGAATATGGAAAACGGCGCCTTTGTGCGCCGTTTTGTTTGATAATTTATTCTATCGCACTCCAACGCGGCACTCGCAAGATAATCACCAACCCACCCTGCTCGCCGTTTCTTGCTTCAACCTGCCCACCATGCGCCAAAATCACCTTGCGGGTGATGGCCAGACCCAGACCATAGCCTTTGCCGGAGAGAGCTGATTGGACCCGGACAAAGGGATCAAAAATACTGGAGAGTTTACTGTCTTCAACACCCGGCCCTTGATCAGAAACCTGAATCTGGTAACTCTCATCAGTCAATGAAAGCACCACTTTTACCTGTTGGCCTTGGGCGGAGAATCGCAGCGCATTACGGACAATATTATCAATCGCCCGCCGCATCAGCTCGGCATTCCCCTTGACGGTATAGTCAACTTGCGGTGATACCTGTAGCAGTATTTCAACACCCGGCACCTGTGCTTCATAGCGAGCATCATTGACCACCACGGCCACTAACTCGTACAAATCGAAATACTCGTCATCATCGGCGATATTGTGATTTTCGGTGCGAGATAACGCCAATAACTCACCAATCATCTTATCCAGCCGTTCAGATTCATGTTCAATGCGCAGCAATGAATTTTCGACATTTTTGGGGTTTTGACGTGCTAATCCAATCGCTAATTGCAAGCGAGCCAGTGGAGAACGTAATTCATGAGAAACGTCGTGCAATAATTGCTCGCGGGCACTAACCAACTCTTTCAGCCGCTCAGCCATTGAATCAAAATCACGCGCCACTTCGGTCAGTTCGTCATGGCGATGACGCATAACAGGCAACAGCCGCACCGACAAATCGCCCTGCGCCACCCGTTCGAAACCAGCACGCAGTTGGCGCATTGGCCGCGTCAGGTTCCAGGCCAGCAAGGTACTGAAGAACAAGCCGCCCAGCACTCCCATCCAAATCATGGGGATCGGAATGTTCAATATTTCATGGCGGCCTCCATCGGACCTTCCCTGTTGATTGACTTCCCGCAATCCATCAATGTCGTAACTGATACGATAATTCTGACCATCCGATCCTTTGACCCAAGCTGTAACTTCTCTACTGTAAAATTCTGGCCCTCGACCTTTGGCTGGCAACGTTTTATCCGGTGATTCCGTCGTCACTTGGGGTATTTCTGTCGCTGGCAATACCGAAAAGTGATTTTTATCTGTTTCCGGCCAGTTCGCCGTCATGGCATTTAGGGCTGGCAGGCCACCACTTTGTAGCACCGAGGCCGCAGAAGCGACCTGTAACTTAGCAATCTGGCGTATCATTTCGCGCTCAAGTGGTTCATGGCGATTGCCGTAAAAGGAAAATACCACCCAGAGCATCTGGGTCATTAAAATAAAGGTCAGCCAAAACCCCAGTAGGATTTTCCAGAATAACCGTCCACGCATACTTAACTGACTCCACCAATGGCAATTATCTGATGCGGTAGCCAATGCTACGGACCGTTTCAATATTTAACGTATTCCCCGGCAATGCCGCGAGTTTCTGTCTGATATTGCTGATATGCACATCGACACTGCGGTCATAGGCTTCCCGCGGCCGGCCTAAGCCTTTGTCAGATAACTCATCTTTGGTGACCACCCGCTCTGACGAGCGCAATAACAATTCCAATAAATTAAACTCAGAAGCTGTCAAATCAAAGGGTTTGCCCTGCCATTCACTGCTGCGGGTCGACGGATTGAGCATCAAGTCGCTATGTGTAATGACACTATCATCCGCCGAAAGCGCATCGGGGTGCTCGTCAAAACGGCGTAATACTGCGCGCAGTCGGGCCACCAATTCACGTGGGTAACACGGCTTCGGCATATAATCATCAGCGCCCATTTCCAGGCCGATAACACGGTCAATATTGTCGCCTTTGGCCGTCAGCATAATAATGGGTAAACGGCTTTTTTTACGCACTTGGCGCAAAACATCGATGCCACTCATGTCAGGCAACATAATGTCGAGAATCAAGGCGGTATAGTCCCCAGACAAAGCCGCGGCAATGCCCGCTTTACCGGTGACGACCAATTCGGCATTAAAACCCTCGCCGCTTAGGTATTCCCTCAGCATGCTGCCCAGCTCAACATCATCATCGACTAACAAAATTTTCATCTCTTCGCTCTCCAGCCTGATTTCGGCTATTTTCATGCCTATTTGACTTGCGCGCAGCCGATTTTACTCAATCCTTACATATCCTTGAGTTTTATTTGATTCACCCTCATCGGCTTTGATGGGTCAATAATCCCATGGCCGTTGGTTTCACTCTTTTCTTCATTGTAGCTCAAGGAATTTTGACCGATTATGCAATAGGTTACAGCCGATGAATATCATGCGGGTCTGCGCTACAGCGCGCCCAAAAGATGGGGGTGACAATAGGGTTTGGGATTGAGTAGGGTTTGAAATTTTTGCAATGTGTTATCGAGCAGGACGTGATTCAAACCCGGCTCGAACCACAATGAATCATCAAGATAAACGCTAACCCAATGATCTGTTTTGGGTTCATCAAGGGGAAAATCCCCTTTAATTACTCAAAAACTCCAGTTGATAAATAGCGGTCCCCGCGATCACAGATAATCGCCACAATCACCGCACCTGGGTTTTCGGCGGCTACTCGCAATGCCCCGGCCACTGCACCACCGGAGCTAACACCGCAGAAAATTCCCTCTTCTGTGGCCAGGCGGCGCATGGTTTGTTCAGCTGAAATTTGTGTGATATCCAGCACCTGATCCACCAGCTCGGAGCGGAAAATTCCCGGCATATATTCTGGTGACCAACGACGAATTCCCGGAATACTGCTGCCCTCGGCCGGTTGCAAGCCGATAATAGTTATCTCCGGATTTTGACTTTTCAGATATTGGCTAACCCCTGTGATAGTGCCGGTCGTCCCCATGCTGGAAACAAAATGGCTCACTTTACCCGCGGTTTGCTGCCAGATTTCCGGCCCGGTACCGGTAAAATGCGCATACGGATTGTCAGTATTATTAAACTGATCCAGCACCTTACCCTGCCCTCGTGCTTGCATCGCCAGCGCTTGATCCCGCGCGCCCTCCATACCCTGCTCACGGCTGACCAAAATCAGCTCGGCCCCATAGGCGCGCATGGCGGCCTGCCGCTCTTGGCTCATGTTTTCCGGCATCAGTAATTTCAGCTTATAGCCCTTGATGGCGGCAATCATCGCCAGCGCAATGCCGGTATTACCACTGGTGGCTTCAATCAATACATCGCCCGGAGATATTTCTCCGCGCAATTCCGCTTGCTGGATCATGGCCAGTGCCGCCCTGTCTTTCACCGAACCGGCCGGATTATTGCCCTCCAGTTTGACCCAAATCTGTGCATTCAGCCCTTGGCTCATGCGTTGCAGTTTTACCAGTGGGGTGTTGCCGATGCAGTGTTCGAGGGTCGTCACATTCATTACCTTTAGATACCCTTTCTTCTTGAAGCGGCAGAGGTGTTCGCCGCTCCAATGACTTTGGGTATGACTCTGTGTTTACAAAAAGAAGAAAAACCTATCAGGCGCTTTGGGCTAAAGCAATGGGTTGCAGCAATTGATCGCCAGAATATAAGCGCGCATTTAACCCGCCAACATAATAGCGATTGCCGCGCACCGGGGCGTCAATGTTACCTTCTGGCAAGACCACGCTGATAGGATCCTGATGCCAACCAATAGGTTGCACTGTTAATTGCCAGAAGTGGCCGCGCGGGCTGACTTCAAGCACCTGAACCGGCAGCGGACAGCGGGCACTTGATTGAATGTTGACTTCCATCTCCCAAGGGCGCAGGAAGAGATCCACATTGCCTTGGTGCATTGGGGCTAAATCCAGCGGCCAATGATGGGCACCAATAAACAGCTGTGACCCGCGAATTTCACCGCTCAGGCGGTTAACTTCACCGAGGAACTCCAACACAAAGCGAGTCGCGGGGTCGCGCCACACTTCATCGGGTGTCCCGACCTGTTCAATATTGCCCTGACTCATCACCACCACTCGATCAGCCACTTCCATGGCTTCTTCTTGATCGTGCGTGACAAAGACGCTGGTAAATTTCAATTCATCATGCAACTGGCGCAACCAGCGGCGTAGCTCTTTGCGCACTTGCGCGTCCAGGGCACCAAACGGCTCGTCCAGCAACAGAATTTGTGGTTCAACCGCCAGCGCGCGCGCCAAAGCCACTCGCTGCTTTTGGCCACCAGAAAGTTGTGATGGATAGCGGCTAGCCAAATGGCCCAATTGCACCATTTCCAGCAATTGCGACACTTTCTGCTTGATAGCCGCCGCATTTGGGCGCTCACGGCGAGGTAACACTGTCAAACCAAAAGCAATGTTATCGAACACCGTCATGTGGCGGAACAGCGCGTAATGCTGAAATACAAACCCAACACGGCGGTCACGGGCATGCAAGCGGCTCACATCAGTGCCGTGGAAACTTAAACGCCCGGCGTTTTGGTTTTCCAACCCGGCAATAATGCGCAATAAAGTGGTTTTTCCCGAACCAGAAGGGCCAAGCAAAGCCACCATTTGGCCTGAAGGAATATCAAGTGTGATGTTATTCAGCACTTTGGTGCGGCCAAAATACTTACTGATATTATCAATCTCAATGCTCATGCTTTTTGCTCCTGTTCGAGACGAACAACCTGACGCGCTAAGCGCCATTGCAGGCCGCTTTTCAGAAAAAGGGTCACTATTGCCATCAGCGTCAACAACGCGGCGGCGGTGAAGGCCCCGGCGGTGTTGTAATCCTGATGCAATAACTCAACTTGCAGCGGCAAGGTGTAGGTCTCGCCACGAATAGAACCGGAAACCACCGAAACCGCACCAAACTCACCAATAGCGCGGGCGTTGGTCAACACCACGCCATACAGCAATGCCCAGCGAATGTTCGGCAAGGTCACACGGCGGAACATTTGCCAACCTGAGGCCCCCAACAACACGGCGGCCTCATCTTCCTGACTGCCCTGACTCATCATCACCGGCACCAGTTCACGCACCACAAATGGGCAGGTGACGAAGATGGTGACCAGCACCATTCCGGGCCAGGAGAACATCAATTGGATATCGTGAGAATCCAACCAACCGCCCACCACGCCGTTTGAGCCGTAAAACAACAGATACATCAGACCGGCAACCACCGGTGAAACGGCAAACGGAATATCAATTAATGTCATCAATAACTGGCGACCAGGGAAAACAAACCGCGTCACCAGCCAAGCCAGTACCACACCGAATACCAGGTTCACCGGCACGGTAATCAGCGCCACCAGCACCGTCAGCCAAATGGCGTGCAGCATATCGGGGTCAGATAAGTTCTGCCCGACCACCTCGATCCCTTTCGAAAATGCGGTGATAAAGATCCACACCATCGGGATCACTAGCAGTAAAAACGAGAACAGTGCGCCGATGGCGATCAACGTCCATTTGCCCCAGTTGATGGGCGGGCGGGCCACACCATTAAATTCTGTGATATCAGCCATCAATGCCCCCCTATCCGCCGACCAAAGCGACTTTGTAACGTGTTAATCCCGAACAACAGCACCAGTGAAACCGCCAGAATGACTGACGCAATGGCGCTGGCTGCCGGGTAATCAAACTCTTGCAAGCGGATGAAAATCATCAGCGAAGTCACTTCCGTCTTCCAGGCGATGTTACCGGCGATAAAAATCACCGCACCGAATTCACCCAAACTGCGGGTAAAGGATAATGCAGTGCCCGCCAGCAATGCCGGAGCCAATTCCGGCATCACCACCAGACGGAAACTCTGCCAGCGGCTGGCCCCTAAAGTTTCCGCCGCTTCTTCATATTCTGGCCCTAACTCTTCCAATACCGGCTGCACGGTGCGCACGACAAACGGCAAGCTGGTAAAGGCCATGGCGACCGCAATCCCTAACCAGGTAAAGGAGACTTTGATCCCCAAAACATCGTATAACCAGGCACCGTACCAACCGGTGGTGGAGAACAAGGTTGCCAGTGTCAAGCCCGCTACCGCCGTGGGTAAGGCGAAGGGTAAATCCATCAAACCATCAAGTAAACTGCGGCCGGGGAATTGATAGCGCGTCAAAATCCAGGCCATCAACATGCCAAATACCGCATTGAAAATACTGGCTACACCGGCGGCCAGTAAGGTGACTTTATAAGCGGCGACCACCTGAGGGTTGGTTATCACCTCCCAATACTGTGCCCAACTCATCTGAGCAACTTGCATCACTAACGCGCTGAGTGGTAATAACAAAATCAGGCAGGTGTAAAGCAGGCTGCTCCCAAGACTGAGGGTAAATCCGGGCAGAACCCGTTTACTCGATGCCGACATCATTACTGATGACCTTCTGCTAACAATTTATCCAGCACGCCGCCAGTGGCGAAGTGAGTGCTCATCACCTGTGGCCAACTACCGAATTGCTCTTCAACGCGGAATAATTTGGTATCAGGGAATTGGGATTTAGCCGCTTCCATCGCCGCTTTATCATAAACACGGTAGTTAAAGCTGGTGATTACCTGCTGTGCCGGTGGACTGTAGAGGTAATTGAGATAAGCTTTGGCGGCTTTTTCAGTGCCATTTTTCTCGACATTTTTATCCACCCAAGCTACTGGGAATTCCGCCAGAATATCGACTGGCGGGACAATGACTTCATATTTGTCGCTGCCATACTCTTTGCGAATATTGTTCACTTCAGATTCGAAACTGATCAGCACATCACCCAAGCCGCGCTCAACAAAAGTGGTGGTCGCCCCTCTACCGCCGGTGTCAAAAACCACCACGTTTTTCAGGAAACGCTTCATCCAATCACGGGTTTGGGCCTGGTCTTTACCATTGGCTTGTTCAGTTGCCCCCCAAGCGGCCAGATAGGTATAACGGCCATTACCGGAGGTTTTTGGATTCGGGAATACCAGCTTGACGTCTTCGCGCACCAAATCATCCCAGCTATGGATGTTCTTTGGATTGTCCTTACGCACCAGAAAAGCCATGGTGGAGTAGAACGGCGAGCTGTTGTTAGGTAAACGCGCTTGCCAGTCAGCCGGGATGAGATTGCCGCGGTCATGCAAGATTTGCACATCAGTGACTTGGTTATAGGTCACCACGTCCGCTTTAAGCCCTTGCAAGATTGCCAACGCCTGTTTGGAGGAACCGGCATGAGATTGTTTGATGGTCAGCTTGTCACCAGGATTTTGCTGTTCCCACTGTTTTTCAAAACCGGGGTTTAAGGCACTGAATAACTCGCGGGACACATCATAAGAACTATTAAGCAGCTCGGTGGCACTCGCGGTTGCACTGCCGAAGATTAGCGCGCTAAATAAGGCAACTCGAGTCCATCCATTTTTCTTTATTGAAATCTGTTTCATTTTGCACCTTATTCACTGGGTTCATTCGGCAGCAAGCTTCTTCATTGAGAATGTTGTGCCCTTAAATTATGTTCAGTGTATTTATAACTAGGTGCATACCTATAACGCTTTTATATACCGTTTAGTGATGTTCAAGTATCAAATGCTCTAAGCCAGTCACGATGCTGGTCGCCAGCCACCTATTTCACTTATGTCTGGTCAATAAAAAGCCCGGCCAACCTGCACCGGGCAATAAAAAGTCATTATTTTACTTCTGTGTCACCACACTGACATGATTTGGGCCAACAGCACCACTGAATGGCTTGCCGTCAATGGCATCCACCATCCGTAAACCCGATGGGCGCACCCAGCGCTGCACACGGGATGGCATATCAAAACCAATGAGCAGAATCACGACGAATGTCAGGCTAAATGAGAGTGAACCCAACGCCGTACCGAGGCTGAGATGCTGAGCAATTGAAGCCCCTAGAATGGGCGCTAGCGCCCCGCCCAATGCGCCAACGTTATAGGTAAAGCCCAGCCCCGCAGCACGTTGTTCAGTGTCAAAGTAGCCGCCCAGCAGTTTTGGTAATAACCCGGCAATCCCTTGGCCCAACATCTGTTGCAGGAACAATAACCCGCCGAGGAACAGGATGCTGCTGCCCTGAATGGCAAACAGTGGAATTATCAGTAATTGTGAAATCAGCAAACTGGTGACATAAGCTTTACGCGTTCCCAGCCAATCCCCCAGGAAGCCCCCGACACAGCAGCCCACCGCGGCACCAAACCCACTAAAGAACAATATATTGCCCACAGTATGCGGGTCATAGCCCAAATCCATTTTCAGATAAGTGGGCAATAATGCCTGAATCGGCCATGAGTAGAGGAAGGCACAGAACACCACCACCATCAGCATCACACCGGTCGGCCAGCGATCACCACTGGTTTGTACCATAAAGTAGACGAATACTGCCGCACAAAGAATACCAAGGATCACCACGACTGGGGTAGATACCATGCCGGTGAAACAAGCATAAAGGGCGGCGGAGGCAAAGATGGTCAGCGCAATATTCAGGTAGCTCAAGTTGCTGCGATACAGAATATCCACCATGTTGCGGTCATTAGTCTGCTTCGACTGCTGTTGTTTACTTTGTGCTTTTTCCCAATCTTCTGCTTCCGGCAGATTTTTACGCAACCACAAAGCAAAGATAATTGGCAGTAAGCCAATGTAGAAAAGCATACGCCAGCCGAATGCCGGGACCACATAGCTATAAGCCTGAGCGGCTAATACGGCACCAATAGAGAAACCAGAAATCAGGAAACCGCTGGCTTTGTTACGCATATTCTTCGGCCAGCTCTCCATCACGTAGGTAGAACTGGAGCCATACTCCCCCGCCATCCCGATACCAATAATCAGTCGGGCAATAAATAGCGTGGTGTAACCCGGTGCCAAACCACAGGCCAAGGTACCAAAGGAGAACAGCACAATACTGGTGATCATGGCTAATTTACGGCCATAACGATCACCCATAGCACCCAGCACCAAGCCCCCGAACCAGCGCGAGATAAAGGCCGCTGAAATCAGACTGGTTGCTTGAATCAGCGTCAAACCGAATTCTTGTTTAATATCAGTCAGAACCAGAGTAATAAGAACAAAATCAAAGCCGTCCAGGGCATAACCGATCCAGGCGGCAATAAATGCCTTCCATTGTGCAGGGGTGAGCTGCTTATACCAGCGCAATGGTTTATCCCCACGAGGTGGTTGGTCCGTTTGTGGTTGTACTGAAGTGCTCATATCGTCGCTCTCTCCACCACCAGCTAAGTTCACTGGCAGAAACTGTTTTCCTCGCGGCAGGTAAACCCTAGCAACTGATTGTTTAAAATCACTTAATCTGTCACTACCCGAAGGTTCTCGCCACATTTATATTTATGTGGTTTTACTCCAAACAAAATGCATAAGAGGAGTAAAACTCCATTTGAGTGTATAAGATCAGCCCGCTATTTCAATCACAATGTGTCTAAAACGTGACAAAGATAGCGAAATGCCAGAGTGAGTAAGATAAGCAACAGAATGATGGGGTATTTACCACTGCGGGCGAAAGATCTCCGCAGCAGCAGCTAGATATGGCAGCAGAAAAAGATTACCGGTCATCCATTTTGACTGACGGCTTGGGTTGTTTTACGTTTAATGCTTTCTGCCTGAGCAGGATCCGCTTTGACTAACAGGGCATAAATCAGATCCAAAACAAACAATTGCGCAATTTTGGTGCCGATGGAGTCCCCTTGCAACTGCCCCTGACGGTTGCCGTTAATCAGCACATAATCGGCCAGTTCCGTAATGGTGGAGCCCATATTGTGCGTCAGCGCCACTGTGGTGGCACCGGCCTGCTTCGCCAGTTTTAGTGCTTGCACGGTTTCGGCTGAGGTACCCGAATGGCTGATACCAATTGCCACATCACCGGGGCGCATCAAAGAAGCCTGCATATACATGAAATGATTATTTGTGGCCGCATCGACCCGCAATCCGATACGCATCAATTTACCTTTGGCATCTTCCGCAGTGATACCGGATGAGCCAACACCAAAAATGCAGATGCGATCAGCCGGGCGCAATAGCTTAACCACCTGTTCAACACTCTCAAAAGACAGCAGATTCAGAGTTTCAGACAGCACATTATTAATTGCCGATTGCAATTTATTGCCAATCGCCAATGCATCATCGCCCTCTTGCACATCAGCATCTAACAGGCTGTTTTCACTGTGATGGCGGGTTGCCACCTCAATGGCCAAATCCATTTTGAAATCTTGGAATCCTTTATAACCCAGTGTGCGGCAAAAACGGATGATAGTGGCTTCACCGGCCTGTGTCAGGGAGGAAAGGTCGGCAATAGAAAGCTGAGTAACTTTGGCGGGTTCCGCCAAAATATAGGCGGCAATGCGCTGCGCTGAGCGGGTCAGGCTATTTTGCATCGCACCCAAGGCATCAAGAATTTTACCTGGCTTAAAACGGGGGGCACCAGTATTCACGCGGACACCTCAAGGGAAAGAGAATTGACGGATAAGGACGCTTCTGCCGCGCATCATGACATAATTGGCCCATTTCGTGAAGACAAATGGCGGTATTGTGCGGGGTGAGATCAATAAAAAAACCCCGGGGGTCCGGGGAAGATGTCAAAGATAACGTGCTTTCTTATTATTTGAAAATCATAGAGATAATTCGTTATGCAATAAACTATGATGAACTTTCACCACCACTTTCTTGATAGTGTCCGCCCCCGCAATCTGGCAACCTGGCTTATGAGGTTCGCCCGGTAGAAATACCGCAAACATCCCCGGTAGCATGCATAATTGGCTTTTATCTGGAATCTCGGCAATCAGTTGATAGTCATCGTCAGCATGATAAGGTTCGAGATGCTCAGTGGGCGTCAGAGTCGAGTATTCAATGCCTTCAATGCCACTTATCAGCAGTTGAACATCTGCATAAGTCCGGTGCATTTCGGCCTTCTTATTTTCAGCCGGTTGGGTCTCAAACTCCATCACATTCATGAAAACAAGCTCGCCGTCTATTTCATGACGCCCGCAACTTAGCTCCGCCAACGGCGTCTTAGCCAAATAGGCTAAAACCCATTGCAGACGTTCTGGTAACCCACTGAAAAAAGCTGTTTGTGTTAATGATCCGCTGATCATATTGGCCTCAATAGTTTTGCTATGATGTTATGACTACAGTGATGATCTGGCCCACAGTGCCGCGCCCAACAACCCGCTATCTTGCTGGTGATGGGCAGCCTGAACTGGCACACGATAGATTTCCGGCAATATATTTTGTGCCCCAATAACCCGCTCCAAATACCCCGCCGCCAGCCCAACACTGCCGCCCAAAATGACTATTTCCAGATCCAATGCCATTTTCATATCGGCCAGCATTTGAGCAATCGCAGTCGCGGAGCGGTTAATAATATTTTCTGCATGAATATTACCAAGTTGTGCCAATTCAAATACTTTGGCGGCAGCAACCGGTTGTTTCCAACCCAGTGTTTCTGCGCCGATTGCCGTCCCGGAGGCGACACTTTCAACACATCCTCGACGGCCACAGCCACATAACAGGCCGTGGGGATCTGCCAATGTGTGGCCAATGTGACCGGCCAATCCATGATGACCAACCAGCAATTTTTTATCCAACACGATGCCGCCGCCCACACCGGTGGAAACCGTCACGAACATCATATTTTTTACAGAAATTATATTTTTTACCGAAATTTCATTGTTACCATCACGACTTAATGCCTGATACTCAGCCCAAGCGGCCGCCTGCCCATCATTGAGCAACACACAAGGCAAATCAGTGATCGACTGGATGCAATCTTGTAACGGAAAATCCGCTAAACCGCCCAAATTCGCAGGATTAAGTGCCGTCAAGCGGCCACCATTGATAATGCCAGTTGAAGCAACCGCAATAAAATCAACCAGATGCCGATAAGGTGCAATCAGCGTTTCCAGTGCTATCGCCAGCTGTGCTGCCCCGCCATGTGGTGTCGCTATTTGCTGACGGCCAACTAACATGCCGCTCTCAGTCACCACCGCCGCAGCAATCTTTGTTCCACCGATATCCAGTGCCAACACTTTTCCCATCTGGCGCAACCCCCTATATCTGTAATGATGTTGATAGGATGACTATGACAATTTTCTTGTCACAACTCCATTATTATTTTCATACTGGAGTTGCGCTCCACAATAAATACTTTTTGACCCAATTAATGAAAGGTTGACCATTGCACCCTACAGATAAAAGATCTAACATAATGGAGTAAAACTTCATTTAAAATATTTTATCGGAGCTAAAGACCGTGAGCAATCTGAACCTAAGTAAAAAAAGTCGTCTCCGCCACCAGCTCCAAAATGGCCTTATCGCCTCGTGCCAACCTGTCCCCGGCAGCGCCATGGATACGCCAGAAATTGTGGCGGCAATGGCATTAGCATCACTGGCGGGTGGTGCGGTTGGTCTGCGTGTTGAGGGCATTAGGAATATTGAAGCGGTGCGCCGGGTTACCGATGCCCCCGTTATTGGCATTATTAAACGTGATTTGTCTGACTCAGAAGTCAGAATCACCCCCTGGCTGGAAGATGTAGATGCGTTAAGTGCCGCCGGGGCCGATATTATCGCTTTTGACGTCACCTGCCGCCCTCGCCCAGTTTCAGTAGAAGATTTATTCCAGCGGGCAAAAGCAACAGGCTGCCTGACAATGGCAGATTCCTCTAATATTGAAGATGCTCTGTTAGCGCACCGGTTAGGTATCGATTTTATCGGCACCACATTGTCGGGTTATACCCAAACGTCAATTCCCACCGAACCGGACTTAGAACTGGTAAAACAGCTATCCCAAGCGGGCTGTAGAGTGATTGCAGAGGGCCGTTATAACTCGCCAGCATTAGCCGCAGCGGCAATATCAGCAGGCGCTTATGCTGTCACCGTCGGTTCTGCCATTACGCGTATAGAACATATTTGCAGTTGGTTTTGTGAAGCTATTCAACAAAATACATCACAAAAACACGAAGCAGCAAAACAGACGAAAAACTGATCACACGAGATGTCACTTGTACCCAAAACTATTTTGGCTAACCATGCCCCACTCTCTCTGATTTATTAAGGATGCGTATGAAAAAGTTAACCGGCCTGATCGCAGCTCCGCACACTCCCTTTGATGAGCAGGGTGAAGTTAATTATCCCGTCATCGACCAAATTGCCGAGCATCTGGTCAATGATGGTGTGACAGGGGTCTATGTGTGTGGCACCACGGGTGAAGGTATTCATTGCTCAGTAGAAGAGCGCAAAAAAGTTGCCGAGCGCTGGGTAAAAACGGCGCAAGGTAAACTGAGTATTACCTTACATACTGGCGCATTGAGTATTAAAGATGCCGTCGACCTTTCTCGCCATGCCGAAACACTGGATATCTTCGCAACCTCGGCCATCGGCCCTTGCTTCTTCAAACCGGGTAATATTGACGACCTTATTGCTTATTGTCAGGCAATCGCGGCAGCGGCTCCCTCGAAAGGCTTTTATTATTATCATTCCGGAATGTCCGGTGTGAATTTGGATATGGAACAATTCCTCATCAAAGCCGAATCAAAAATCCCAAACCTGTCAGGGATTAAATTCAATAATGCGGATTTGTATGAATTCCAGCGCTGTCTGCGTGTCAGCGGCGGTAAATTTGATATTCCATTCGGGGTTGATGAGCATTTACCGGGTGGTCTGGCCGTCGGCGCTATTGGCGCAGTTGGCAGCACTTATAATTATGCAGCGCCGTTGTTCCATAAAATTATTGCTGATTTTAATGCAGGTAACCAAGTTGCTGTGCAACGCGGTATGGATCAGGTTATTGCACTTATTCGCGTCTTGGTTGAATTTGGTGGTGTTGCCGCTGGTAAAGCAGCAATGCAATTACACGGCATTGATGCCGGTAATCCGCGCTTACCATTGCGCACACTGACCAAAGAACAGAAACAGACCGTCGTCAACAGAATGCGCGACGCAATAGCGATGTAATTACAATACCGAATGAGTCACCAAAAGATAAAGGCCGGGAAACCGGCCTTTTGTCATTCAGAATAAGAGCAATTATAAAGACAATAATTTAGTTAGCGACGGCGCAAAGTAATAACTGCCGGTCACTGGCTTACTAAAACCTAATAACAGATCGTGCTTGCCGTCAATTGAGCCGAACATGCTCAATAATTGCTGCTCGATATTGTGTAAGCGCGCACAATAGGCAATGAAATACAAACCGTGTTTACCGCTGGCGGTGCCGTAAGGCAAACTTTGACGTAGAATTTTCAGCCCTTTGCCATTCTCTTTAAGGTCAACCCGGCTAACATGGGAAGTATCAGGGCGCTGGTCCGATGGCAACTCTTCGCTGTCATGCTTGGTCCGCCCCACAATTTGTTCTTGTTTATGTTCCGGGATACGCTGCCATTTTTTCAGGTCATGCTCATAGCGCTGAACTAATACATAACTGCCACCGGCATCTTCTTCGCCCTCAGCAATGACAGCAACTTCTGGCCGACTTTCTCCTTGCGGATTCTCTGTACCGTCAATAAAGCCAGTAAAATCACGCTCTTCCACCCAACGGAAACCATGGGTCTCTTCTTCAACTGCAATAGCATCACCAAAAGCGGCAATAGCGGCTTGTGCTAAAGTAAAGTTAATATCTTGGCGTAATGACTGAATATGAATCAATAAATCACGTTGGGTGGCAGGAGCAATCATCGGCGCTTTGCCCAAGGCAACAAAAGGCTTTAATTCTGGTGCACCTTGACCATTGGATAGGTCATGCCAAATATCTGAACCAAACGCGATAACTGCGCCCAAATGCTCATTAGGGAATTTTTGTTGTAACTCTTGCAATGAAAGGCAGAATTTTTTACACCCTTGGCGAATGGCATCAAATTCGCCCTGTACTCTTGCTTCCATAAAAATGGCAAAACGGCAATGCTCCAGCAAAATGCCACTCTGAACTTGAGTCATTTCTTTTCCTCACTAAAAAACTATATCGATTATGCCAAATATCATAACTGAAGCGATTAAAATAACCTTGTGTCAACGCAAAATAAAATTGGGTGAAGGGAAAAGGGTTTTTAACGGGATGGGATTATTATTAAGGCGCTAAATGTAAGCCGCGCCTTAACAGGATAATAATATTTATTCGCTTTTAGCACGCCAGATAATCTTGCTCACTTTCCAGCTTTGCAAAGTATCGTCAGATGGCATTAAGCCCTCAGGGCCATGCCAGTTGCCCGCAAATAAATAGCTAACATGCTTGCTATCGGGCGCGGCACATTCTATTTGCCCACTATCATCACCAGTGCCTTTCTGACAAACACCAAAAGCTTTTTTATATAACTGACTGAATGGCGCACCAATACTAACGCCCCATTGGCTCGGAATATCTTTATCCATGACATCAATGCGCTCTACCGTGCCTTTGGGCTGACCAGAGATAACCAACTTAACTTGGTTTTCTTTCATGGCTTGGTAGAAAGAAACCAGCTTGCCATCATTAGTTGCCATACCGCTGCGCAACCGATAATCACCTTTCAGCCCTTCTTTAATCTCATTTTCGCTCAAAGGGGTACTGGCCGTGATACCACCGACACCATTATCAGTCACTTGCATACTGCTGCTGCCACTAAACCAATTAAGCGGAGACAAACTTGACCAAGAAAACCCGGACGTGGCTGAACACCCGGCCAATAACAGAGGGGCCCCCAGTAATAACAAGCGCACCCCAGACAACTGTGGGCGAATATTCATCTAAAGCTCCTTAAAAAACCACTGCATCCAATCAGCTTGTCTGCAAAGAACATTTTCTACAAAGAACTTTTTTGCAGAGAACTCTACACAGAAGCAAAAGCATGGCAGTTGAAATATGATAACCAGAGATTGGAGTCCAGCTCGCTGAAAAAGTGCCATAACAGGGTCGGCTTTCATCATTCTTTCTTATAATCAGTAAATTCTAATGTGATTTTAGTCTAGTATTGGGTAGCGAGGCCGAAAAGGTCTCTGGTTTCAAATGCAATAATTCATTCATTGAAGGAGCAATAAAATGAAGAAACTGACCTTAGCTGCCACCTTGGTTATGTTATGCAGCACGCCATTACTGGCGCAAAGTGCGACAAACACTGCGCAAGGGGGTTTTGACGGCCCGGCAACAACACAGGCTCAGCCAGCAACACAAGGCGGCTTCTCTGGCCCGAGCACCAGTAGCACGACGGTAGATAAAGTGAGTACCATGCGTGATGACGCCTATGTCACTTTACAAGGGAGCATCGTAGAGCGGCTCAGCCATGATACCTATACTTTCCGCGATAGCACCGGCACCATTACGGTGGATATCGACAGCAAGCGTTGGAAAGGCCAAACCATTACGCCACAAGATAAAGTCCAAATCGAAGGGAAAGTAGATAAAGACTGGAACTCTGTGGAAGTCGATGTGAAAAACATTACCAAGATTAAATAATCAATCTGATAGCTAAAATTATGGGAGTCGCAGCTCTTTGGCTTGCGACTCCAGATAATAATGTCACGCCGCACAATCATTGGAAGCGCAGGTAAGCAGCAAGTGAATAACAAATCGGTCGGGAACCGATTTGAACAGCATTTATGCTAGCCCGTAGGGTGAGCCTCCAGGATGACGCTCATTAATCCCGATGAGTCTATTTATTTTAAGGTCAACGGGCAGTCAATGATTCGGCCAGGTAGACACTAACACCTTAATTCCCTCAGCAGGTATGAATTAAATATATTTAAAATTCAACCCACTAAACCCTCAATACTCCTGATCGACAATCAACCGCTTGCCCAGCATGATGCTGTCTTGGGTTTCGTAATCGAGTTTTTCATACATGCCAATTACCGCGTCATTATCTTCTCGCACCATGATATTCAGCTTTGGGCAGCCACGGGCAATGAGTTTCTTCTCAAGGCGGCTGATCAGCGCATTGGCAAAGCCACGACCACGAAAGTCAGGGTGAACTCCCAGATAATAAGCGGAGCCTCGGTGGCCGTCATAACCGCCCATCACCGAGCCGACAATCGCGCCGCTGACTTCCGCTACCAGGAACAATTCGGGGTCATGATTCAGCTTACGCTCAATATCCATTTCTGGGTCGTTCCATGGCCGCAACAAATCGCAATGCTCCCACAGCAGAATCACTTCTTCAAAATCGCCTTGCTGAAATACGCGGATTTCCATGGATATTCGCACCCTTGAGTAAAATGAATATGTTGATCATTACGCCTTATTATATCACGCAATAATAAAGTGATATTTCCCATAGTGATAGTCCGTAATGATATTTGAGAAGATCCAGATAAATCTCGCCAGAATATTTCCCATTCAGCACTCATACGCACCGAGAGTACAACAATGACAGTAAATCGGGGTATACTTGGCTCCTGATAATTTCCCGGCTACTAGAACCTTTCTGATGAATTTACCCAATACAGACCAAATCAAAACTTACCTGCTGGGTTTGCAGGATAAAATCTGTGCCGCACTGGCTCAAGCTGATGGCAACGCTGAATTCACAGAGGAAAATTGGGTCCGTGAGGAAGGCGGTGGTGGCCGCAGTCGGGTATTGGTCAACGGGGCGGTATTCGAGCAGGCGGGTGTTAACTTCTCGCATGTTTCAGGCGCAGCATTACCAGCATCGGCCACAGCACATCGCCCTGAACTGGCAGGTCGCAGTTTTCAGGCGCTGGGCGTGTCATTGGTCATTCATCCGAACAGCCCTTATCTGCCTACCAGCCATGCTAATGTGCGTTTTTTTATTGCTGAAAAACCCGGCGAAAATCCCGTGTGGTGGTTTGGCGGCGGATTTGATTTAACCCCCTTCTATGGATTTGAAGAAGATGCGGTTCACTGGCATAAAACCGCCAATGGACTGTGCCAACCCTTTGGTGAGCAAGTCTATCCGCGCTATAAAAAATGGTGCGATGATTATTTTTATATTAAGCACCGCAATGAAGCCCGTGGTATTGGTGGCCTGTTCTTCGACGATTTAAACAGCCCCGATTTTGCTACCTGCTTCAATTTCACTCAGGCGGTCGGCAATGGTTTTCTTGATGCTTATATGCCGATTGTTGCACGGCGCAAAGCACTGAGTTGGGGTGAACGCGAGCGCGAATTCCAGCTTTATCGCCGTGGTCGTTATGTTGAGTTTAATCTGGTCTGGGACCGTGGCACATTATTCGGTCTGCAAACCGGGGGCCGCACAGAATCTATTTTAATGTCCCTACCGCCACTGGTGCGCTGGGAATATAATTATCAACCAGCGGCAGACAGCGCTGAGGCGGCATTGTACCGCGATTTTCTGCCAGTCAAAGACTGGTTAGCCGCAGGAGAACACCACTGATGCAAATTTGGGTTGATGCAGACGCCTGTCCGAATGTCATTAAGGATGTATTATTTCGTGCCGCAGACAGAACCGGCATGATGGTCACTTTGGTGGCAAATCAGCCACTTAAAACACCGCCCTCGAAGTTTATCCGCACCTTACAGGTTGCTTCCGGCTTTGATGTTGCCGATAACGAAATCGTGCAGCGCGTCGAAAAAAACGACTTAGTGATCACCGCCGATATTCCGCTGGCGGCAGAAGTGATTGAAAAAGGGGGGATTGCGCTAAACCCTCGCGGTGAGCGTTATACCCCGGATACCATTCGTGAGCGGTTGAATATGCGCGACTTTATGGACACCATGCGCGCCAGTGGTATTCAAACCGGCGGCCCCAACACCTTAAATCAGCGGGATCGCCAGCAATTTGCCAACGAGCTGGATAAGTGGTTACAGCAGGCCAGCAAAAACCGCCGAAATACCCTTCGTTCTTGAAGCCGCAGGGTTGTTAGCTGCGCGCACTCACCCGAATCACTTACAAGTGTAAGCTCATCGGGATTTGCTTGCTGGCTGCCTACCTGCAACTCCAATTACTTTGGGTATAAGTTTTTCATTTCACAAAAAACTACCGAAGCGGAAGAGGTTTTATAGTGGCTCGGTTTGTGCTTCAACCACCGCCAACGCCACCATATTCACAATTCGGCGCACCGAAGCAATCGGCGTCAGAATATGCACCGGTTTTGCTACCCCCATCAGCACTGGCCCGACTGTTACGCCCTCTGAAGAAGTTACGCGCAGCAAGTTATAACTGATTCGCGCCGCTTCCATATTCGGCATAATCAGCACGTTAGCCGCCCCTTTCAGTGGGCTGTCCGGCATCAGGTTATGGCGGATACTTTCCACCAGCGCCGCATCACCGTGCATTTCACCGTCGATCTCCAGTTCAGGTGCCATCTGATTCACCAATTCCAGAGTACGGCGCATTTTACGGGCCGCAGGGCAATTCGAGGTACCAAAACTTGAATGAGACAACAACGCCACTTTTGGCTCAATACCAAAACGGCGCACCGTTTCAGCCGCCATCAAGGTAATCTCGGCTAGCTGCTCTGGCGTCGGGTCATCATTGACGTAAGTGTCGGCGATAAACGTGTTACCGGTGGGCAACAGCAGCGCATTCATTGCGCCCGCCACATGCGCGCCCTTGCGGAAACCGAAGACTTTCTCAACCACATCATAATGCTCATGATAAGTGCCAATAGTGCCACAAATCATCGCATCGGCTTCGCCCCGATGAACCATGATGGAGCCAATCAGTGTTGGGTTGCCAATCACGGCGCGCCGCGCTTGTTCCTGTGAAACGCCTCGGCGCTTCATGATTTGATAGTATTCATGCCAATAATCTTTAAAACGCGGGTCAGATTCATTATTAACCACTTCGAAGTCTTTCCCGGCAGTAATTTGCAGGCCCAATTTCTTCAGTCGAGTCTCAATCACACTCGGGCGACCAATCAAGATTGGATACGCCAACCCTTGAGAAATCAGCTCTTGAGTAGCATGTAATACGCGCTCTTCTTCACCTTCAGCCAACACCACCCGCTTCATCTCTTTTTTCGCCTGCGAGAAAATCGGCTTCATAAACAGGTTGGTTTTATAGACAAATTCCGACAGTTTCTCGACGTAAGCACTAAAATCTGTGATTGGGCGCGTGGCCACACCGGACTCCATCGCCGCTTTCGCCACCGCCGGTGCAATTTTCACAATCAAACGCGGGTCGAATGGTTTAGGAATGATGTATTCAGGGCCAAAGGAAAGGTCTTGTTCACCATAAGCGGATGCCACCACATCACTCTGCTCAGCCAGTGCCAGATCGGCAATAGCATGCACACAAGCCAGTTTCATTTCTTCGTTAATGGTGGTCGCGCCTACATCCAATGCACCACGGAAGATAAACGGGAAGCAGAGTACGTTGTTGACCTGATTAGGATAATCCGAGCGGCCAGTGCAGATAATCGCATCTGGGCGCACCGCTTTGGCTAATGGCGGTAAAATTTCAGGTTCCGGGTTCGCCAACGCCAGAATCAGCGGGCTAGGTGCCATGGTTTTGACCATGTCTTGCGTAAGCACACCGGGGCCGGAGCAGCCGAGGAAGATATCCGCACCCGGCATAGCATCGCCCAGTGTGCGCTGACCATTATCTTCAATTGCGTAAGCCGCTTTAGTTTCCGCCATATTGGCTTCACGGCCTTTATAAATCACGCCCTTGGAATCACATGCAGTGATATTGTGTGGCTTTAATCCCAGTGCGACTAGCAAGTTCAAGCAGGCAATGGATGCCGCCCCAGCCCCAGAGACCACCAATTTCACATCACTAATATCTTTCTTCACCACCCGCAAGCCGTTGAGCACCGCGGCGGTACAGATAATCGCCGTGCCGTGTTGGTCATCATGGAACACCGGGATTTTCATGCGCTCGCGCAGTTTCTTCTCAATATAAAAACATTCCGGTGCTTTGATATCTTCCAGATTGATACCGCCGAAAGTGGGTTCCAGCGAAGCAATAATGTCGATCAGTTTGTCAGGATCGAGTTCATCTATCTCAATATCAAACACATCAATACCGGAGAATTTCTTGAACAGAACCCCTTTCCCCTCCATGACCGGCTTACCCGCTAATGCGCCAATGTTGCCCAGCCCCAGTACCGCAGTACCGTTCGAAATAACCGCGACCAAGTTCCCGCGCGCAGTATATTTATAGGCGGCCAGTGGATCGGCAGCAATTTCCAGACAGGGTGCAGCAACACCAGGAGAATAAGCTAGCGCCAAATCCCGTTGGGTCGCTAGCGGTTTGGTTGGCGACACCTGAATTTTCCCTGGAGTAGGATATTGGTGAAAATCAAGCGCACTCTGTTTCAATTGTTCGTCCATTGTAGGTTCCCTTTGCTTTTATGCTTTGAGGTGGTATGACCAATAACAGAACCAGTATAGTGAGTGAATTATCACAATCTATGAAGCAGGCCATACTCTGCATAACATTTTTGCATCAACAGAAGAATTTACTTATCAATCAGGGGGAGTTATCAACAATGGGAGAATTAAGTGCCGCGAAATCACGGCAACAACATAGCGCTGTAATCCACATAAGAAGATTATTAATTTAATAAGCCGTGAATTTGCGCATACTGCAACAGCATAATGGTTTTACCATCTTTAATTCGGCCATCTGCCATCATGGCAATGGCTTCAGTGAACGGCAACTCCACCACTTCAATAACTTCGTCCTCCACACCGACATCATCGGTGACTTTCTGATCCGGATGATATTCAGCGGCAAAGAAATGGACAATTTCAGTCACTCCGCCCGGTGACATATAAGCCTCAAACAGTTTTTGTACTTTATCGACCTGATAACCAGTCTCTTCAACCGCTTCACGGCGAATACATTCTTCCGGTGAATCGTTATCCAGCAAGCCGGCACAGGTTTCCAGCAACATACCGTCGGAATTACCGTTTACATAGGTTGGCATGCGAAATTGGTTAGTCAGCACCACAGTGCCATTGGGGCGGTTATATAACAGAATAGTCGCGCCATTCCCCCGGTCATACACTTCACGAGTTTGTTGTACCGGGGTTCCATTATCGGTTATTAAATCAAAGGTATATTTATGTAGTTTGAACCAGTTTTTTGATAACAGTTCTTTTTGGATATTCTCAATTTTGACTGACATAGCACCTTCTTTAGCGGGCTAACAATAATTAGCGTAATCTTTCACTGGCAAGTTTATAAACCTCGCTACGTTCTCTTTTTCCTACTGCAACCACAGCAACTATCAAAATATCATCAATAACTTCATACACTAGTCGGAAACCTGAGGACCGTAATTTAATTTTGTAACAGTCTTTCATCCCACGTAGTTTAGCACTCTCAATATGTGGATTATCGCTGCACTTTTTTAATTTTTTGGCGAACTGCTGTTGTATCGTCTTATCCAGTTTGTGCCATTCCTTTAGCGCTTCTTCTCTGAACTTAACGGTATAGATCATAAATAGCTTTCCAAATCAATATCATGAAGTGGTTGGTTACGACGTTCGTTAACCAACTTAGCCAATTCATTATCGTCAAGCGCTTCCATTATTTGTTCATAAAGTTCAGCAGGCACACAATAAAACGCAGGTTGATTACGGTTCAGGATAGCAACAGGGAAACCAGCTCCGGCATTCACTGTCGCCATGGGATTTTTCTTCAGTTCACTCACACTCGCGCTAGTATCTGACAAAATTACACTTGGCATAAGCACCCCCAAAAGACCAGTTAACAGGTCTTATTATGCAAAAGGATACCTAATATAGCAATAAAAAATGCTCTGTCGACACGCAGTCCACAGAGCATTTGATTCGGGTTAACGAGCGCAGCCAACCCGGTTTCAAGTTCGCAGGGGATTAGAAACCGGTCGGCACATCCTTCATATCCGGCAACTTATGGGCAATACCTTTATGGCAATCGATACAGGTTTTACCTGCTTCAATGGCTTTACTGTGCATTTTCGCCGCCACCGTTTTCTGTGCCGTGAAGTCCATATTGTCGAAATTATGGCAGTTGCGGCATTCTTGCGAACCATTGGCTTTCATTCGCGCCCACTCATTTTCAGCCATGGTCAGGCGATGAGCCTCAAACTTCTGCTGCGTGTCAATCAAACCAAAAGTTTTGGCATACAATTCCTTGCTGGCCTTGATTTTACGCACCATTTTCGGCCCCCACTCATGGGGAACATGGCAATCCGGACAGGTCGCCTTCACACCACTGCGGTTGCTGTAGTGGATGGTTCCCATGTATTCCTGATAAACGTTGTCTTTCATTTCATGGCAGCTAATACAGAATTTCTCAGTATTCGCCATTTCCATGCCGGTATTAAAACCGCCCCAGAAAATGATGCCACTAACAAAGCCAATCAGCAGTAACGTCCCGAGTGCCAGCCGGCTAGGCCTGCGCCACCAATGCCATAATCGTTTGATAATACCGGGCTTTTTAGTCTCATTCATTGTTTATTCTCACAATAACCATCTTACTTATTGACCAAAACCAGGTGCTGGCTGGAAGCTATTACCGACAATTGGTGCTGCATCAGTTTGCGGCACATGGCATTGCAAGCAGAAGTAGCGACGCGGCGAAACTTCACTCGATACCTTGCCATCTCGGTCAATAAAGTGGGTTGGGCTCACACGCGGCGCGCCCGTAGCCCGGTAATGTTCAACACCGTGGCATTGTAGACAGCGGTTGGTGTTTTTGCTGACCTGATAACCATCCACACTGTGTGGCACCATCGGCGGTTGGTTAACATAGTTCAGTGCCATCCGCTGTTGCTGTTTGGGCATTTTCACCGTCCCCTCCGCCGTGCCGGAGACCTCGGGCGATTGGCTTAAATCCATCTCGACATTGCTGGCAGCATTAACAACACCGGCCACTACCAACACCGCCAGTAGTGATATCACAGAGATTACCCGGCGGCTGAATGTATGAAACATCGTGTTATTCATTATTTTCTCCTGAAAGACCGCGTCTTTTGCACAATCACGCAACAACCCGCGCCAATTTCACTGCGCATTTCTTGAAGTCAGTTTCTTTGGATAAGGGATCAGTGGCATCCAGCGTCAGGTTATTCACCAGCTGCGCGGCATCAAAGAACGGCATATACACCAGCCCTTGTGGCGGGCGGTTACGGCCACGAGTTTCGACCAGCGAAATCACTTCGCCACGGCGTGAAATCACTTTCACTTTGTCACCGCGCCGTAAATCACGGGCTTTAGCATCCAATGGGTGAATGAATAGCACGGCTTCTGGGAAAGCACGATGTAACTCCGGCACACGGCGGGTCATGGAACCGGTGTGCCAATGCTCCAGCACGCGGCCAGTGGAGAGCCACAGGTCATATTCCTGATCCGGGCTTTCGGCGGCGGGTTCATAAGGCAGCGCGAATATCACCGCTTTACCATCCGGTTTGCCATAAAAACGGACATCCTCGCCTTTCGGTACAAAGGGGTCAAAACCTTCGCGATAACGCCAGAGAGTTTCTTTACCATTTACCACTGGCCAGCGCAGACCGCGCTCTTGGTGGTAGCGGTCGAACGGCGCTAAATCATGACCATGGCCACGGCCAAATTCGGCATACTCTTCAAACAACCCTTTTTGCAGGTAGAAACCGAAGTCGCGCGCTTCATCATTTAATTGGTCAGCAGGAATCTCACTCAACGGATATTTATTCACCACATTGTTGGCAAACAGCACGTCATACAGTGTCTTACCGCGATATTCCGGTTTTTTGTCAATAAGCTCGGCTGGCCACACTTCTTCAACTTTGAAGCGTTTGGCAAACTCAACCATCTGCCATAAATCAGATTTTGCCTCACCCGGTGCCGGCACTTGTTGCCGCCAGAATTGGGTACGGCGCTCGGCATTACCGTAAGCGCCCTCTTTCTCGACCCACATGGCGGTCGGCAAGATAAGGTCCGCGGCCAGTGCACTGATGGTGGGATAAGGGTCTGAAACCACAATAAAGTTACGCGGATCGCGCCAACCCGGCATGCGGTCTTCATTGATATTTGGCCCGGCCTGCATGTTGTTATTGCACATCACCCAGTAGGCGTTGAGAGTGCCATCTTTCAGCGCGCGGTCTTGTGCCACTGCATGTAAACCGACTTTTTCTGGAATAGTGCCCGGCGGTAGCTGCCATTTGGTTTCGGCAATTTGGCGATGTTTTTCATTGGTGACCACCATGTCGGCGGGCAGGCGGTGGGAGAAAGTCCCCACTTCACGGGCTGTACCGCAAGCAGAAGGCTGGCCGGTCAGAGAGAAAGGCCCAGAACCCGGTTTAGAAATTTTGCCGGTTAACAGGTGCAGGTTGTAGCACATGTTATTGGCCCACACACCACGGGTATGCTGGTTAAAGCCCATGGTCCAGTAGGACACCAGCTTCACTTTAGGGTCTGCATATAGCTGCGCCAGTGACTCCAATTGGTCTTCCGGCACGCCGCTCATTTTGGCGGTTTTTTCCAGTGTGTACTCTGCCACAAAAGCTTTAAAATCATCAAAGCTCATTGGCTCAGAGGCATCGCTACCGGGATTTTTAGCCGCTTTTTCCAGTGGATGTGTTGGCCGTAAACCATAACCGATGTCCGTCGCACCCCGGCGGAAATTCACATGGCGGTCAAGGAAGCCCTGATCAACTGCATTATTTTGAATAATGTAATTGGCGATATAATTCATAATCGCCAAATCGGTCTGCGGGGTAAAGACCATCGGGTTATCGGCCAGTTCAAAGCTGCGATGCTCAAAAGTAGACAGTACAGCGATTCTGACATTGTCATCAGTCAGGCGACGGCTGGTCATACGCGACCATAAGATAGGGTGCATCTCCGCCATATTGGAGCCCCAGAGCACAAAGGCATCTGCTTCTTCAATATCATCAAAGCACCCCATCGGCTCATCCATACCAAAGGTGCGCATAAAGCCCACCACGGAAGAAGCCATACAGTGGCGTGCATTGGGATCAAGGTTGTTGGAGCGGAAACCGGCTTTCAGTAATTTGGATGCTGCGTACCCTTCCCACACCGTCCACTGGCCGGAGCCGAACATGCCTACCGCCGTCGGGCCTTTTTCTTTCAGCGCATTTTTAAATTTCAGTTCCATGATATCAAAGGCTTTTTCCCAGCTTACTGGGGTGAAATCGCCCTCTTTATCATATTGACCGTCTTTCATGCGCAACAGCGGCTGAGTCAGGCGGTCTTTGCCGTACATGATTTTAGGCAGGAAATAGCCTTTTATGCAGTTCAACCCACGGTTGACCGGTGAATCCGGGTCACCTTGAGATGCCACGATTCGGCCATTTTGCGTGCCGACCAAAACACCGCAGCCAGTACCACAGAATCGGCAAGGCGCTTTATCCCATTTTATTGCATTTGTTGTCTCGCCCACAGCAGCCTTGGCGACAGTGGGTATGGTCAATCCGGCAGCGCACGCCGCCGCAACTGCGGCATTGGCCTTCATAAAATCCCGGCGACTGAGTTTCATGGCATTTCCTCACCTTGCTGATCCTGCTGGTGATAAACCAGCGATACAGCCAACACACCATCCAGATTGCGTGCTGACTCAATATAATTCAGGAGCACGTCTGAGCGCGCTGCCTGCATAACCACCACCAATTTACCCAGAGCGGTATCACTGGTGGGTATTTCTGTTCCCGGAATCGCCAATAGGCTGTCGATTAGCGGCGCTATTCGCGCAGGTTTGGCTTGTATTACCAATCCACAGACATGCCATTCTTTATCGTCCATCTTCACTCCGGGTGAGGGTTACTGCCTGGACTGGGCAACTGGGTACACAGGCACCACAGCCGGTACAAGCAGGAAGGTCTAATTCGGGTTGAGCAATACCATTTAGCCGTGGGCGGAATTTAATCGCCCGCGTTTCACAACTGTCCTGACAACTGCGACATTCAATATTGTGAAAAGGTAAACAGCAGTCTGATATGTTGATTTTTAGCGACCAGGCGGGCAGTGCGGTCGCGGTGAAAACATCCGCTTCACAGGCCTGTACACAGGCTTGACAGAAATTGCACTCGGCACGCTGAAAATCTATTTCGGGGAACCCACCACTACCAGCAATCAACACGCCAGTTTCACAAGTGGCAACACAGTCATGGCAACGCGTACAGCCAGCAATAAAATCGCTTTCGATGACTGACCACGGTGGCCGAATCACTGAGGGCTGCTGCTTACCGGCTTGCCAAAAGCCAGTCAACAATTTACGCCGTGATAAATCAGTCATGCTGATATCCTTAACATCTACTGGCGCGCGTGCGTATACGTGAGCTAAGTGTTCATTTAAAGCTTGGTGAGTTACACCAATATAATGATAATAATTCTTATTTGTATTAAAGAAGATTCCCCAGTGTTGAGGTATTAGATACAGAATAATGAGTAATAAAATAATTACTCTTTAGAGTTAATCGTCGGTAGATATTGAGCAAGATCAATTAATTTAGTGGTTATTTGCGTGGTTTCTCACTGTTAAATCTATTTGCGTTATTACATTTTTTATATAACGATTCATTTGATGAGAATCGCTATCAAAAAGAAATGCAATTTAGTCATTATTCTTCAGATAAATTGCCGCTGTTAAATGAATTTGGCCGGCGTTTTAAGGTACACTCAAAGCGTGGTTAAACTAACTATGATGGATAACATGGTCGGCCAAATTAACGACCCCAAATAATCCACGATCAACAGCCAATCATTTAATGTTATTGGTTACAGGGACCTTACTTATCATGACCCAAAATCACACCATTATGATCGTTGATGATCATCCTCTCATGCGCCGTGGGATAAAACAGTTACTTGAACTGGATAGCAATTTTAATGTGATTGCTGAAGCCAACTGCGGCAGCGATGCTATTACCAAAGCGGCCGCGTGTCAGCCGGATGTCATTCTGCTTGATCTGAACATGAAAGGAATGTCTGGGCTGGATACCTTGAAAGCATTACGCAATGAAGGCATAGATGCGCGAATTATTGTTTTGACTGTCTCTGATGCGCGCAGTGATGTGTATGCAATGATAGATGCTGGTGCAGATGGCTACCTGCTCAAAGACAGCGAACCTGAAATATTGCTAGAAAATATCCGCCTTGCTGCAAAGGGTGAGAAAGTATTCAGTGATGAGGTCACACAATATTTATCTTCCCGACACGAACAGGTTAATCCATTCTCTGAATTAACCGAGCGGGAATTAGATGTTTTGCAAGAGGTCGCACGCGGAATGTCCAATAAACAGGTCGCGTTTGAGTTACACATTTCTGAAGAGACGGTAAAAGTGCATATTCGTAATTTATTACGGAAACTGAATGTTCGCTCGCGTGTTGCGGCAACCATCCTATTTTTAGAAAATAAAAAATACTAATAACTACCCTATTATCTATACCCTAAGTAATTCGAGTTGCAGGAAGGCGGAAAGAGAGAAAATCCCGATGAGCTTACTGTAGTAAGTGATACGGGTTATTGAACGTCGCCAACGCACATGCAGCTTGAAGTATGACGGGTATAATAGCAGCCAAGCTATTAGGTTATTCAATGGCTGCTAAAATAAAAACATGGTTATCGTCTATCCATTTTTTATTCAGTGGCCCCCAGCTATCTAACCGGTAATATCCAGCATTATTGCGCACCCCATCCTGCACAAATGTCATTGTAATGCCCAATCCTGGCAGCGCTTTCAAGACATCCTGCAATGTGCGCCGCGGCCACCCCGTCAATTCCATTAAGCGCGGCACATTCAATGACTCCCCTCGGCTGATAAGCCAGCAAAGGTAGAGACGACGAGCAAATACCGGATTAAGTTCCATAATACCTTCCTAGGTTGGATAGCTACTCAATAGTCTACTTGATAGCCGAAAAAACGCCTGTTTATCATTCTTATCACCATCAAGATGAATTAACTCAAATTTTAACGATGTTATTTACAGCTTCTCCTTATTTTCTTCACGTTTTATGCCGGATTCCCGCGTAAAGTGCATGGTAGATTCTGCTGCATTTAACTTGAGAGGCTGGCACTGCATGGCAAATTTTTTCATCGACCGCCCAATCTTTGCTTGGGTATTGGCGATAATTTTGTGTCTTACTGGCGCATTGGCAATCTCCACCCTCCCGGTTGAGCAATATCCCAACCTTGCACCGCCAAATGTGCGCATCAGTGCCTCCTATCCCGGAGCTTCGGCGCAAACACTGGAAAATACTGTCACGCAGGTCATAGAACAAAGTATGACCGGGCTGGATAACTTGCTGTATATGTCGTCACAAAGCAGCAGCGCAGGTACGGCCACCGTCACGTTGACTTTCCAGGCGGGCACTAACCCCAATGAAGCTATGCAGCAAGTGCAAAACCAGCTGCAATCGGCGACCAAAAAACTGCCGCAGGATGTCCAGCAGCAAGGTATTTCAGTTTCCAAATCCGGTGATAGCACCTTGATGATGCTGGCCTTTGTGTCCACCGATGACAGCATGGATAAACAAGATATTGCCGACTATGTCGCCAGTAATCTGCAAGATCCACTGAGCCGAATCGAAGGGGTTGGCAGTATCAATGCTTTTGGCTCGCAATATGCAATGCGGATTTGGCTCGACCCCAATAAGCTCAATAATTATCAACTGACGACACAAGATATTGTCACCGCCATCCAATCACAAAATAGCCAAATTGCGGTGGGCCAGCTTGGGGGGACGCCCGCGGTAGACAGCCAATCTTTGAATGCCACGATTAATGCACAATCCCAATTGCAAACACCCGAGCAATTCAGAGCTATCACGCTGCGAGTCAATCAGGACGGTTCGTTGGTCACACTGGGTGACGTCGCAAAAGTCGAATTGGGTGCAGAGAATTACAATTACCTTAGCCGCTACAATGGCCAGGCCGCATCGGGGATGAGTATTCAGTTGGCTTCCGGTGCCAACGAATTGCAAACCGATGCTCTGGTGAAAGCGCGTATTGCCGAACTGACGCCTTTCTTCCCCCATGGCCTTGAGGCAAAAGTCGCTTACGAAACCACCCCCTTTGTGAAAGCTTCCATTAAGGATGTGGTGAAAACATTGCTGGAAGCCATTTTGCTGGTTTTCCTGGTGATGTATTTGTTCTTACAAAACTTCCGCGCCACACTCATTCCGACTATCGCCGTGCCGGTGGTGTTATTGGGCACTTTCGCGATACTGTCGGCATTCGGTTTCAGTATCAATACCTTAACCATGTTTGCCATTGTGTTAGCCATCGGCCTGTTAGTCGATGATGCTATCGTGGTGGTGGAAAACGTGGAGCGCGTGATGAGCGAAGAAGGGCTTGATCCGCGCGAAGCCACCCGTAAATCTATGGGGCAAATTCAGGGTGCACTGGTGGGCATTGCGCTGGTGCTGTCGGCGGTGTTTATCCCGATGGCTTTCTTCGGTGGCACCACCGGGGCCATTTACCGCCAGTTCTCCATTACTATCGTCTCCGCCATGGTGCTTTCCGTACTGGTGGCTTTGATTCTGACCCCGGCACTTTGCGCCACCATGCTCAAACCCATCAAACCGGGGCATCATCATGCCAAACGCGGTTTTTTTGGCTGGTTTAACCGCATGTTTGACCGCAATGCGCACCGCTACGAGCGGGGCGTAGCGCGCGTATTGCACCATAGTGCGCGTTATATGCTGCTGTATGTATTGCTGTTAGGTGGGCTGGCACTGCTGTTTATCAAGTTACCGACTTCATTTTTGCCGCTGGAAGACCGTGGCGTGTTTATGGCGCAAGTGCAACTTCCTGTCGGCTCCACTCAGCAACAAACACTCAAAGTGGTGCAGAAAGTCGAGAATTACTTCCTGACAGCAGAGAAAAATAATGTGCTGTCGGTATTCGCTACCGTGGGGTCCGGCCCCGGCGGTAATGGCCAAAACGTCGCGCGCTTGTTCATTCGGCTGGCAGATTGGGAACAGCGAAAAGACAGCAATGACTCATCTTTTGCCATTATTGAACGCGCCACCAAAGTGTTTAATAAAATTGTCGAGGCCCGAGTCTCGGTCAGCAGCCCACCGGCCATTTCAGGTTTAGGTGGCTCATCAGGTTTTGATATGGAATTACAAGATCACGGCGGCTTAGGCCACGATAAACTGATGGCCGCCCGTGACCAATTACTGCAAATGGCTGCCCAAGACCCCGCGCTGACTCGCGTGCGCCATAACGGGTTAGATGATAGCCCGCAATTGCAGATAGATATTGATCAGCGCAAAGCACAAGCACTGGGCGTGTCATTGGATGATATTAACAACACGCTAAAAACCGCGTGGGGTTCGACTTACGTTAATGACTTTGTTGACCGCGGCCGAGTGAAGAAAGTGTATGTCCAATCCGAAGCCACGGCGCGGATGCTGCCGGAAGACGTCAACAAATGGTTTGTGCGCAATAAAAGTGGCAGCATGGTGCCTTTCTCGGCATTTTCTACCACCCGCTGGGAATATGGGTCGCCGCGGCTGGAGCGCTACAACGGCTATTCGGCATTAGAAATTGTCGGCGAAGCCGCTCCGGGCGTCAGTACCGGTACCGCCATGAATGTGATGGAAGGGTTGGTTAAACAACTGCCCAATGGATTCGGCCTGGAATGGACGGGAATGTCCTATCAGGAGCGGCTATCTGGCTCACAAGCGCCGGCGTTGTATGCTATCTCGCTATTAGTGGTGTTTTTATGTCTGGCGGCGTTATATGAAAGTTGGTCGATACCCTTCTCGGTGATGTTAGTGGTGCCGCTCGGAGTGATTGGGGCGGTCGCTGCCACCTGGATGCGGGGCTTGGAAAATGATGTCTATTTCCAAGTCGGATTGCTGACCATTATTGGGCTATCCGCCAAAAATGCCATATTGATTGTCGAATTTGCCAGTGAGTTGAACCATAAAGGCAAGGATTTGGTGGAGGCGACGCTTGAAGCTTCCCGCCTGCGGTTGCGGCCAATTCTGATGACATCACTGGCATTTATCTTTGGTGTATTGCCGATGGCTATCAGTCAAGGCGCTGGCTCAGGTAGCCAACATGCGGTGGGTACCGGCGTGATGGGCGGGATGATTTCTGCAACTGTGCTGGCTATTTTCTTCGTGCCACTGTTCTTTGTCTTGGTTCGCCGCCGCTTCCCTGGCAGACCGCCGCGCGTGAAACAACAATAGGCCAACACTGGCGGCTTGAAAACCGGCGGCTTGAAAGATGACGGGCATAAAAAAGGCAGAAGCTATAAAGTTTCTGCCTTTCTGCGAGCGAAGCCTCGCCCCTTGGTGTGTATCGATAAAACAACAAAAGATATCAATTCTTACTGCTGGTTTATTCGCTTATGCCTTGCGCAGCATAGCCTCGATAAACTCTTTCCACGTACTTAATTCAAAATCGACCATAACTTCCTCTTCAATTATCGCGACTCATTATACGCCTATTTTTTGAACAGTCAAAATTGAAAACCGCCGAATGAGAAAGCCAGCGAATGGGCGACAAACCCGGCCTACTTTGGGGGAAGCTGGCCGGGGTCACCCAGTTTATTAATGCTGCAAGGCAGATTTACACTTTAGGGAAGACCCATAAATGCTCCACAGGCAAAGAGAGCTGGCAGAGTTCTTCCTGCCCCACTTTCGCGCCATAAGCACGGATGACAAAATCCTCAGCCGCCGTGCGGAACAGGTATTCCCAGCGGTCTCCCAGATACATGCTGGTTAGCAGAGGTAAAGTCAGTTGGTTGCCATTCGGGTCATCCCCTAGACAGACGCGCTCCACGCGGATCACCGCCGTCCCCTCCTGACCAGCAATAACCCCCTCAGCAGCCCGTCCCCATAAGGCCCAATCTTTACCCTCGATTCGCGCCTTACCCTCATGTACCTGCGTAACCTTGCCGTGTAAGCGGTTATTGCTGCCCATAAATTCAGCCGTGAATAACGTCGATGGCGAGCCGTACATTTCCTGTGGCGTACCTTGCTGCTCAATTTTCCCATTATTAAGCAATAAGATACGATCCGATATTGCCATGGCCTCGTTTTGGTCATGGGTGACCATAAGTGCGGACAAGCCGAGTTTAATGATCAATTCGCGCAAGAATACCCGCGCTTCTTCGCGCAGTTTGGCGTCCAGATTCGACAGCGGCTCATCCAGCAAAATCACCGGCGGGTTGTAAATCAGTGCTCGACCAATGGCTACACGTTGCTGCTGACCACCGGAAAGTTGGTGAGGATGACGATGGCCCAATTCCCCCAGTCCCAATTGATCCAGTACATTTTGTACCCGTCGGGTGATTTCTACCGCCGAGATTTTGCGTAATTTCAACGGGTAAGCAATATTCTCAAACACCGTTTTATGTGGCCACAAAGCATAAGACTGGAACACCAAGCCCAGATTGCGTTCTTCAGCAGGGATTTCATGGCGCGACATACCGTCATAAACTGTATTTTCACCAATGATAATGCACCCTTGCACCGGCTTTTCCAGCCCGGCAACTGCCCGCAATAACGTCGTTTTGCCACTCCCCGATGGCCCCAGCAGTGAGACGACCTCACCGCGCTTTAATTGCATCGATACCCCTTTTAATACGGGGTTATCGCCATAAGTTAAATGCAAGTTATCTACTGAAAGTTCAATCATTTAATTTAACTCCAAAGCGCAATGCAACACCCAGCCCCAACACCACCAGCAGGATATTAATAAAAGAGAGTGCGGCGACGATATCAATCGCACCAGCCGCCCACAGCGAGACCAACATTGAGCCGATCGTTTCCGTCCCCGGAGAAAGCAGATAAACCCCGGTGGAATATTCGCGCTCAAAAATCAAGAACATCAGCAACCACGAGCCAATCAGACCATAGCGGGCTAACGGAATGGTGACATGGCGAGTGACCTGGCCCCGGCTGGCCCCATTGCTGCGCGCCGCTTCTTCCAACTCTGGCCCCACTTGTAGCAATGTCGAGGAAATCAGCCGTAGACCATAGGCCATCCACACCACGGTGTAGGCCAACCAAACGCTGAAGATGGTGCTGCGCAAAGAACGGAGCCACACCACCAGATGTTCCCGCAACCATTCAGCCATCGGCAAGACAGATAACCAGCCCTCTTTCAATGAGTTATCCAGCCACATTGGCAAAAACAGGAAGACCCAGAGGAATGCCAGCCCCGCCAGCAAGCCCGGAACCGCACGCGGCACCAGCACGCTGTAGTCGAGAAAGCGCGTGACGCCATCCGGCTTGCGGTGCATGGCAATGCCGATAAACAGATAACAGATAACCGCCAGCGCACCGCCGAACACCCCGATGGCCATTGAGTTGACGATAGCGCGCAACAGATTAGGTTGCTGCCAAATAGTGCGGAAAGTCTCGATAGATAACTCATCCCAGATAGATATCCCCACCCCCCAGTTGGACACAAAAGCGCGCAGCACCACCCCCAGCAGCGGGACGCCAATAGTGACGGTTAGCCAAAAGGCCACCACGCCCCCCGCCACCCAACGCCATTTGCCCAATGGTAAGAGTCGCGCCTGAGCAGCTTTGCCTTTGACTGTCACGAAACGATTAGCGGTGCGCATCAATACGCGCTGTAACATCACTAACGGAATAGTGATGCAGATAAGCACCACGGCAACCGCGGCCATTAGATGGTAGGACGGAGTACCCAGTTTATTGGTCAACTGGTAGAGATAAGTTGCCAGCACCAGGTTGCCCTCAGGATCACCCAATACCAACATCAGCCCAAACACTTCCAGCCCGAGGAAGAACAGTAATACCGTGGCATAGAGGATTGACGGGCGCACCATCGGCAAACTCACCGAACTCATGACCTGTAGAGGAGAGGCCCCCGCCGTGCGCGCGGCTTCTTCAACATCAGAACCCACACTGCGTAATGCCGATGAGATATACAAATAAGCATGGGGAACATGCGTTAAGCCGGCAATCACCACAATGCTGGACATGGCATAAATATTCCACGGCACCACGCCCAGTAAGGTTTCCGCCCACAAGGACATAAAACCCACCGGCCCGACCGCCACCACGTAACCAAACGCCAGCACCATCGGGGAAACAAAAATAGGCACCAAAATTAAGGGTTCTATTATCCGCCGCCCCGGTAAGTCCGTCCTGACCATCAGAAAGGCCAGGATCCCCCCGAGCGGAATAGCAATAACCACCAGCCCGAAGGCCAGAATAAATCCGCTTTTCAGTGCCTTATAAAAATCAGGATCAGCAAAAATAAAGCGGAATGCTTCGAAGCTGAGCACTTTGGCGGGTGAGAAGAAAGGGGCTGAAAGGAAACTTTGAATAACAATAAATGACAGCGGTATGTAAATAACCAATGTTGTTATCAACACTACCAAGCCGCGCGGCAAGCCCTGCCACTTTCTGCGCAATGCTTTCATAATGAGTCCTGTGGGTTAGATATCCATGAATAACAAAGGGTAAATCAGGGGTGCGCACCGCCATCGGCAATACGCACCAGAGGAGGCCTTTATTTCGCCGCAGCAAGACGCCATTGCTTGATATAGTCCAGACGCTTAGCCTGCCCCATATATTCCAAGAGACTTTCATCAACCGGGATAGGCTTGAGTGCCGCCCCCAGTTTTTTGGTCATCCCGTCGATGTCATTACTGCCGTCGATATCATTGCGGATAGAAGGAATATCGGACTGATTAGCCAAAATATTTTGGCCTTTTTCCGATAGCACATAATTAAGCCACAGTTTGGCCGCATTATTATTGCCTGCATTTTTACTGATGAAAATGACGCGCGACAGCACCAAGGTGTAGTCCTGCGGGTAGGCAATCCCAAGAGAAGGGTCGGTTTTGGCTCGAGCTTCCGCGTAAGAACCGAGGAGATTGAAACCAATCAGATTTTCGCCGGATGACACTCTTTCCATCATCGTGCCGGTGGAAGACTGCACTGTCAGCCCCCCTTTGGCCATATCCGCCAAGGTCGCGAAATAGTTAGGATCAGCTTTGAAATCCTGTACTGACAGCATGAATCCTAAACCTGACTTTTCAATATCATAGGTGGTGACTTTCTTTTTGAATTTATCCGGCTGGCTGGCGATAAATTTGGCCAGGGCGGCGTGGGTGGTTGGGAAGTCGGCTGGCGGTATCAGCCGCTTGTTATAAATAAACACCACCGGCTCGTAAGTGGTGCCATAGGCTTTATTTTTCCATACCGCCCATGTGGGCAATTCTTGCTGTTCTGGCGAGAGATATTCCTGCGCATAATCAATCGCCAATTTCAGGGCAGTATCCATAGAGGAACTCCACACCACGTCACCACTACCACTGCCCGATGCTTGTTCACTGATATAACGGTTGTATAACTCGGTGCTATTCATGTCGTTATATTCAACTTTAATCCCCGGATAGGCGGCTTCAAAACCCTTAATCAGTGGGGCGGCAGCTTTGATATCCGTGGAGGCATACACCACCACTTTGCCCTCCTTTTGGGCACCTTCTACAATTTTTTGATAATCAGCGGGGTAATAAACTGGGGGTTGCGCTGCGGATTGAGCGGACATAGAGAAAGCCGCCAGTGCCACTGCGCTGATCATAAACACCTTAATCTTCCATAACATAGAATTAACTCCAATTTACATTTATGAAACCAATTACGAACATATATTCAATATCCATTAATTAGCAATGAAGTTAATTATTTGTCTTCCTATTTTGTGATAGTGCTCGTTTTTTAACCTTAACTTAGTGTAATTATCACTCAATAAAATTATCCACAAAGATTAGAGTGGAATACAAAAGGGGCCGATTAGTGAGTAAACCGCCACTTTGCTTGCCTGTTAGGTAATTCCGGAGTAGCGTGCACATATATCCCCTTCGCACTTGAAGCTGCAGGGGTGTTCGCTTGCTGCCTACCTGCAACGCCAAGTTCTTGGGATATAGCAAGTTCTTTGGACATATATTGGTAAAATACAGAGTAAAACCATGAAGCATTCTATTGATTCGCTGAAAGAGTTGGGCCGTTATGATGATGCAGTGGCAATGGCGCAAAACTTACTGCGCGGTGATCCCCATAACGCCAGCCTGCTGTATAAGATTGCCTCGCTGTATGATGTGCAAGGGTTAGAGTTGCAAGCGATCCCCTTCTATCGTGCTGCTATCGAGCATAATCTGGCGGGTCAAGAGTTACAGGAGGCTTATCTGGGGCTGGGTAGCACTTATCGAGCTTTGGGGTTATATCAAGAATCATTGGATACTTTTGATCGCGCGCTGGTGAGTTTCCCACAGGCCAAAGAAATAACCTTGTTCCGGGCGATGACCCTGTACAATCTGGGTGAAACCAAAGAAGCGGTCGCCACCTTATTGATATTGCTGGCTGAAACTTCAAATCATCAGGATATCAGCCTCTACCAGAAAGCCATTCGCCAATATGCTGCTGATCTTGACCGGATTGGCTAAAAACTCTTGGCTGCATTTTCGCCCTTATAGCCATCTGAATTAAAACCCCATTTTTCGTATTATGGGCAAATATAAGCAGTACCAGAAAACAAAAAGGCCACGTGATTGTGGCCCTCCCGCGTACCGAATTGCAGTATACTTACTCATTGTGACGATTATTTCAAATAGCACAAACTTTCTGATTTTGCATATTTTGTCGCCATTCCGGGCATCGAACCGGACGGTATGCCTCTGCATTTAGTATAACCTTGTTCAACTAACTTCCCTGTATAATAATAATTAAAACCTAAATTCACCACAAAACCAATAATCATCAATAAATACAGCAACTTGGAGCATGCCGTTTGTAACATAATCGATGCTCTACGGCCTTTAAAAATTGGTTCAATAGAAATAATGACTAATATTATTAAAAATAGTGGGGCTATTACTCCGGCGGCTATACTAAGTGAAGAAAAAACCAGAATGTCTGGGGATTCTGACCAATCTCTTAACTCATCAACCAGTATATACATTATGAAAATACATAGTGGTGTAAGAAGAAAGACGATAAAAGAAAATGCAATGCATCTCATTTTTAGTGGTATCTTTTCCATCAAAAATGCCCTCTAATTAACTCAGACATTACATTTTTAATGTATTTTCTCACTTCATATTGAGTAAATTCAATTCCCTTATCAAGCATTGCATCCATTTCAAGAGCAACAATGTCAACAATCCCTTGTTTTAAATCATTAGCTTTCTGTGCAATATCTTGTTGTGACTTTTCAATTAACTCAATAAGTTTATCTGTTATGCCAAATTTTTCATCAAGAGCGTTTAGACCTATTGCAGCAAAAAAACCAACAGTCACAGCAACAACTACTGGAGCAAGGGCTGATGCAAAGAATACTGTGGCTATAGTTCCCCCAAGCCATGCTGCACCAGAGGATAATCCTATCTTAACAATATCAGTTGCTAAACTGCCGATAAATTTAGCTAAGGAGACTTCGTCATTAAGAATATAATCAAGCGTTCTGAAAGCCGCAGCCACATAGAATGTTAATCGGGCTCCCTGTACAATTGAATTATTCAAACCATATTTACCAATACCTAAATCAACAACCTTGGGATTTTTAGCCGCAAATACTGGAGCATTAAGTACTTTACGGATTCCTGGATATCCGGTTAATTTAATTAACTCAGTGCCTTTATGATTGATATACATTGTCGCCTGAATACCCAAACCACCGAGATCAACAATAAGTTTTGATGTCGTGACCACATCCTTGATATTTGTTCCGTAGTTTACGACAACCTCACCTAATGGGCTTTGGGTAATATCAACCCAACCTTTTTGATATGTTCCCCAATCGGCTAGTACTTCATAGGCTTCTTCTGCCGTCAGGAACATAATGTCATGATTATTGTTGCGTAATAAATCACGGACTTTTAAATCGGGCAAATCCCTTGTATTACGCAGTACTGGATAATCAGGTACAAATTCGGAGGGAGCTTTATCGCCAGTAAGATACGGCGGTAGATTGGTTTTTTTGGCTGACTGGGCGAACTGCTGTGGCTCGGCCACTGACGAATCTACCACTGAACGGGAAGCGGCGGCCTGTAGCCCTCCCTGATAAGGGCCATGAGATGCCCACGTCTGTGACGGAATAAAAAAAGCTTTGCACGGGCAAGTTGAACGGCTATATAGCGTACTGGCGACATAATGCCCATGTACTATCTCGCCCGGATGCCCTCCACCCACGCTGTAGCTGCCGGGGTGTTTCCCGCACGAGACTTTACTGCCATTCACAGCGACCGGGTTATTAGCAAATGTCCTCTCTGCCATCCCCTCATGTACTATCCCGCCACAACTGGTTTTATCGCCTTTAACTATCCAATATCCGGTTGACATCAAACTTATTCCTTGTTTTATATAACATATCCATTGGGCGATTTTAGTCCTTTCGTGTTGATGAGTGTAATAATATTTGGGTTAAGGGAAGATTTAATTTTCTTGGTATATGACTCTAGCCTTCCTCGATCCTCTCCCCACCCAATTCAGCACTTCCCCCCCGATCCACGATTAGTTCATATTTGGGATCAAAGTCGTAGCAACTTGCGTTATCATCGAAGTATCTAGTCAACATTGATTCTTGGCGATCTAAATCATCGCCAGATAATTGTTGTTCGGAACTAACACGCACATATAGGTATTATTTTCCCATGTCAGATAACCCAGCAGCCCCATTATTGCGACTTTATGGCATTAAAAATTGTGACACCATAAAAAAGGCCCGTCGCTGGCTGGAAGAGCAAGGTATTACCTATCAGTTTCACGATTATCGCGTGGATGGATTGAGTGACGAGCAGTTGCAAGGTTTTATCGATAAACTGGGTTGGGAGCCGTTGCTGAACACCCGTGGTACCACCTGGCGCAAACTGCCGCAGACCCAGCGCGATACCATCACTGATGCGCAATCGGCCAAATTACTGATGCTGGAGCAGCCCGCTATCATCAAACGCCCGCTGCTGGAAGCCGCCAATGGCGAGATGCTATTGGGCTTCAAAATAGAAAGTTACCAACTATTTATTCAGCAACATCTGGCGCAACAAAACATGACCCATAACCAAAACGCTATTGAGGTGCAATAACATGATCTGTCCGGTAATCGACCTGGCCCAACAATTGATTAAACGCCCGTCGCTCAGCCCAAATGATGCGGGCTGCCAGGAGATCATGATTCAGCGCTTAGAGGCTATCGGCTTTACTGTCGAGCCGATGAATTTTGGTGATACCCTTAATTTCTGGGCATGGCGTGGCGAAGGTAAAACACTGGCGTTTGCCGGCCATACCGACGTGGTTCCTACCGGCGATGAAAGCCACTGGAACAGCCCGCCATTTGAACCGACCATCCGCGATGGCATGCTGTATGGTCGGGGTGCCGCCGATATGAAAGGTTCGCTGGCAGCCATGGTAGTTGCGGCAGAGCGCTTTGTTGCCGCACACCCTAATCATCAAGGCCGGTTGGCATTTATGATTACCTCCGATGAGGAAGCCAAAGCCATTAATGGCACCGTTAAAGTGGTTAACGCCCTGATGGCGCGTCATGAGCGGCTGGATTATTGTCTGGTGGGTGAGCCATCCAGCACCGACCGCGTCGGTGATGTGGTGAAAAATGGCCGCCGCGGTTCAATCACCGCCAACTTGCATATCCATGGTGTTCAAGGGCACGTGGCTTATCCTCATTTGGCTGACAACCCGGTTCACCGCGCGATGCCCGCCCTGAATGAGCTGGTTGCCACGCAATGGGATGAAGGCAATGAGTTTTTCCCCGCTACCAGTATGCAAATCGCCAATTTGCATGCCGGAACGGGCAGTAATAACGTGATCCCCGGTGAGTTCTATGTGCAGTTTAACTTCCGCTTTAGCACTGAACTGACTGACAGCATGATTAAGCAGCGAGTTGAAGCTTTGCTAGACAGCTATCAACTCAATTACACCCTCGAATGGGTATTATCTGGCCAGCCATTCCTGACCGCCCGTGGCGCATTGGTGGATGCCGTGGTCAACGCCGTCGAACATTATGCTGAAATTACGCCACAATTATTGACCACCGGTGGCACCTCCGATGGCCGCTTTATTGCCTTAATGGGCGCGCAGGTGGTTGAGCTGGGGCCGGTCAATGCCACGATCCATAAAGTGAATGAATGCGTTCACGCCGCTGATTTACAACTGCTCAGCCGAATGTATCAGAGAATCATGGAGCAACTCATCGCATGACAGCTAATACATTGACACCACAGATGCTTACCGGGCGCTCAACGGAGCATTTAGTGGTGTTAACGGGCAATCACCGCTTGCAGCCAGCGGCTGTTGATGCCTTTCGGGCCATGCAACAGGCGGCTAAAGTGGCGGGTTTGGATTTACAGCCAGCCAGCACTTTTCGCGATTTTGACCGCCAATTGGCTATCTGGAATGGTAAATTTCGCGGCGAGCGGCCAGTATTAGATAAAGACAGCCAGCCGATAGACATTTCTCGGCTTGATGCCGCCGCCCGTTGCGAAGCTATTTTACACTGGTCTGCTCTCCCAGGGGCCAGCCGCCACCATTGGGGCAGTGATTTAGATATTTACGATCCATCACTGTTACCCATGGGGGAAAAACTGCAACTGGAGCCGTGGGAGTATCAAGCGGGTGGGTATTTTTATCAGCTAACTCAATGGCTTGATGCGCACATGGCTGAATTTGGTTTTTACCGGCCTTTTAGCACAGACACCGGCGGTGTTGCCGCAGAGCCTTGGCACCTAAGTTACCACCCTCTGGCGGTAACGGCGCAGCATTTACTGACACCAGCAATCCTGCTGGAAGCTTGGCAATCACAAGATGTGGCGGGTAGTGAGTGGCTTTCCAGCCATTTACCCATGATTTTTTCACGATTTATAACTATACCCAATGAGTTTCAAGCGACAGAGGCTTGATACATGGCGGGTAAAGGAACTTAACATGCATTGGCTAGCTGATTACTGGTGGGTGGTTCTTATCATACTTGTCGGCATGATCTTAAATGGCATCAAAGAGTTACGCCGTCTTGATCATAAGAAGTTTTTGAGCAATAAGCCGGAGATCCCTCCCCACCGCGACAATAATGCGCAGTGGGATGACGACGACTGGCCGGATAAAGATAAGAAAAAATAAATGGGTGGGGGCAGCGCTCCCCCTGGTTTAATTTCCCGCAAGATCCTGACGCAAATGAGCAATAGCCCGCGCCAGCATTGGCTGATTAATGCCATGTCCGGTATTGGCATCCAGATCCAATGTCACAGCAGCCCCCAATGCCGTTAAGCACTGCGCGGCGGCGTTGGCCTGTTCTACCGGAATAACGCCATCCTGTTCGCCATGAATCAGATGGACGGCCACGTCAGTGATAGGTTGCTGCGGCAAAGTGGCAAAACGCCCACTGAACCCGATGACCTGCCCGGCTAATTGTGGCTGAACTTTCACCCCTTCCAATGACATTATGGTGCCCTGCGAGAACCCCACCAATGCAGTTTGCCGTGCGCCAAGCCCACTTTGTTGCTGCCAATAGCGCACAGTGGCAATAAATTCGGGCATCACTTCATCAATACGCCCTTGCCGCCCCTGCTCGGTGATCCCCTGCACAGAAAACCACTGCCGCCCACCGCCCATGCTGCTGGCAAAAGGCCCATTAATACTGATCACCTGCGCCTGAGGAAAAGCTTGCGCAAAATGGCTGCCGACCGGTGCCATCCCGGCAGCACTGTCGCCAACACCATGAAATAACAAAATTAATTGCTCTGGCTGCGCCGGTTGCTGCACCACAATGTGTTTTTCATTCATAGAGGAGCCTTTAGTATCCAAATATTGATATGGTTAACTATAGGCCGCTGGTTTGAAAAGGATATTGGGTTTTATTGATGGAGTTGGTGCGGATAATTGAAAGAGTGGCACTGTTCATCCCACTCTTGGGAATTCATGCAGTCAAAGCGGGGCCGGAATGTGTGTTTTATCAACATCAATCGCCGCCATCCCCTCGGCGGCCTCCTGCCGCCACTTAGTCACCAATGCTTTGCGCCCGGAAAGGCCCAATTGATGAACAATTTCCGCTGCCGTATGCCCCTGCTGCAAATATTGCCGCAAGGCGGGAAGCGGTAATTCTGTTTGTAATAATTTATTTTGTAATAGTAACCGCTGTAACGCGGGCAAACTCGCCTCTAACGGGCGGAAAGCAAAAGCAAAACCGGCCAACTCACGCCAATCATCATCATTTAAGGTGATATCAGGTTGCTCTGGCGGCAGTAAGGATACTGGCGTTTCCAGACCAATCCATTGCTGCAACCAATACCAATCACGCACTAATTGCTGCCGCGCGGTCTCACAGAGCATTTCCCCTGCCGGACTGAGGGGCAGCATGGCCATTGCCGCGTAACAGCCGCTACTGGCCTCTTTGTGACTGCCCATGCGCACCAGTTGAAAACCGCAGGCACACCAAAAACACGCTAATTCTGCGGTATAGCCAAAACTGACCGAAAGAAAATCTAGCCCTTCCCGTTGCGCACGAGCTTGTTCGGCAACAATCATCTGCCGGGCAATCCCTTGTTTTCGCCAGGATGGCGCTACCGCAACGCGACTGATTCGTCTGGATAATAAGGTCGGTGTTTGCCATTGACCGCTGTGAGCGGCTAGCGATTGCGCCACTAAACTGCCCTTTGGCCGCCGCCTGCCCGCCCAAATCTCGAGCGCTAATCGGCTATCCAGCCCGCCCTCATCCACCAGCCACAAAGCGCCTATCACTGAATTCGCCATCTTGGCGGCAGAAAAATGCATGCCCGGTGCATCCATCAAACGCCGTAAATCCAGCGGAGTGGTGCGGTAATGGGCACTGGAAAGCAAGCCGTAAAAGCGGCGCAATAATTCGGGATTATTCAGCCAATCAGGCTGTTCACAAGTGGAGATTTCGATCTGTGCAATGGCGGATGCTGTCGGCGACAATATATCATTCACCCAATCATCATTAAGCCGGTCATCATTAAATAACATGATGTCGTCGATAATCTGTTCCAGTGGGTCATGGCTGGCCCAGCGGATCGGGTTGGTCAATGTTAAATGATGCCAATCACTCAAGGTCGCGCAAAACTTTAATAAAAATCCGCGCCCGGTGCCTTCATAGCCTTGCACCGTGGTGGTTAACAATGCTCGTGGGAAGTAGGCCAAAAGCGCCGACAGTAGCGCGGTTGGGATGGCGGCGGCCTCATCAATCAATAGCCAGTCAACATCACTGACATCATGGCGTTGACAGAAATCTAGCAGCGCATCTGGTGCCCAAAAACGCGCGCGCTCTCCGGCTCGCTGGCTTAATACTTGAGTTGCTGCCTTGCCCGGCCCGGTGACCCAGCATTTGCCCGGCCACTGCGCCACCAACATACCCGCCAGTGTCGACTTACCGCGCCCACGAGCCGCCGTCAGCACCCAAACACCTTGTTTGGCCTGCATCAAGCGCTGAAGAATATTTTGCTGTTCTGCGGTGGGCGTGCCGTCGGGTTGCTGCCAATGTGGGCGAATATCAAACTGCAGTTCTGGCGGCAACAGCCCCTGCTGCCACAAAACGACATCGGGAGAGGCCAGAAGTTGGCGCTGTAGATGGCGGATAAAATTTGGCGTCGTGATTGGGGCATTCTGCTCACTCCAACGCAAACTGTCGGCATCGGGTAAAAGTGGCCAACTGCCCCACTCTGGCACCAACATCACCAACCAACTGCCAGCCCGCAATGTCCCCGCCAACACCGCCAGCGCTTCTGTATTCAGGCCATTGCTGGCATCAAACACACCGTGTAGCCCCTCCTGCCCCAACAAGGTTTTGGCCGCAGTAGGCCGGATTCCATTAATATTTGGCGGCAAAGATTCCCCAATCCACCACCAATCTCCGGGCAATTGCTCGGACAGATTTATCGCCTGCTGCCGCGCCCAATCAGCACTGCCACTGAGCACCAGTAAACGCCGATGTCCCTGCTGCGCCATCAGCGCTTGGCTGGCGATAATGCCGTTGGTCACCTCAGGATTTACCGATAACCAATGAGAGCAATCCGGCGGCAATCAATGGCCCGACCGGTACACCGCGGAACAGGGCCACGCCCAACACCGTTCCGACCAATAATCCCGCCACTACAGAGGGTTGATGGGTCATTAGCGAGACACCCCGCCCACCGAGCCAGGAAACAGCTACCCCGACCACAATGGCTAAAATAGATTTCCACTGAACAAAGGAGTGCAGCACTTCACTGGCACTGATTTTCCCACTGGCAATTGGCGTCATCACGCCAATAGTTAGAATCAATATGCCGATGGTTAAACCGTATTTCTCTATCCACGGGAAAAACTGATTCAGCGGAGTAATACGCACCGCGATTAATGTCAGAATAGCGAGTGTGACAGTCATGTTGTGGCTGATAATGCCGAGTGCAGCCAGCCCCAAGAGAATTAATAAAGTTGGATCAAGAGCGGTCATGCCTATCCCTGCCTTGCAATGAAGTACCGGCGACGAGTGCGCCGGCAAAAAGTTTTCTTATAATAGTCTCTGCTTACGTGAGGTTCTAGCGCTATTAGCGGGTGGCAAAGGTGTTGCAGTTATTAGGATCGCCACTGTCGAAACCCCGTTTAAACCACGTATAGCGTTGTGCTGAAGTACCATGAGTGAAGCTATCTGGCACCACCCGCCCTTGGCGTTGTTGCTGTAATCTATCATCACCAATGGCCTGTGCGGCATTCAACGCTTCTTGTAAGTCGCCGATTTCCAACACATTTTGCTTTTCCATCGCTTTGCCCCATACACCAGCAAAGCAATCTGCCTGCAATTCCATTTTGACTGATAGGCGATTAGCTTCTGCTTCAGAAACACCCTGCTGCTGTTGCCGCACTTTGGTGTCAATGCCCAACAAATGTTGCACATGATGCCCAACTTCATGAGCAATCACATAGGCTTGAGCAAAGTCACCGTCCGCACCCAGTTTGTTTTTCATATCTTCATAGAAAGATAAATCGATATAAACCGTGCTGTCCGCCGGGCAATAAAATGGCCCCATCACCGACTGACCGGTGCCACACCCGGTGCGAGTTGCACCACGGTACATCACCAATTTTGGCTCTTGGTAACTGCGGCCCATTTCTTGAAAAATAGGTTTCCAGGTATCTTCAGTGTCAGCCAGTACCACGGAGGTAAATTTGGCATATTGATCATCTTTGGCGCTGACAGCGCTTTGTGATCGAGGTTGAGTCTGGGTTTGAGACATAGGGTCACTGCCATTTAGCAATGGCGTCAAGTCAACCCCATAATAACCCGCCACCAGCACGACGATGAGGATGACTAGGCCGCCTTTGCCGCCAATGGGTGGCCGAAAACCGCCACCGCCGCCAGAGGAATCACCCCGCCTGTCTTCTACATTGTCACTTTCGCGACGACCTTGCCAACGCATAGCTTTGCCTCCAGATATATTCCTTATGTATTATCGTAGGAAATCCGTAAGGCGAATACCATTAAAAGAACAAATGATTAATGCCGCAGGGGGAATAAGAAGAATAGGGGGAGATAGAGGTTATCTCCCCTTATACCCGTCATACTTCAAGCTGCATGTGCGTTGACTGCTCTCGCTCACCCGAATCATTGACTGGTGTCAACTCATCGGGATTTCTCAATTGCCGCCTTCCTGCAACCCGAATTATTTAAGGTATAAAACAGTTATGTCAGAGAAAACGTAATCGATTGCGCAGTTAGTCTAATTTTACGCCGATACGGTGCGCAACTTCTTCGTAGGCTTCAATCAAGCCGCCCAAGCTTTGGCGATAGCGGTCTTTATCCATTTTGTTCAGGGTTTTCTTATCCCACAAACGGCTACCATCAGGAGAAAACTCATCACCCAACACCACTTCGCCATTGAACAGGCCGAATTCCAACTTGAAGTCCACCAAGATTAAACCAGCATCATCAAACAACTTGCTCAACACGTCATTGGCCAAATAGCTCAGTTCTTTCATCCGCGCTAATTGTGCTTCTGTCGCCCAACCAAATGTTTTGCAGTAAGACTCATTGACCATCGGGTCATGCATGGCGTCATTTTTCAAGAACAAGTCAAACAGCGGTGGATTCAGTTCCAGACCTTCTTCGATACCCAAACGCTTTACCAAAGAACCTGCGGCACGGTTACGGATAACACACTCAACCGGGATCATTTCCAGCTTTTTCACCAGCACTTCAGTGTCTGACAGCAAGCTTTCCATCTGGGTTGGAATACCGGCTTCTTCCAATTTAGCCATAATGAAATGGTTAAATTTGTTGTTTACCATGCCTTTACGATCGAACTGCTCAATGCGCTGACCATCTAGTGCTGACGTATCATTACGGAACTCCAATACCAACAGGTCAGGATTTTCGGTGGTATAGACGGTCTTCGCCTTGCCACGATACAACTCAGCTAGCTTTTGCATCTTATTACTCCAGTAATGTGAAAGTGTAACTCGCCATAAAATGAATAAAGGGGCCGAAGCCCCTTTTAGGTATTATTGGGTGCTTGTAGCACTCGTCTGGCTAAGCGCCGCCTGGAACACTGCGACCAGCGCATCATTCTGCGACTGAGTCAGAGGCTGCCCTTTAGGGCCGATGAATTGTAAGCTACTGCGGTTATCGAGGTCGCCGACTTGCAGCTTATAATCGCCTGTTGGCAATTCTGGGTCTTTGGCACCCAACGCATCCCAGCTACTGCTACTCATGGATTTACTGGTCACGTTAATTGTGCCCAGTGGACGGCTACGGTCAGTCACCTTCATGCCGACTTTCTCAAGCGCGGCTGGCAGACGTTCCCACAGCACAGCATAAGGTGCGCGAACAATCAGTTGCGGTAAGCCAGTATCATCGCTACCACTTTGAACATCCAAAGTACCGACTTTACGTGCCGCCTGGCTGCTTTCGCTATCAGAACGCACCTTATCCAAACCTTCAATAATGGCATTCAGCATTGCGCCATTGTAGCGCTGGATTTCGGTATAGCTGGTAATTGGTTTACCACCTTGTTGTAATTCAAGGGATTTCACCACCAGAGCTAACTGATAACCTTGCTCCTGCACACTTATCTGATAACGGCCTTCAAACTGGACGTCTTCATCTGCGCGATTCCATTTAACCCAATCAGTTGTCAACGTTTGGCTGGCATCCTGACGGCTGGCAATCGCCCAGTTTTTATCCTGTAGAACGCGGGTAACCTGCGCCCACAGATTACGATTTTGCGGGCTATTCTCTAACAATAGCTTGCTGGTATCGTTAGCATTTTCAGCGCGAGAGCCGCTTAACAATGCCAATGATTGTACCGGAGGACGGATGTCCAACTGTTTGCCCACCGCGCCTTGAGTGTTAACGGAACGGACATCAAAATCACCATTTTGCACAGGCAGAATCATCCCGGCTGGTGAGTTCAGCGGCTTCAGCGCCGGAGCTTCAAGATAAGACTCGTCACCGCTAACCTGGCGTTTGTAGCGTTGGTCAGTGGTACAACCTGCCAGCAACATCGCCAGCGAAATTCCCACAACCGTTACCACCGTCGACTTTTGCAATGTTATTGCCATCAAATTTCCCTAAGAGTTACAGCAAACCTGCGCTTTTCAGCGCGTCTTCCACAACCCGTTGAGCCGGGTCAGTCAGTGGGGTCATTGGCAGACGCATTGTGTCATTCGCCATTAACCCCAGCTTCTTCGCGGCCCATTTCACCGGAATTGGGTTTGCTTCTACAAATAAATGCTGATGCAACGGCATCAAGCGCTGATTCAAACGGCGTGCCTCTGCAAAGTTACCCTGTGCAGCCAATGCGCAAAGTTCAACCATTTCGCGCGCAGCAATGTTTGCTGTCACCGAAATAACCCCTTTGCCACCCAATTGCATAAAGTCTAAACCGCTCGCATCGTCACCACTGAGCAGGATGAAATCTTCATCATCAACCAGCACTTGGATCTGACTTACACGACTTAAGTTCCCTGTTGCTTCTTTCACAGCAACAATATTTTTAATCTTAGCTAAACGGGCAATGGTCGGCGGTAACATATCGCAACCGGTACGCGATGGCACATTATAGAGAATTTGTGGCAAATCGGTACTTTCAGCAATCGCTTTGAAGTGCTGATATAACCCTTCCTGCATCGGGCGGTTATAATACGGTGTTACCGTCAAGCAACCCACCACACCGGTATTATTGAACCGCTGTGTGAGAGAAATCGCTTCGGAGGTGGCATTCGCGCCTGTTCCGGCAATGATTGGAATGCGGCCATCGGCCAATTCGAGGGTTTGCAAGACCACATCGACATGCTCATCATGATTCAGTGTTGCTGATTCGCCGGTCGTGCCGACGGAAACAATCGCCGCAGTGCCACTGGCCACATGATAATCGATAAGTTTTTTAAGGCTCGCGCGATCGACAGCACCCTTGTTGTCCATCGGCGTTATCAGTGCAACTATGCTTCCGGTAAACATTCGATTTTCTGTAAATTCTGGACTTCCCATAAACATTGCCCACCCACTCCTTAAACAAGTTCCTCATGGTACTTTTGACCTCTACCCAAAAGCAAGTAAACAACTGTGTTGTAAGCGCTTGGCAGCAGGTTTTTTTTATGTTTACCATGGTAACCCCAAAGAGCATGACAGGAAGAGCGATTTTGCCGCAGCTTGAACATTATCTGGTCATTACCGCACTCGGTGCTGACCGCCCTGGAATAGTGAACACCATCACCCGCCATGTCAGTAGCTGCGGTTGTAATATTGAAGATAGCCGGCTGGCCATGTTCGGTGAGGAATTCACCTTTATTATGCTGCTTTCGGGCAGTTGGAACGCCATCACCCAACTGGAATCCACCTTGCCGCCAAAAGGTGCAGAGCTTGATTTGCTGATTGTAATGAAACGGACCAATGCGCAAAATCAGAAAGCCATGCCTGACACCGTATGGGTCAAAGTTGAAGTTAATGATTCCCCCCATATTATTGAACGGTTTACCAATCTGTTTCATTGCCACAATATGAATATTGCGGAGCTGGTTTCCAAGACTCAACCGGCTGAAGGTGACCTTCCTGCGCGATTGCATATCCAGATAAGTGCCCACAGCCCAGCCAGCCAAAACAGTTCGATAATCGAAGACGCTTTTTATCAGCTATGTACAGAACTCAACGCACAAGGCAGTATTAGCGTTGTGAACTATCCACAGCATGACTCACGAATGGAGAGTTAGTAATGAGCCCATTGAAAGCCGGTGATATTGCGCCGAAGTTTAGTTTGCCCGACCAAGACGGCGAGCAAATTAGTTTGGCCGACTTCCAGGGACAACGTGTCTTGGTCTATTTTTATCCGAAAGCCATGACACCTGGCTGTACTGTTCAGGCCTGCGGTCTGCGCGACAATATGGATGAATTGAAAAATGCAGGTGTTGAAGTGCTGGGTATTAGCACCGATAAACCTGAAAAGCTGTCACGTTTTGCCGAAAAAGAGCTGCTGAATTTCACTTTGCTGTCTGATGAAAATCATGAAGTTGCAGAGCAATTTGGCGTCTGGGGCGAGAAAAGCTTTATGGGGAAAACCTACGACGGCATCCATCGCATCAGCTTCTTAATAGGTACTGATGGCAAGGTGGAGCATGTGTTTGATAATTTCAAAACCACTAATCACCACGATATCGTTTTGGACTATTTACGCCAAAGTGCTTGAGTCATAACACACCGGCCCTGACCGATAAATTGCAAAAAAGAGCGCTCAAACGCTCTTTTTTATTGGCAATAAATCGAATGATCCCCAAAGCCATTGCTGTTGCAGCAAGGCAGCCAGCGAACTCATCCCGATGAGCTGACTCCGGTCAGTGATTCGGGTGAGTGAGTGCAGCTAACACCGCTGCGGCATCAAGGGCACAGGGGATAGTTAATCCGCATCCGGGATAAACTCCTCCGGCCAGGCATGAATAACGGCTTTGACCAAAGTCGCCAACGGGATGGCAAAAAACACCCCCCAAAAGCCCCACATCCCACCAAAAATAATCACTGACAAGATAATGACCAGCGGATGCAAATTCACGGCTTCCGAGAACAACACTGGCACCAACAAGTTGCCATCCAGCCCCTGCACCACCAAATAGGCGACAAAAAGCGTCCAGAAATCTGCGCCAATGCCCCATTGGAATAACGCCACTAACACCACCGGAATGGTCACAATCACCGCGCCAATATACGGAATCAGAACAGAAAAACCGACCAACACCGCCAGCAACAGGGCGTAATTCATCCCCAGCACGAAGAACACCAAATACGTGGCGATACCAACCACCACCATTTCCAGCACTTTTCCGCGAATATAGTTGGTAATCTGTTGGTTCATTTCCAGCCAAACCTGCCCCGCCAAACCCCGATTGCGCGGTAAAATACGGCGCACAGCATTCAGCATTTGTTCTTTATCTTTGAGCAGGAAAAACAGCATCAGCGGCACTAAAATCAAATAGATAGCCAATGTCAGTAAGCCGATTAATGAAGCTAGCGAAATTTTCACCACTGACTCGCCCATACCAGAGAGCTTGCTGCGCAGATTTTCCGCCATCATATCGACAATACCGGCATCCACCAATGCGGGGTAGCGCGAGGGTAAAGTTTGAGCAAACGCATTGAATTTATTCAGCATTTTCGGCATATCTGACATCAGATTATTGCCCTGTTGCCAGACGGTGGGAGCAACAACAAACACCGCCAACAACGCAATACCGCCGAACACCACCAACACAATACTGGCCGCCCACGGGCGCGAACAACCAATACGCTGTAACCGAGCCGTCGGCCACTCTAACAGATACGCCAGAACAATCGCCGCCAATAGCGGGGCCAAAATACCGCTAAAGAAGTAGAGAATACAGAACCCAGCCAACAGAATAACCAGTAACGCGATAACCTGCGGGTCGGTAAAACGACGGCGATACCATTGTAACAACAGCTCTAGCATCCGAAATTGCTCCTTAAGTACCATGAGGAATCCGCAGATTGGGGAATTCCTTAAACAACCCCATCATACAGGGGCATAACCCGAAGGTCAGTTTTACGCGCCAGCCGTTTCTTTATCGCCATTCCTTTATATAACTATTTCTTTATACCTATATGCTGACTAAGATAGTTGCGAGTCTCAGTTAGGGATGATGAGCTTAACCTTTGACCTATTTAAGACTATTTTTGTGATCTAGTTCGCTTCCGTGATGATTGTACTGGAGAGCAGTGCAAGGAAGAAGAACTCTTACACATCTCGGAGTCTAATTGTCATTACATCAGTAGGGGCAACCTCGTTTATGACAGATAAGCTAAGTCAAACAAGTCAGCTAAATAAAACAGGTCAGTTAAATAAAACAGGTCGGGTAAGTAAGACGGTGATAGCTACATTGCTCAGTAGCTTACTGCTTACCAACCCTATAGCTGTCAATGCTGAGACACAGACCCAAGACCTGCTGCCCGATATCGGTACTTCAGCGGGGGCAACATTAAGTATTGATCAGGAAAAAGCCATGGGGGACTTTTATGTCCGCCAGATGCGCGCCAGTGCTCCACTGATTTATGACCCATTATTGACACAATATATCAATTCGCTGGGTAACCGCTTAGTCGCCAATGCTTATTCGGTGCGTACACCATTTCATTTCTACTTGGTGAATAACGACCAGATAAACGCCTTTGCATTCTTTGGTGGCAATGTGGTGCTGCACTCGGCCCTGTTCCGCTATACCGATAATGAGAGCGAACTGGCCTCGGTATTAGCCCATGAAATATCGCATGTCACTCAGCGCCATCTGGCGCGAGCAATGGAAGAACAGCAGCGCATGGCCCCCCTGACGTGGGTGGGTGTGCTAGGGTCTATTCTGCTAACAATGGCCAGCCCACAGGCGGGTATGGCGGGCTTGAGCGGTACATTAGCCGGTGCTCAGCAAGGGATTATCAGCTTTACCCAAGGCAATGAACAGGAAGCCGATCGAATTGGCATTCAAGTGCTACAACGTTCAGGGTTTGATCCACAAGCGATGCCGAACTTCCTGCAAAAATTAGCCGATCAGTCGCGATATGCATCCAAACCACCGGAAATGCTCTTGACTCACCCATTACCCGACAGCCGATTATCTGATGCGCGTAACCGGGCTAATCAGATGAAACCGCACCCGATTGCCTCGTCGCAAGATTATTTGTTCGCCAAAGTTCGTATTTTGGGCATGTATGGTTCGACCGAAAATAGCCTGACGCCCGATCTATTGGAAACCCTGAGTAAAGGGACGACGCGCGAGCAATTGGCCGCTAAATACGGCCAGGCCATTTTATGGTACCAGGCAAAAAAATACGATGAAGCCCGTAATGAGTTACAACCGCTGTTAACCCAACAGCCGGGCAACATTTGGTTCCTCGATTTAATGACTGATATCGATTTGGGGCAAAATAAAGCCGCTAGCGCCATTAGCCGCCTGCAAGCCGCAACAGCCAATCTGAAAGATGAGCAGCCGGTATTACAACTGAATCTGGCTAATGCTTATGTTGAGGGCGGAAAACCGGCAGAGGCCATCAAAATCTTGCGCCGTTATACTTTCAGCTATCCGAATGACCCTAACGGCTGGGATTTATTGGCACAAGCGGCGGCGGCACTGGGCCTGCGCGATCAAGAACTGGCAGCGCGTGCAGAAAGCCTGGCATTGAGTGGTAAATTGACTCAAGCCATTGGCTTGCTCAGTGATGCCAGTGCGCGGATGAAGTTAGGGAGTTTAGAACAGGCTCGCTATGATGCCCGTATTGACCAGTTGCGCCAATTGAATGAGCGCTTCCGTAAATACCAGAAGTCCTAAGGAAAGTTACTATGAAAAACGTCACGATTTACCACAATCCGCGTTGCTCCAAAAGCCGGGAAACACTCGCATTAGTTGAGCAACAGGGCATTCAACCGCAAGTGGTATTGTATTTAGATACCCCGCCCTCGGTGTCGACGTTAAAAGAATTACTGCAACAATTGGGCTTCAGTGACGCCCGCCAATTGATGCGCACCAAGGAGGAACTCTATAAGGAGTTGAATCTGGCAGATAACGCGCTGACACAACAGCAATTGCTGCAAGCCATGAGTGATAACCCTAAGCTTATCGAGCGCCCAATTGTGGTTTATCACGGCAAAGCGCGTATTGGCCGCCCACCAGAACAAGTATTAGAAATTTTGAAGTGATTTAATCAGTCGTTAAAAGATAATGATTGAACGAGTGCGAGGCCGCTTATTCGTTCAATATCTATAATCCGAGGATCTCTTTCACAAAGGGGATGGTCAGTTTGCGCTGCGCAGTAATAGAGGCGCGATCAAGCTGATCCAGCGTCATAAACAGCGTGCGCATTTCCCTGTCCAGGCGCTTTAGCAGAAAACGGCCGACATCTTCCGGTAATTCAAAACCCCGCAATTTGGCGCGTAATTGCAAAGCTTGCAATTTTTCATCATCAGACAAGGGCTGCAATTTATAGATTTGCCCCCAATCAAGCCGGGAAGCCAGGTCAGGTAAACCGAGATTCAACTGCCGCGGTGGGCGATCGCCGGTAATCAGTAAGCGGGTACGCCCTGTTTCTACAATGCGATTATAAAGATTAAATATCGCCATTTCCCACTGTTCATCACCTGCAATGCACTCAATATTATCAATACAAATCAGAGCCAATTGCTCCATGCCATCCAACACTTCCGGCACAAAATAAGCGCGTTTATCCAGCGGGACATAACCCACCGCCTCACCTTTTTGCGATAACTCAGCACAAGCAGCATGCAACAAATGGCTGCGGCCACCGCCTTCGCGCGACCAGAAATAGATATAACTGCCATGAGACTGGTGAACAGCAGACTGGATCGCCGCTAATAGGGATGGGTTCTCCCCCGGATAAAAACTAGCAAAAGTTTCATCATCGGGAAGATAAAGTGGCAGTGAAAGCTGTGCCGGCGTATTCAGAAGCACCTCAACCAACAAAACGGGCGGGAAAACGTGACAAGTTTACCACAAAAATGGGCAACAGCATAAAAACCTGATCTGAGGCGAAAAACTGGCCGAACCGACAAACGCAGCTCGACCAGCAATCACTTTATTTCAGTGTCAGCTCTTCTTCCGTGGCCTCAATAATCTCTTCTTCAGTGCGGATCAAACTGATAACCTTGAACAACAGACTCAGGCCGATGCCTACTACTGTTGCCAGCGCCATGCCTTTCAGTTCAGTTGCACCAATGTTCACTTTCGCGCCACTCACCCCAATAATTAGGATGACGGAGGTTAAGATCAAGTTTTGTGCTTTGTTGTAGTCCACTTTGGACTCGATCAACACACGGATACCTGACGCCGCAATAACACCGTATAGCAGCAGTGAAACACCGCCCATGACTGGCACTGGAACCGCCTGAATTGCCGCAGCCAATTTGCCAACACAAGAGAGCATTATCGCCAGAATCGCGGCACCACCAATCACCCAAGTGCTGTAAACGCGGGTAATTGCCATAACCCCGATATTTTCACCATAAGTGGTATTCGGTGTGGAACCGAAGAAGCCGGAAATCACAGTCGAAATACCATTGGCAAACATTGAACGGTGCAGGCCGGGATCACGAATTAAATCCTTTTTCACAATATTCGCCGTTACCACCAAATGCCCAATATGCTCGGCAATCACCACCAATGCGGCGGGCAAGATGGTCAGAATGGCAAACCACTCAAAACGCGGGGTATAGAATGTCGGTAAAGCAAGCCAGTGGGCATCGCGAATAGGGGCCAAATCAACCACGCCCATCACAAATGACAAGGCATAGCCCGCCAACACACCAATCAGAATAGGGATAATGGCGAAGAAACCGCGAAATAGCACCGAGCCGAGGATGGTCACCCCCAAGGTCACCATTGAAATGATGATAGTGCTTGAATCGACGGTTACCCCCTCCGCAGGTAGTAGCCCAGCCATTCCCGCAGCTACGCCAGCCAATTCAAGGCCGATAACCGCAACAATCGCCCCCATCGCCGCGGGTGGGAATAGCACATTCAACCAACCGGTACCGGCTTTTTTCACAATCAGCGCCACCAGGCAGAACAGCACGCCGCACATGATAAAACCGCCCAGGGCGACTTCGTATCCCAATGGCAACAACAGTAATACCGGTGAAATAAAGGCAAAACTGGACCCCAGATAAGCTGGGATTTTTCCCTTACAAATGAATAAGTAAAGCAAGGTTCCGACACCGTTAAATAGCAGCACTGTTGCCGGATTAATTTTAAACAGAATAGGAACTAAAACAGTGGCACCAAACATCGCAAACAAGTGTTGGAAACTCAGGGGGATCGTCTGGAGCAGCGGTGGACGCTCGCTGACGCCAATGGTGCGACGGCTCATTTTCTCTATCCTCTAATGAAAGTTATATGGTGTTGTGTTGAATGCTAAAAATTATTCAAAAAAAAGCCGACTATCGAGTCGGCTATCTAGAAGTTATTTGGTTCCGAAAATCTTATCACCGGCATCACCCAATCCTGGGATGATGTAGCCGTGTTCATTTAGACCTTGATCGATGGAAGCAGTGTACAGCTCGACATCTGGATGAGCGGCTTCCAATGCTTTAATACCTTCAGGTGCGGCAACCAACACCAATACTTTGATGCTCTTACAGCCAGCATTCTTAAGTAAATCAATGGTCGCAATCATTGAACCACCGGTTGCCAGCATCGGGTCAACCACCAGCGCCATGCGCTCATCGATATTTGACACCAGTTTCTGGAAGTAAGGTACTGGCTTCAGCGTTTCTTCATCACGATAAACCCCTACCACACTAATTCGCGCACTAGGGACATTTTCCAAGACCCCCTCCATCATGCCCAAACCGGCACGTAAAATGGGCACTACCGTGATTTTCTTACCTTTAATCTGTTCAATCTCAACCGGCCCATTCCACCCTTCGATGGTGACTTTTTCAGTTTCTAAATCGGCGGTTGCTACATAAGTCAGTAAACTTCCCACTTCAGACGCTAACTCGCGAAAACGCTTTGTACTGATATCATTCTCACGCATCAAACCAAGTTTATGTTTTACTAGCGGGTGTTTCACCTCAACGATCTTCATTATTTTTCTCCTGGTTAGGCGACTGGCGGCCAAAAAAATCGCGAGATTATACCGCCTTTTTTTTTGAACACCACAATGAATAGCCTGATTCAGATCAATAGAAAACCATTATTAAGTCAAGTAAGCTAAAAATCAGCGTGATATCACAAGCCACTCGCAAACGTTTGCCTGCGCTGTTAGAATTGTCGCGTTTTCTTCCAAAGCTCAACCACGGGGACCTCGCAGTGACCAACAAAACCTCTCTCAGCTATAAAGACGCAGGTGTAGATATTGATGCCGGCAATGACCTTGTTGATCGCATAAAAGGTGTGGTTAAACAAACTCGTCGCCCAGAAGTGATGGGGGGATTGGGCGGGTTCGGTGCCCTGTGCGCTTTGCCACAAAAATACCGTGAACCTATTCTGGTTTCAGGCACTGACGGCGTCGGCACCAAGCTGCGTCTGGCGATGGATCTGAAACGCCACGATACCATCGGTATCGATTTGGTCGCCATGTGTGTTAACGACTTGGTGGTCCAAGGTGCTGAGCCACTGTTTTTCCTTGACTACTTTGCTACTGGTAAACTGGATGTGGATACTGCCGCCAGTGTGATTACCGGGATTGCCGAAGGGTGCAAACAGTCAGGTTGTGCACTGGTTGGGGGCGAAACCGCCGAAATGCCGGGGATGTACCACGGCGAAGATTATGACGTAGCAGGCTTTTGTGTCGGCGTGGTCGAAAAATCTGAAATCATCGACGGCAGTAAAGTCGCGCCGGGCGATGCTCTGGTGGCTTTAGGTGCCAGCGGCCCGCATTCTAATGGCTATTCACTGGTGCGTAAAATTCTGGAAGTCAGCAATACTGACCCAGAACAGACTCAATTAGACGGTAAATCTCTGGCCGACCATTTGCTGGAACCGACCAAAATCTATGTAAAATCCATTCTTAGCTTGATTGAGCAACTTGATATCCATGCGATTGCTCACTTGACCGGTGGCGGCTTCTGGGAAAATATCCCACGCGTATTACCACAAGGAACTCAAGCGGTTATTAATGAAAATAGCTGGCAGTGGCCCGCAGTATTTAGCTGGTTGCAAGAGGCCGGTAATGTTAGCCGCCACGAAATGTACCGCACATTTAACTGCGGCGTCGGCATGGTTGTTGCCTTACCTGCGGAACTGGCAGATAAAGCGGTTGAGTTGCTGACAGCCTCTGGCGAAAAAGCTTGGAAAATTGGTGTCATAGCGGCGGCGGCAGATGGTGTAGAGCAAGTTATTATCAATCCATAACATCGCCAACCCCCCTGCAGCTTCAAGTCCGAAGGGTATTACCCAAAGTCATTGAAGTGGCAGGTAGGCGGCAAATGAATGAACCCGATGAGTTTACATCAGTAAATGATTCGGGTAAGTGAGTGCAGCCAACACCCCTGCAGCTTCAAGTCCGAAGGGTATTATGAAAAAAATAGTGGTTTTGGTCTCGGGCCAAGGCAGTAATTTGCAGGCACTGATAGACGCCCAACAGCAAGGGCGTATTTCAGGCGAGATTAGTGCTGTCTTCAGTAATAATCTGCAAGCTTATGGATTAGAGCGTGCTGAATTGGCGGGCATTGCACACCATGCAATAGATGCCAAATCTTATGCCTCGCGTGCCAGTTTCGATTTGGCATTAGCGCAAGCTATTGATGAATATCAGCCTGATTTAGTGGTACTGGCGGGCTATATGCGCATTCTCAGTCCAGAGTTTGTTCAGCATTATGCTGGTCGGATGTTGAATATTCACCCCTCACTGTTACCGAAATATCCCGGCTTGCATACCCATCGTCAAGCATTGGAAAACGGCGATCTTGAGCACGGTACTTCAGTCCATTTTGTGACGGAAGAACTGGATGGCGGCCCGGTCATCCTGCAAGCCAAAGTCCCGATTTTCAGTGATGATACTGAAGAGGATGTGGTCGAGAGAGTCCAAACTCAAGAACACAGTATTTACCCGTTAGTGGTCGGTTGGTTTACTGATGGCCGTTTAGCAATGCGCGAGAATGCAGCGTGGTTAGATGATAAACGTTTGCCACCACAGGGTTATGCGGCTGAGTAAAGACAGGTTAAGTGATATTGATTAAAGGCGCAGCCATTTAAGGTGAGCGCCTTTTTTAATTCCCCTGTGCTTATACCTTGTGCTAATAGTATAATTTTTAGGGCAGCAGCCGCTGTCGTCATATGAGGAATCAGCATGTCTACCACTAGCAGCGTCCGGTTACGTCCGTTGGAACGGGATGATCTGCCGTTTGTACATCAGTTAGATAACAATGCCAGCGTTATGCGCTATTGGTTTGAAGAGCCTTATGAGGCTTTCGTCGAGCTGTCTGATCTGTATGATAAACATATTCATGATCAAAGCGAACGCCGCTTTATTATTGAAAGCCAGGGGACAAAAGTCGGTCTGGTTGAGTTAGTTGAAATTAATCACATTCATCGCCGTGCTGAGTTTCAGATTATTATCGACCCAGCCCATCAAGGCAAAGGTTATGCCGGTTCAGCAGCAAAGTTAGCAATGGAATACGGTTTTTCCGTACTGAACCTCTATAAACTGTATTTGATTGTGGATAAAGAAAATGAGAAAGCAATTCATATCTACAGCAAATTGGGCTTTGAATTGGAAGGCGAGTTAAAACAAGAGTTCTTTATCAATGGTGAATATCGCACTGCCATTCGCATGTGTATTTTCCAGCCGCAATATTTGGCTAAATATAAAACCCCATCGATAAAGAGTGCTTAATTTTTCGGGGCTAATTCAGTTGGCCCCAACATCCATTTACGTCAGCAGCGATAATAAGGGGAAATCCTCTTTTAGCGCTAAATCCATGACATCTTGTTTAAACTTCTGGCTTGAGTTATCAGTGGAATCACGACACGCATGGTAAGAATATATGATATCAATCACGTGACTTTCGGTTATCTCTCCGTGATGGCTAACATGGGCTGAGATGAGTGCTTTCAGAAAGAAAAAATCTATCACTTGAAGATTAAATACAGCAACCGCCGACTTATCCCCCATGGCTAATTGGTCATGATGAATACGATAAAGAAAATAATTACGCAATACTGAATTGTGCTGCATGAAAAATGGCAATGCATACTGATGCCAGGCATCACTTAATTTCTGTTCAATACTCTTCGGACTCGTCAGTTTATCGCTGAGAATTATCTGCAAAGTATTTGCATAGGCCGCCAATACATTTTTGCCACGGATATCGGGCATTTGTGCCATAAAATGACGAAAGTAATCTAATAGCTCGCAACGAATTGCGGGAGAATAATCTATAGCCATTAAGGCATCAGCAGCTTTCCCCGAGGCGACGGCGGATATTAACTTGGCACGTAAACTATCAATCTCGGCCATTTTATTTTTATTCACATCTGAACCCATTAGGTCCATCTGCAAAAAAAGGTTTATTGCCCATAGGCTTTCTTCAATAACATTACTCTCTTCACTTGCAGCAATAATAGCGACACAAGCACGATTGGCTAGCCGCTGGTCAATAATAATATCCGGCGCTTTATAATAATCATATTGATGGATAGTCGAAAATCGCAATGTTAATGCTTCCGGAGAAAATAAGACTTTCCGCGTAACTTCCGGGCAGGAAAGTGACATACTTTTTATTTTCTGATTTTTATAAATATGCTCGATGCGGGGATAAGTCGCACAACAGTTACTCAGTGCATTAGCGCCTGCATGTTTGTGAATTTGACATAACTGTTGTTCATCAAGAAAGGGGCAACACCCTTGGCTGTCGGGGTGGATATTGGCCCAAGAGGCAAGGCTGTCTTGGGTAACGGAAATATGGCTAATGGCAATACGTTTGATATCTGCGTAAGGGCTTTTAATATATTTTTGATAACGATTTCTATCCAGCGTCACATTTTGACCTTTACAGCAATGTTCACGACAAGCTGTACCGACACAGTTAAATGTCTCCATAAAATCAGGCTGAGTTATCAATAGCTCTTTCACTTAATGCTTCCATTCAATAGTCACCTCAATAACAAGCGGCACATGAAAGTATAAACTTAAATCGCAATTGATAAATAAAGAGAACACCTTAGAAAGGTGGAGTGGTCTGCTATGATTATATAATCGGACTGATTAGCCGTAGCGCCCGGTAATATAATCTTCGGTACGTCGCTGATGTGGCGAAGTAAACAGCGCGTCAGTGTCATTATATTCCACTAAACACCCTTGGTGGATAAATGCAGTATAATCTGAAACCCTGGCCGCCTGTTGCATATTGTGGGTCACTAAAACCACGCTATATTGCTGTTTTAATTCAGTAATAAGCTCTTCGATAGTCAATGTCGAAATAGGGTCTAATGCCGATGTCGGCTCATCCAACAAGAGTACCTCCGGCTCAATCGCAATCGCTCTGGCTATCACTAAGCGCTGCTGTTGACCACTGGAGAGACGAAAAGCATTTTCACGCAACCGGTCTTTAACTTCATGCCACAGTGCAGCGGCCCGCAATGAGCGCTCTACAGCTTCATCAAGCACCCGCCGGTCGCGGATCCCCTGCAAGCGCAGGCCATAGACCACATTCTCATAAATAGATTTTGGGAAAGGATTAGGCCGCTGGAAGACCATGCCGACTCGCCGACGCAAAGCAGCAACATCAGTATTTTTCTCAGTAATCGCTTCATTACCAAGAAAAATTTGACCTTCGAGGCGGCAGTTATCCAGCAAATCATTCATTCGATTAAAGCAGCGCAACAAAGTTGATTTGCCACAACCAGAGGGGCCAATCAGCGCAGTAACACGGTGCCGGGGCACATTAAAAGAAATATCGTGCAGCACCTGTTTGTCGCCATAAAATAAATTGAGCTTTTTGACCGCCAGTGCAGTTTGCTCATGAGTTAATTGCTGCACATCTAATAGCGGCAGCGAATCCGGCATCAAAAGTCCCATAAATTATCCTGCGGGTTAAAAAGTTTAGTCATAGCATTAAACCACGATATTTTTCGCGTAAATGATGGCGAATACCTATCGCCGCTAAATTAAGACCAACCACAATAATCACCAGTAATAACGCGGTGGCAAACACTAATGGCCGGGCAGCTTCTACATTGGGACTTTGGAATGCCATATCGTATATTTGGAAGCTTAAATGCATAAATTTACGTTCTAAATGCAGGAAAGGGAAAACACCATCCACTGGCAAGAGCGGTGCTGATTTCACCACCCCCACCAGCATCAATGGGGCCGTTTCCCCTGCGGCTCGCGCAACCGCTAAAATCAGCCCGGTAATCATGGCGGGAGCGGCCATTGGCAACACAATATGCCACAATGTCTCGGCTTTGCTCGCCCCCAACGCCAAGGAGCCATGCCGCAAGTTGGCCGGGATGCGAGATAACCCCTCCTCGGTCGCCACAATCACCACCGGCAATGTCAATAAAGCCAGTGTTAATGCCGCCCATAGCACACCCGGCGTACCGAATGTCGGGCTGGGCAGAGCTTCGGGATAAAATAGTTTATCCAGTGAACCGCCAATCAAATAGACAAAGAAACCGAGGCCAAATACTCCATAAACAATGGACGGCACGCCCGCTAAATTCACCACGGAAATACGAATCATCCGGGTCAGCGCATTTTTTCCTGCATATTCGTGTAAATAAACCGCCGCAATCACCCCCAGTGGCATGACCACTATGGACATTAATATCACCATCAGCACGGTACCAAAAATAGCGGGAAACACACCGCCATCAGTGTTGGTATTACGTGGATTATCGGTCAGAAACTTATTCATTTGCACCGTAAAATGGCGCAGTTTCTGCCAGAGGCTCATATCATTAGGGTACCAGGCGCGGTCGATTTGGCTCAGCGGCAGTGGATGAACTTGCCCATTCATATCCCGCAACAGCAGGGTGTAGCGGTTTTGGTCCGTTTGCAGGCCGCGCAATTTTTCCATCATCGCCTGATGGCTACGCTGGAGTTCGCCCCATTCAGCTTCAATTCTGTCTTGTGATTTGCTGTCAAAATCATTCGTCATTTGCAGGCGTTTTTTCTGTAACCGCAGTGCTTCAAACTGCTGATTCAGCATGTTCATTTGGCGGAACTGAATATCCTGGGACTGCCTAACCAGCGCTTGTATCACCGGAATGCGCTTTTGCAGCTCCAGCGCTAAATTATCCCCCACGACGGGCTGGCCGTTATCCCGCATTCCTGCGAGAAAACCATATGCGGTGCCATTGTTTTGTCTTTCTAATACCAACAAATCTTTGGGCTGACTGCGCTGTTGAATATCCGTGTCCAGCAGCCGATGAAAATCTTGCCCTTGTATCTCGCGGTTGCCGGTCTTAATCAGATAACGGGTCAGGGTCGCGCCCGACTCTGGCGGTAAAATAATGCCCGCCTGCTCTAACTGCTGGCGCGGGAGAGACTGTTGCTGATAAATTTCGCCAATGACCCTAACTGGGCCGGCGGCAGTTTGCTTGAGTTCAAACAGGTAAACTGGGCTGGGCCAGAAATAACGCATCCCCTGCCCCGCCAATAATAAGACCACACCCAGCAAGGCCAACAAGCTGATACTCACCGCCCCGGCAGTCAGCCAGATCCACGGCGAACCGGATGCAAACCACTTTTTAGTCGAGTTGGTCATCACGCAGTTGGCTCCATTTGATAGCGTTCACGTAACCGCAGGCGAATGGATTCGGCGAGTGTATTAACTAAAAATGTGAAACAAAACAGCACTAACGCCGTCAAGAATAGTACCCGATAATGGCCACTTCCTATTACGGCCTCCGGCATTTCAATGGCAATATTGGCGGCCATTGCCCGTAGCCCTTGGAAAATGCTGCCATCGATAATTGGCGAATTCCCGGTCGCCATCAGCACAATCATGGTTTCCCCCACCGCGCGGCCAAAACCAATCATTAACGCCGAGAAAATACCCGCATAAGCCGATGGTAAAATAACACGAATTAATGTCTGCCAAGGTGTCGCCCCCAATGCCAGTGAGCCTTGGCTCAGTGATGGCGGAACACTAAATAGCGCATCTTCAGCCAGTGAGAAAATAACCGGAATCAGGGCGAACCCCATGGCAACCCCAACCACTAAAGCATTGCGCTGAGAATAATTATCGCCCAACCATTCATGTAACGGCCCCCCCAGCACCCCTATCGCCAGTTTCGGCCCTAGCCAGAGTGCCAGCCAGCCAGTCAACAGAATAACCGGCAGCAAAATAATGATATCCCAGCCCGCGGGCAATTGGCGTTGCGTTTTTGCCGACAATCGCGCGCTCCCCCAGCCACACAATAAAATTGTCAGGGCCAGCAATGGCGGCAACAACAAGATGCCGGTCAAATAATGCTCAATGACCGGTGCCAGCCAAATACCGGCAATCAAACCGATAACCACCGTCGGGAATGCCCCCATCATCTCAATTGTCGGTTTAACAATTCGCCGTAAGCCCGCCGACATAAAATAAGCAGTATAAATAGCACCGGCCAATGCCAAGGGTACGGCGAATAACATGGCATAACCCGCCGCTTTTAATGTGCCGAAGATGATGGGTATCAGACTGAATTTGGCTTGATAGTTCTCTTGTGCCGAACTTGACTGCCAGACATAAGCCGGTTCGGGATAATTTTCATACCACACCCGCTGCCATAGGCTACGCCAATTGATATCAGGATAGCGATTGTCTAATTGATAGGTAGACCAACCGGCGGCATTCTCTACCAGCAGACTATCGCCCCAGGGGGAGAACGCGGCATGGGTAATACCCGCAGCCAGTTTATGTTGTAATAGCGGTGCAGACTGGATACTGGAAAAGAGCGATAACTCACCTTGTGGCGATAATGAAGCAAATACCCGCCGCGCATTTTCAGTCGTCAGTAAGCCCTTACTTGCGGGAGTAAAGCTGCGAATCCGGGTCAAATGATATTGATTGTTCGGCTCTTTGGGCACATCAAACCACTGCGTAACAACACCGTCCGGCGCTTGAACCAGCAGTGACTTCCCCCCTGCCAGTAGAGAAAGTATCAATGGCCCTTGCGGTGGGTGTTTATCATCCGCCGATTTATCCGCTAACAAAGAGACAATTTCACGCAAGGCAAGCTCAGTGCCAAATTGGTAAATATAGAGCTGATGACCGGATAACAGATAGAGCAAACGCCCGTCGGGCGTTAATAACAGCTGGTCAATGGCCTTGGGCACCTCCGTCATCTCGATGACCTGCTGCCCTTGAGCGGTAAATCTGCCAGCCATTAAACGGCCATCATCCGTGGTGGCGGCCAGAGAAAAATGCTGCGGTTGCGGTTCAGCCAACACCAAATGATGCAAATTTTGGCCTTTCAAATCCAGAAAACGCGGCTGCTCACCCAGAGGAAATTGCCAACGCGGTGCGGTCGCTGAAAAGTCGGGTTGCAGTAGCATGAAGCGGCCATTACTCAGACCAATGCCATACAAAGGTTGCCCACCCACAGCGCGACTGATTGACACCGGCGGCGGTGATAACTGTTGCTCACTGATAAGGCTCCCGGCGGGAGATTCCCCCTGCGGATTTAGCCGGATGAAATAGCCTTTTCCTTTATCATCAATGCGATATCCGACCTTCCCTTGGGTACCTACCCCCAGAGCAAGCGTGGGTGCTGTGCGATCCACGGCAAACTGACTATCTAAATTGATTGAAGCTGGCTTAAACAGAGGCAGCGCTGCGTACAATAAATAAACAAAAATCAGCATTAATGTCAGCAAAACCAACAGGCCACTGCCCGTCACTAACATACGCACCAGACGTTCAATGACAGCCCGGCGCTTATCTCTCCCTGATGTTGTTACCACGCCCGCTTGCTGCATAATCTGCTGTTGCCCCATGCCCTTTCAGTGTTTTTCGTCTATTTTGTCAATCCAAGCGCCCATCTTTAATAGATATAGCGCCGGATGACCGTGCATCTTATGTCAGTTTTGTGGCGTTTGCATGACTATGTTGGCGTTATTAACGAACAAAGTTAACTAATGATATCTGTTGGACTTTCTTGTCAAACTTTCGCAATAATGATTAAGGACACTAGATACTCCCACAATAATCTTACTGGAGTTGCAATGGGTCAGGAAAAGCTCTACACCGAAAAAGAACTCAGTTGGTTATCTTTTAATGAGCGGGTATTGCAGGAAGCGGCGGATAAGAGCAATCCACTTATCGAGCGGATGCGTTTTCTTGGCATTTACTCCAACAATCTCGATGAATTTTATAAAGTCCGTTTCGCCGATCTGAAGCGGCGCATTCTGATTAGCGAGGAGCAAGGCTCTGCCGTGACTTCCCGCCATTTGCTTAAAAAAATCCAAAGCAAAATAGTGAAAGCGGATCAAGAATTTGACGGGCTTTATAATGATCTCTTGCTGGAAATGGCACGTAATCAAATCTTCCTGATTAATGAGCGGCAAATTTCCGAAAACCAGCAAGTCTGGTTAAAGCAATATTTTAAACAGCATTTGCGCCAACACATCACGCCGATTCTGATTAACCACGACACCAATCTGGTGCAATTTTTAAAAGACGATTACACCTATCTGGCGGTAGAAATCATTCGCGGTCAGGATATTGCTTATGCCCTGTTAGAAATTCCCTCAGATAAAGTGCCGCGCTTCGTTAACTTACCACCAGAAGCCCCACGCCGTCGCAAACCAATGATATTGCTTGATAATATTCTTAGGTATTGTCTCGATGAGATTTTTAAAGGCTTCTTTGATTACGACGCACTGAATGCCTATTCCATGAAAATGACCCGCGATGCAGAATATGATTTGGTCACTGAAATGGAATCCAGTTTGTTGGAATTGATGTCATCAAGCTTAAAACAGCGCCTAACGGCTGAGCCAGTACGCTTTGTTTATCAACGCGATATGCCGGATGAAATGGTGGAATTACTGCGCAATAAGCTGGGTATTTCTAATGATGACTCGGTTATTGCCGGTGGCCGTTATCATAATTTCAAAGACTTTATCAGCTTCCCGAATGTGGGCAAAAGCAATCTGGTGAATAAACCCTTACCGCGCCTGCGCCATATTTGGTTTGATAAATTCCGCAATGGTTTTGATGCTATTCGCGAACAAGATGTGCTGCTGTATTACCCTTATCATACTTTCGAACATGTATTGGAATTGCTGCGTCAGGCATCATTCGACCCCAGCGTTTTAGCCATTAAAATCAATATTTATCGCGTCGCGAAAGATTCGCGCATTATTGAGTCGATGATCCATGCGGCCCATAATGGCAAGAAAGTGACGGTGGTGGTGGAATTACAAGCGCGTTTCGATGAAGAAGCCAATATTCACTGGGCCAAAAGCTTAACGGCCGCCGGTGTACACGTTATTTTCTCCGCACCGGGACTAAAAATTCATGCCAAGTTATTCCTAATCTCCCGTCTTGAAGGCGAGGAAATCGTGCGTTATGCCCATATTGGTACCGGCAACTTTAATGAGAAAACAGCTCGAATTTATACTGATTATTCCTTGCTGACGGCCGATGCACGGATTACCAATGAAGTGCGGCGGGTATTTAACTTTATTGAAAATCCTTACCGCCCGGTCAAATTCGATAATTTGATGGTGTCACCACAGAACTCGCGCTTGATGCTGTATCAACTGATCGACCAGGAAATTATTAATGCTCAGGCGGGCGAAAGCGCCGGTATCACCCTGAAGATAAATAATTTAGTGGATAAAGGCTTGGTAGATAGGTTATATAGCGCCTCCAGTGCGGGGGTGAAGATCCGCTTATTAATACGTGGGATGTGTTCTTTAATCCCAAATATGCCGGGGATCAGCGATAATATTCAAGTCACCAGTATTGTTGACCGCTTCTTAGAGCATGACCGAGTGTACGTTTTTGAGAATAAAGGCGACAAACTGGTCTATCTCTCTTCCGCTGACTGGATGACCCGTAACATTGATTATCGTATTGAAGTCGCAGTTTCATTACTGGACCCGAGGTTAAAACAGCGGGTGCTGGATATTTTAGAGCTGTTATTCAACGACACGGTAAAAGCCCGTTATATTGATAAAGAACTGAGTAATCGTTATGTACCGCGTGGAAATAGGCGCAAAGTACGTGCACAGATTGCCATCTATGATTATTTAAAAGCGCTGGAACAACCAGACGTATCGAGCTAAAACTATGCCGCTAACCAATAATTCAACTACCATAAAACCGCAAGAAATTGCGGCTATCGATCTGGGTTCTAACAGTTTTCATATGGTTATTGCCCGTGTCGTTAACGGCGCATTGCAGGTTTTAGGCCGCCTAAAGCAGCGCGTGCATCTGGCTGATGGTCTGGATAGCAATAATATGCTCAGCGAAGAAGCTATTGAACGGGGTCTGGCTTGTCTGGCCCTGTTTGCAGAACGTTTGCAAGGTTTCTCGCCAGACAACGTCTGTATCGTGGGTACGCATTCACTGCGACAAGCCGCGAATGCAGAGACTTTCCTCAAACGCGCCGCCGAGGTTATTCCTTATCCGATCGAAATCATTTCGGGTCAGGAAGAAGCGCGTCTGATTTTCATGGGAGTCGAACATACTCAGCCGGAAAAAGGCCGCAAACTGGTGATTGATATCGGTGGTGGTTCAACCGAGTTGGTTATTGGCGAAGATTTCGAACCTCTGCTGGTAGAAAGCCGCCGTATGGGGTGTGTCAGTTTTGCTCAACAGTTTTTCCCACACGGCGAAATCAGTAAGACTAACTTCAAACGTGCCCGTCTGGCTGCCGCGCAAAAGTTGGAAAACCTCGCCTGGCAATACCGAATTCAAGGTTGGCAATATGCTCTGGGAGCATCCGGCACCATAAAAGCCACTTATGAAGTCTTGGTGGAAATGGGCGAGAAAGACGGTTTGATCACCCCAGAGCGCCTCGAAATGCTGGTTGAGCAAGTGCTGCAATACAAACACTTCTCAGCATTGAGCCTGCCGGGGTTATCGGAAGATCGCCAGTCGGTATTTGTGCCCGGTTTAGCTATTTTGTGTGGTGTGTTTGATGCATTGGCAGTCAAAGAGTTACGTTTATCCGACGGTGCGCTGCGTGAAGGCGTGCTGTATGAGATGGAAGGCCGCTTCCGCCATCAAGATATCCGTCAGCGCACGGCTAAAAGTTTAGCAGAACACTATAATATTGACCGGGAACAAGCGCGCCGGGTGCTGGAAACCACTGAGCAGCTTTATACCCAATGGTTGGCGCAAAACACCAAGCTGGTACAACCGCAACTTGAAGCATTGCTAAAGTGGGCGGCAATGCTACATGAGGTCGGGCTGAGTATTAATCACAGCGGGATGCATCGCCATTCTGCCTATATCTTGCAAAATACCAACTTGCCGGGCTTCAATCAGGAGCAGCAATTGCTATTGGCAACTTTGGTGCGTATGCATCGAAAAGGGATTAAGCTTGATGAGTTGCCGCGCTTGAATTTATTCAAGAAAAAATATTATTTGCCGCTAATTCAATTATTACGGTTAAGCACTTTATTGAATAATCAGCGTCAATCGACCACCACCCCGGAAACTCTGCGGCTGATAACTGATGACAGCCACTGGACATTGCGTTTCCCTGCAGGTTATCTGGCACAAAATAACCTGGTACAACTAGATTTTGAACGTGAGCAGGCTTATTGGGATGACGTGGTGGGCTGGAAGCTTTTCATTGAAGAAGAACCCTCGGAAGAAGCCGATTCTGAAGCGCCCAAAGCATGATCAGATTGAATCCCGATGAGCTTATTTATACAGAATCAACAACAAGTCAGTGATTCGGGTGCGTGAAGGCAGCTAACTTTTGCTGATACCAATAAGCTGCTATTTCAAGAAAGAAGGGTAAAAATGATGAAAAGAAGGCCATCGACACCACTAACAAAAATTATCTTACTGGTGAGCTTTCTCATTCTATTTGGTCGCTTATTGTTTGCAGGGATCGCTTCTATTTCTCATCATCAAGAGCGGCGTGAAGCACAACGGATCGAGCAGTCCGTGGACGGTGAACTCCCTGGCCCCCATGAAACTGACCTCAGTCCCTAAACTTTCGTACTCATACGCTCGTTTCATATACACGGACATCACACATTATGCCAGTACCAATCATTCCGGTTTCGTTTTCTGCCGCGGCAAAAAAAAGCACTAAAAATAATGCGAAAAAACTGGCAGAAATCCGCAATCGAATACTTTCTCTATTACTGAATAATAAAGACTTGGTCGATGGTATTCTTGGCCGTCAGGAAGACCGCGAAAAGATCAGTGATGAGAAACTTGCTGAAAAAACATTAGAAATCAAAACGCTGCTCGACGATTTACACGCAGCTGACCTTGCCGACTTACTCGAAGCCTTACCCAATGATGAGCGTTTGGCATTGTGGCGGTTAGTCAAAAACGAGAAACGCGGACAAACGCTGGTCGAAGTCTCTGAGACAGTGTGGGACACGCTTATCAAAGAGATGAGCGATAAAGATCTGTTAAAAGCGATGCGCACCTTGCATGTCGATGAACAGGCTTATCTGGCCGAATATCTGCCGCGTAACTTAATGGGCCGCTTACTCACCTCACTTGACCCTGACCAACGGGCCAGAGTGCGGGAAGTTATCCAATATGGTCGCGATACTGTCGGCCAAATGATGGATTTCGAACTGGTGACGGTGCGAGCTGATGTCACCCTCGGCACGGTACACCGCTATTTGCGCTATCGGAAAAACATTCCCGATGCCACGGATAAAATCTTCGTTATTGATCGCAAGAATACCTTACTCGGTGAACTGCCTCTGACCGCGATCCTCCTCAACTCACCGGATACGAAAGTATTCCAAGTGATGGAGAGCAACCCGACCACTTTCCAGCCGGAGCAAAAAGCGGAAGATGCTGCGGGTGCCTTTGAACGTTATGACTTAATCAGCGCCGCGGTAATTGATGCCAAAGGCAAACTAATGGGCCGGCTGACCATCGAAGAGATAGTCGACGTCGTCAATGAAGAGAGTGACACCACGTTAAGGCGCATGGGCGGTTTGAGTCCGGAAGAAGACGTGTTCTCCCCGGTAGGCCGTGCGGTTCGAACCCGTTGGTCATGGCTGGCAATCAATCTCTGCACCGCGTTTGTGGCCTCAAGGGTCATCGGGTTATTTGAAGATACTATCTCGCAATTAGTCGCATTGGCGGCATTAATGCCAATCGTCGCAGGTATTGGCGGTAACACCGGTAACCAAACCATCACCATGATTGTCCGCGCCTTGGCATTGCACCATATTCAGCAGGGTAATGTGACTTTCCTGATGTTCAGAGAATTGGGTGTGGCGCTAATCAATGGTTTGATCTGGGGCGGGATTATGGGGTTTGTCACTTATCTGCTCTATGGCGATCCGGCCATGGGTGGCGTGATGACGTTGGCAATGATCCTTAACTTGTTAATGGCCGCGCTAATGGGGGTCATTATCCCGATGACTATGGCCCGTTTAGGCCGTGATCCGGCTATCGGTTCCAGTGTCATGATCACAGCCATCACCGATACTGGCGGCTTTTTCATTTTTCTGGGACTTGCCACCCTATTCTTAGTTTAATGATTATGATAATAAAAAAATAATTAATTGAGCATGGAGTAAACAAATCACATCTATCCATGCTCAGCTATACTAAACTATTGAATATGACCGCGTTTCAAATACAGTATATTTTTATGTGATGGGTTTCCCCTATCATAATCAAAATTCTTGCGAGCAAAATAAGGCGCTATATGGATCTCAGTGCAGCCGAAAAACCAGCTCCTGACAATAAAGCGATTATTCACATTACTATCATCAGCATAGTGGTGTTTTTGCTCGCACTTTTTTGTATCCGCCTTTCTGAGCAATCAGAAAACCTGGCTCCGTTATGGTTCCCGACCGCCGTATTGGTCGTAGCGTTATTCCACCTCCCAACACGCTATTGGTCGTGGCAATTATTAGCCGCCGGAATATGTATTGTTGCCGCTAATTTTATTTTATATGGCATCAGTGGGTTCCCCCTGCCACTGACATTCATCAACCTCGCGGAGTCGGCTGCTGGCGCGTGGTTACTGCGTAAACTTTTGCAACCCAAAGACCCCCTTAATAACCTTTTTAGTTGGCTCAAATTCGCCCTTTGTGCTGTGATTTTGGTTCCTCTAATCAGCGGATTAGCAGCAGCTTGGTATTTAGCGCCGCAAAACGGCAGCTTTACCCAAGTGCTGACAGTGTGGTTTATGTCCGAAGCTATCGGCATGTTGGCTTTAGGCCCGGTTGGCCTGCTTTATCGCCGGGGTTATTTCAATCTCGCGACCAAAACCAAAGCGCTGTTTGATATGACGTGGATAATGATAGTCTCGCTGACCGCTTGTTATATCAGCCTGATTTATATGCCTTATCCTTTTACTTTCGTTATTATGGCGCTGATCTGGACATCTATCCGCTTACCCCGTTTTGAGACTTTTACTCTCTGTTTTCTGGCCACATTGCTGATTGCAATGATGATCAACTTCAACCTATTTACCCTTCAGGCGGACGCCAAACTATCCGTTCAGGCATTTTCTTTTATTCCATTATTGATGGTGCTGATTCCTCCGCACGCCATGGCCATGGTGATGCACGCCTTTCGCATGGAAAAAAAACATATTATTGAAAGTGAAAACCGCTTTCGTAATGCCATGGAATACTCGGCCATCGGCATGGCATTGGTGTCGCCGGAAGGTAAATGGATGCAGGTCAATCAAGCGCTGTGCAAATTATTGGGTTACCGCCAAGAAACCTTGCTCACCCTGAATTTTCAGCAAATAACTCACCCGGAAGATCTCTCCGTCGACTTGAAATTGCTCGAGGATCTATACCATGGTCGCATTCCCAGTTATTCGATGGAAAAACGCTATATCCGCAGTGATGGCGAGGTGGTGTGGGCGCTGTTGGTGGTGAGCGTGGTACGCGACCATGAGCAACAGCCGCTTTATTACATTTCACAGGTCGAAGATATTAATGACCTGAAAAAGAGCGAAATCGTTAACCGCCGCCTGATGGAGCGCATTACGCTGGCGAACGAGGCCGGCGGGATTGGTATCTGGGAATTGGATATCAGAAAGCAGCAGATCAGTTGGGATAAGCGAATGTATGAGCTTTATCATGTCCCGCTCAACACCCCAGTTGATAATGATGTTTGGCAGCAATACATTCACCCTGATGATATTAACCGCGTTAATCGTGAATACAGCGCTGCACTCAATCAACGCAAGCCCTACCGGCTCGAATTCAGATTATTGTTACCGAATGGCGATATTGTTCATTTACGCAATCAGGCCAATATGATTTGCGACAAAAATGGCGATATTCTGCGCCTGATGGGCACCACGCTGGATATGACCGAAATCAGAAATCTGACCGAAGCGCTGCATGAAGAAAAAGAGCGGCTGCATATCACTCTGGACTCCATCGGCGAGGCGGTGGTCTGTACTGATCAGGATATGAATATCACCTTTATGAACCCGGTCGCGGAGAAAATGACCGGTTGGGCTAATACCATCGCGCTGGGTCAGCCCGTGCATCATATTATTAAGCTAACCGACGGCGTTGATGGGCCGGAAATTGATAATCCAATAGAACATTGTCTCACCCATCGCCCTTACTCCTCGCTGAATGAGTCGATGGTATTACATCATCGCGACGGACATTATTACGACATTCAGGAGTCTGTCGCCCCACTGAAAACGCTGGAAGGCACTATTGTTGGGGCAGTTTTGGTGTTCCAGGATGTCGGCGAATCGCGCGCAATGATACGCAAACTCAGCCACAGCGCGTCACATGATAATCTCACCGGCTTGCCAAACCGCGCTAATTTCGACAATAAATTAAAAGCGGCTATCCAGAAAAGTGTCGATTCTAACCAACAACACGCGCTGGCTTTCTTGGATCTGGATTATTTTAAAGCTGTTAACGACACCGCCGGGCACCCAGCTGGAGATGCACTGCTCAAAGAACTTAGTCAGTTAATGCGTCAACATTTACGCAATAGTGACTGTGTCGCACGACTGGGGGGCGATGAATTCGGTTTACTGATGCTTAATTGCACCCTATCTCACGCCAAAGCCATTACCCAAAGTCTGGTATCCATGATCAATGACTATCATTTCTACTGGGAAGATAAACTGTACCGTATTGGTGCCAGTGCTGGCGTCACGCAAATCAGCAGCAACAACAGTCAGCGCAGTGAGATTATGGCGCAAGCTGACATCGCCTGTTATACCGCCAAGCACAGTGGGCGCGGTCAGGTTTATCTCTACCAGCCACGACAAAAACAGCTGCTAGCCCGCCAGCACGGGCTACTCAGCCGAGAAGATGTCGAAAGTATTCTCCGTGAAAATCAATTATCGCTACAGATGACCCCGACAGCGCCACCGAAAACGCCGCTATCGGTCTGCTTCTATCAGGTCAGTTTCGAGATTAATCGGCCACAAGATATTGCCGTTAGCCAGTCTGCCTTTGAGGAAGCGGCGGTATTGTATAATTTGCAGCCGGAAATCGACCATTGGGTCTGCGAGCAACTGTTAGTGGAGCACGCCCCAGCACTACAGCGTAAAGGGCTGGCACTGGCTATCCCGCTGTCGGAAGTGGCTCTGCTCAAAGAAGATTTCCGCCAGTCACTGCTCACATTGCTACCACAGACCCCCTTGCCACCACAAAGTCTCTATTGGATGGTCGATGAAGCCACATTGCTGCAATATCCGTTTGCGATTGGTAATTTCCTCGCCAAACTGCAACTACTAGGCTGTAAACTTATTGTGAAAGAGTTTGGCCATAACCTGAATGATTTTGAATTATTAGCGGCGCATACCATTGATTATCTGAAATTTAACAGCAATTTAATTTCCAATATTCATACAAATCAAATGGATGAGGTTCTGATATCCATCATTAACGGCACAGCACAACGGGCGAATATCGCCACACTGGCTGGCCCGGCAGAATTACCGCCGACCCTCAGTAAGTTAATTGATATCGGTGTTGATTTAGTCGATGGCGAAACGATTGGCCGCACGCAACCTTTGTCAGAGGTGCTTAACAGTGGATATTTCGCGATAAAATAGCGCGATAACCTGACTTGACGATTGCCCCGCCGCTCACTCTGGGGTAAAGTCGCGCCCTTTATTTGGCCTGGGGGCAATTATGTTCATTGGATTTGACTACGGCACAGCAAACTGCTCGGTTGCCGTGATGCGGGACGATGCGCCCGAATTGCTAGTGCTGGAAAATAATGACGTTTATTTGCCCTCGATGCTGTGCGCCCCGACGCGGGAAGCCGTAAGTGAGTGCCTGCACCGCCATTGGCAGGTGCCAACAGGCAGTGACGAAAATCAGCAACTATTACGCCGGGCCATGGCGTTCAATCGCGAAGAAGATATTCCGGTGGCCGCCGACAGCTTGATGTTCGGCTTGTCTGCACTGGCTCACTATATTGAAGATCCCGAAGAAGTTTACTTTGTAAAATCGCCTAAATCTTTCTTGGGTGCCAATGGGTTGAAACCGCAACAGTTGGCGCTGTTTGAGGATTTAGTCTGCGCCATGATGTTCCACATCAAACGCCAGGCGGAAGCGGTATTGTCATCAGAAATTAGCCAGACGGTGATTGGCCGCCCAGTTAACTTCCAAGGTTCCGGCGGTGAAGAAGCCAACCGACAAGCCGAGGGGATTTTGCTGCGTGCCGCGCAACGCGCGGGTTTTCGCGATATCGCCTTCCAGTTTGAGCCGGTGGCTGCGGGGCTGGATTTTGAAGCCACACTGACCAGTGAAAAAACCGTTTTAGTGGTGGATATCGGCGGGGGAACCACGGACTGCTCGGTGCTATTAATGGGCCCAAAATGGCAAGGTTTGGCCGACCGCCAGCAAAGTCTGCTGGGTCACAGCGGTTGCCGTGTCGGGGGGAATGACCTTGATATCATGTTGGCATTTAAGCAACTGATGCCGCTGTTTGGTATGGGAGGCGAGACCGAAAAAGGCATTGCGATGCCGTCATTGCCCTACTGGAACGCGGTTGCCACCAACGATGTTCCCGCCCAGAGTGATTTCTATAGCACCGTGAATGGCCGTTTCTTGCGAGATTTAATCCGTGATGCGGCTAACCCACAGCAAGTTCAGCGCTTGTTGAAAGTCTATCAACAACGTTTAAGTTACCGCCTGGTACGCGCCGCAGAAGAGAGCAAGATTGCGCTGTCCGAGCAACAACAAGTCGCCGCAGCACTGGATTTTGTTCAGCCGGAATTAGGGCAAACTATCAGCCAGCAGCAGCTTGCTGAAGCTATCGCCCAACCCCTGCAACGCATTCAAGAGCAAGTCAGCCTGGCGCTAGCCACCAGCCACATCACGCCCGATGTGATTTACCTGACTGGCGGCAGTGCCCGCTCGCCATTACTGCGTGCCGCCTTACAGCAGCAATTGCCGGGTATCCCACTGGTGGGGGGCAATGATTTTGGCTCCGTCACCGCCGGGTTGGCGCGTTGGGCACAGACACTTTATCGGTGATATTTTTATATTGATGTTGATGTTGATGTTGATGTTGATGTTGATGTTGATGTTGATGTTGATTAAGTGATCTGGTTCGGTTGTTAGAGCACCGGAGCATTGTTTCGGTTGATAGTCATTCAGTGATTACTTAATCCCAGTCGCCTCAACCGAGCAGGAGGGCTAGCCGGCCCTCCTGCACCTGCGGCTTGCGCGAAACATTACTGCTATTCGCAGTCCCCTCCGGCAGCCATTGGCCTCATCGAGCCAGCGCGAGTCGCGTCCTGCTCCAGCGCGCTTTTCGCCGGGGTAATTCGTCCCGTCCTTGGGACTCACCCCTTCGGGGCCGCTGCTCGCAGCGTTCAAATCTGCTCCCGGCAGATTTGTCCATGGCGGCTCACTCGGGCCATCGTCTTTGTCGGTAATATTCCTGATTGCGCTCAACATCAAAATCAAAACTATGGTTTTGACCTTGATGTTAAAAGCACATTTGAGCCGCCGAGTGAAGAATGAAGGTAGGACGCGAGGCATGGATGCCGAGCGAGGGCCGCTTGAGCATGGATGCGAATCGGCCCGGTCCGTTAGCGAAATGATGTATGAGGGAACCCACGGAGTGGGCAGGCGATACGTGCGAAGCGCGGGATTCCACAAGGGTGCGCGCCCGCACCCTTTGGCGGTTGGTTCATCGGGGGATAAGTGAGTTCGGTGCTTTAACAACCGAACCCGATCACTAATCACCAAATCGACTCTCAACCAAATCAATGATCAAATACTTAATCAACTAAAACACAAATCCCCCCAAACCTTGACAATATTTTCATATTTCCTCCATTTTTATCCGGTAAATCCCCGCTAAACTAGTAACATATGTATACCCGTCATCTTTCAAGATACAGGTGTGTTGGCTGCGCTCGTTACTCAGCCCATCCTTGGGCCTCGCCTCGCGAGGCCGCTGCAAGCAGCGCTCCTGAATCTCGAAATCTATGGGGTATGAATTTTTATTTTTTGCACCTGTGTGCGCATAAACAGATCAATAAAAGGGACTCACCGCATCATGAAAGCTCAATCCAAACGCACTTCCCGATTGCTGACTTTATTGGGAATCGTGGTGGCGATTATTGTTGCTGTGTTTGTCTGGCGTCATTTCAGTGCTGCCCCACCAAACAGTGCGCCGGGGGCACAGCAAAATGACGGAGGGAGCAGCTCCGCACGCGCGGGTGGCCGCCGTAATATGCCGATGTCTCCAGTGCAAGCCGCCACCGCCACCGAACAAGCTGTGCCGCGTTATCTCACCGGCTTAGGGACAGTGATTGCCGCGAACACCGTCACGGTCACCAGCCGGGTTGATGGCCAGTTAATGGCTATCCACTTTACTGAAGGCCAGCAGGTCAAGGCCGGTGACTTACTGGTCGAAATTGACCCGCGCCCTTACCAAGTCCAACTGACTCAAGCTCAAGGGCAACTGGCCAAAGACCAGGCCACACTGGACAATGCTCGCCGCGATTTGGCCCGCTATCAAAAACTGGCTAAAACCGGCCTGATTTCACAACAAGATTTAGATACTCAAGCCTCATTGGTGCGCCAGAGCGAAGGCAGTGTAAAAGCCGATCAAGGGGCTATCGACAGCGCCCAACTGCAACTGACGTATAGCCGCATTACCGCGCCCATCTCCGGTAAAGTCGGGTTAAAACAAGTGGATGTCGGCAACTACATTACCAGCGGCACCGCCACCCCGATTGTGGTTATCACTCAAACACATCCTGTTGATGTGGTCTTCACCCTGCCGGAAAGTGATATCCCGGCCATTATGCAAGCACAGAAAAATGCAGCAAAAAACAATACTACCGTGCCGGTTGAAGCATGGGACCGCACCAATAAGCAGATGCTAGCCCAAGGTTATCTGCTCAGTATTGATAACCAAATTGATACCACCACCGGCACCATTAAGCTGAAAGCCCGCTTTGCCAATGAAGATGACGTGCTGTTCCCGAATCAATTTGTGAATGCGCGTATCAAAGTGGATTTACTGCAAAATGCCGTGGTGGTGCCAACCGCGGCGGTGCAAATGGGTAACGAGGGGAGTTTTGTCTGGACATTAAATGACGAGAATAAAGTCAGTAAGCACTTAGTCACCACCGGAATTCAAGATAGTAAACAAGTGGTTATCAGCACCGGGCTGGAAGCTGGTCAGCGCGTGGTCACTGACGGTATTGATCGCCTGACGGAAGGTTTGCAAGTTGAAGTGGTCACTCCGCGTTCAGCGGATGCTGCGCCAGCCAATGTGGCAGAAAAATCGGCTACGACCGAAAAAGGCACACACCGTCGAGGTGAAAAACCGGCGACTGATACACCGGCTGGCACCGCCCCAGCAGCGGAGAAATCCTGATGCAAGTGATGCCTCCAACACCCGGCGGCGGGCCATCACGGCTGTTTATCCTGCGCCCAGTCGCCACCACATTATTTATGGTGGCCATTCTGTTAGCGGGGATTCTCGGCTACCGCGCCTTACCGGTTTCCGCCCTGCCGGAAGTCGATTATCCGACCATTCAGGTAGTCACCCTCTATCCCGGCGCTAGCCCGGATGTGGTGACCTCCGCCATTACTGCGCCATTAGAGCGCCAGTTTGGTCAGATGTCTGGCTTGAAACAAATGGCGTCACAAAGCTCCGGTGGCGCATCGGTCATCACTTTGCAATTCCAGCTCACTTTGCCGCTGGATGTAGCCGAGCAAGAAGTGCAGGCGGCGATTAACTCCGCCACAAATCTGCTGCCCAATGACCTGCCCTATCCGCCAATTTACAGCAAAGTGAATCCGGCGGATCCGCCCATTCTGACTCTGGCGGTGACCTCCACCGCGATCCCGATGACTCAAGTGGAAGATATGGTCGAAACCCGCATTGCGCAGAAAATCTCGCAAGTGACCGGGGTTGGTTTGGTCACCATCTCTGGCGGTCAGCGCCCAGCAGTGCGGGTAAAACTCAATGCACCGGCGGTAGCCGCCTTAGGGTTAGATAGCGAAACCATTCGCACCGCCATCAGCAATGCCAACGTCAACTCCGCCAAAGGCAGTCTGGACGGGCCAACTCGCTCGGTCACCTTGTCGGCCAATGACCAAATGAAATCCGCCGAGGATTACCGCGACCTGATTGTGGCTTACCAAAATGGTGCGCCAGTGCGCTTGCAGGATGTCGCCACCATCGAACAGGGCGCAGAAAATAACAAACTGGCCGCCTGGGCCAATACCCAACAGGCGATTGTGCTGAATATCCAGCGCCAGCCGGGGGTTAATGTGATTGCCACTGCCGACAGTATTCGCGAAATGCTGCCGGATTTGATCAAAAGCCTGCCGAAGTCGGTTGATGTCAAAGTGCTGACCGACCGCACCACCACTATCCGCGCCTCGGTCAGTGATGTGCAGTTTGAATTAATGCTAGCGATTGTATTGGTGGTGATGGTGATTTACCTGTTCCTGCGCAATGCAGCAGCCACCATTATCCCCAGTATTGCCGTGCCGCTGTCACTGATTGGGACATTCGCCGCGATGTATTTCCTTGGTTTTTCAATCAATAACCTGACATTAATGGCCCTGACCATTGCCACCGGTTTTGTGGTCGATGATGCCATCGTGGTGATTGAAAATATTTCGCGCTATATCGAAAAGGGCGAGAAACCGCTGGATGCCGCGCTAAAAGGGGCTGGTGAGATTGGATTTACCATTATTTCTCTGACTTTCTCATTGATTGCGGTGTTGATTCCGCTGCTATTTATGGGTGATATCGTCGGCCGCCTGTTCCGCGAATTTGCCGTCACACTGGCGGTGGCTATCCTGATTTCAGCGGTGGTTTCCCTGACACTGACACCAATGATGTGCGCACGGATGCTCAGTTATGAATCTCTGCGCAAGCAAAACCGCCTGTCGCGCGCCAGTGAAAAATTCTTTGATTGGGTCATCGCCCATTATGCAGCCGCACTGAAAAAAGTGCTTAATCATCAATGGATTACTCTGGGTGTCGCCCTAAGCACTCTGGTGTTGACCGTGTTGCTTTACTTATTGATCCCTAAAGGCTTTTTCCCCTTGCAGGACAATGGACTCATTCAGGGCACTTTGGAAGCGCCGCAATCTGTTTCATTCAGTAATATGGCGGAACGCCAGCAACAAGTGGCCGCGATTATCCTGAAAGATCCGGCGGTCGAAAGCTTGACCTCATTTGTCGGGGTCGATGGCACCAATGCCACTCTCAACAATGGTCGGTTGCAGATTAACCTTAAGCCGTTGAGCAGCCGAGAGGAGCGCATCCCAGAGATAATCAACCGCTTGCAGCAGAGTGTGGCCGGAATTCCGGGGATTAAACTCTATTTGCAGCCGGTGCAAGACTTGACCATTGATACCCAACTGAGCCGTACCCAATATCAGTTCACTCTGCAAGCTACCTCACTGGAGGAACTGAGCACCTGGGTGCCGAAATTGGTCAGTGAATTACAGCAACAAGCGCCATTCCAGGATGTCACCAGCGACTGGCAAGATCAGGGGTTAGTGGCCTTTGTTAATGTCGACCGAGACAGCGCCAGCCGTCTGGGGATCACCATGGCAGCCATCGACAACGCGCTCTATAACGCCTTTGGCCAGCGGTTGATTTCCACCATTTATACCCAAGCCAATCAGTATCGGGTGGTGTTGGAGCATGATGTCAAAGCCACACCGGGGCTGGCGGCTTTCAATGATATCCGCCTGACTGGCAGTGACGGCAAAGGTGTGCCGCTAAGCAGCATTGCCACTATTGAAGAGCGTTTTGGGCCGCTTTCTATCAACCATTTGAATCAGTTCCCATCAGCCACCATCTCATTCAATTTGGCGCAGGGCTATTCTCTGGGGGAAGCCGTCAATGCCGTGACCCAAGCGGAGCAGGCAATTGAGCTACCGGCGGATATTATGACCCGCTTCCAAGGTTCGACACTGGCATTCCAGGCCGCACTGGGCAGCACGCTATGGCTGATTATTGCCGCTATTGTGGCGATGTATATCGTGCTCGGGGTGTTGTACGAAAGTTTTATTCACCCGGTGACTATCTTATCCACCCTGCCGACCGCCGGTGTCGGGGCTTTGCTAGCCCTGATGTTGACCGGCAATGAGCTGGATGTGATCGCCATTATCGGGATCATTCTGCTGATCGGCATCGTGAAGAAAAACGCCATCATGATGATCGACTTTGCGCTGGCCGCCGAGCGGGATCAGGGCATGACGCCGTATGATGCAATTTATCAAGCTTGTTTATTGCGCTTCCGCCCTATTCTGATGACCACATTGGCCGCGCTGTTTGGCGCGTTGCCACTGATGCTCAGTACCGGTTCCGGGGCCGAATTACGCAATCCTCTCGGGGTCTGTATGGTCGGCGGACTGATTGTCAGCCAGGTGCTGACCCTGTTCACTACGCCAGTTATCTATCTGTTATTTGATAAACTGGCACGCAATTCCCATGGCAAAAATCGCTATCATCATGAAGATATTGAGACGCCAGAATTGCCAGATGGGCGGGAACAGCCGTGAAATTCTTTGCTCTGTTCATCCAGCGCCCGGTCGCCACCACCCTGCTGACACTGGCCATCACCCTCAGCGGAATTATCGGCTTTAGCTTATTGCCGGTATCACCGCTGCCGCAGGTCGATTATCCGGTGATTATGGTCAGTGCCTCCATGCCCGGTGCCGACCCCGAAACCATGGCGTCATCCATTGCCACACCACTGGAACGCGCACTGGGAAGAATTGCTGGCGTCAATGAAATGACTTCAACCAGCTCGCTGGGCAGTACGCGAATTATTCTGCAATTCTCCCTCGACCGCGATATTAATGGTGCGGCCCGTGATGTACAGGCGGCGCTTAATGCCGCGCAAAGCTTGCTCCCCTCGGGCATGCCAAACCGCCCAACCTATTTCAAAATGAACCCGTCTGATGCGCCAATTATGATCATGACGCTGACCTCGGATACTTTCAGTCAGGGCCAATTATATGACTTTGCCTCGACTCAATTGGCACAGAAAATTGCTCAGACCGAGGGCGTCAGTGAGGTTTCCGTCGGTGGCAGTTCACTGCCTGCGGTGCGGGTAGAGCTTAATCCTAGCGCACTGTTCAACCAAGGTGTGTCACTGGATGCGGTGCGTCAGGCGATTAGCGCGGCCAATGTGCGCCGCCCGCAAGGTTCCATTGATAGCAATGAGCAACATTGGCAGGTGCAGGCCAATGATGAGATCAAAACTGCCGAGGGTTATCGCCCGCTTATCATTCACTACAACAATGGATCCGCAGTGCGGCTGCAAGATGTCGCCAATGTCGTCGACTCCGTGCAGGATGTGCGCAATGCCGGGATGTCTGACGGTAAACCCGCGATTCTCTTGGTGATCAGCCGTGAACCGGGGGCGAATATTATCGCCACGGTCGACAGAATTCGGGCCGAACTCCCGGCCCTGCGCGCTTCTATTCCGGCCTCGATTCAATTGAATATTGCGCAAGATCGCTCGCCGACGATCCGCGCCTCACTGGATGAAGTGGAGCAATCGCTGGTGATCGCCGTGGCATTGGTGATTCTGGTGGTGTTCCTGTTCCTACGATCAGGCCGCGCCACCTTGATCCCCGCCGTTGCGGTGCCGGTTTCGCTGATTGGCACCTTTGCTGCTATGTATTTGTGCGACTTTAGCCTTAATAATCTGTCATTGATGGCGCTGACCATCGCCACCGGATTTGTGGTCGACGACGCCATTGTGGTGCTGGAGAATATTTCTCGCCATCTGGAGGCCGGGGTCAAACCGATGGTTGCCGCCCTGCGCGGGGTGCGCGAAGTCGGCTTTACTGTGCTGTCGATGAGTATTTCTCTGGTGGCAGTGTTTATTCCGCTGCTGCTGATGGAGGGGTTACCGGGGCGGTTATTCCGTGAGTTTGCCGTTACATTGTCGGTGGCTATCGGTATCTCGTTAGTTATTTCGTTGACCCTAACGCCGATGATGTGCGCCCATTTGCTACGCGCCCATCCGGCCGGTCAGCAGCAACGTATTCGCGGTTTCGGTAAAGTGCTGCTAGCTATTCAGAAAGGTTATGGCCGCTCACTCAATTGGGTGTTGGGCCATACGCGCTGGGTAATGGCCGTGCTGCTTTCCACTATTGCGCTGAATGTTTGGCTCTATATCAGTATCCCAAAAACCTTTTTCCCTGAGCAGGATACCGGCCGCATGATGGGCTTTATTCAAGCCGATCAGAGTATTTCTTTCCAGGCAATGCAGCAAAAACTGAAAGATTTTATGAAAATTGTCAGTGCCGATCCAGCGGTCGACAATGTGACTGGATTTACCGGCGGTTCGCGCACCAACAGCGGTTCGATGTTTATCTCATTGAAACCACTGAGTGAACGCAGCGAAACAGCCCAACAAGTGATTGCCCGGCTACGCGGCAAATTGGCAAAAGAGCCGGGGGCCAGTTTGTTCCTCTCTCCGGTGCAGGATATTCGCGTCGGTGGCCGTCAATCCAACGCCAGCTATCAATTTACGTTATTGGCGGATGACTTAACCGCCCTGCGTGAATGGGAGCCAAAAGTCCGAGCTGCCCTGAGCAAGTTACCGGAGTTAGCCGATGTGAACTCCGACCAACAGGATAAAGGCTCGGAAATGGCGCTGACCTATGACCGCGAAACCATGGCGCGGCTGGGTATTGATGTGTCAGATGCCAACGCGTTGCTCAATAACGCCTTTGGTCAGCGGCAAATTTCCACTATTTATCAGCCACTAAACCAATACAAAGTGGTGATGGAAGTCGCGCCTCAATACACGCAGGATGTGAGTTCACTGGACAAAATGTTTGTGATTAACAGCAACGGTCAGTCAATTCCACTGTCTTATTTTGCTAAATGGCGGCCGGCGAATGCCCCGCTGGCGGTCAATCATCAAGGTTTATCAGCCGCCTCGACTATCTCATTTAACTTACCCGATGGCGGTAGCCTGTCTGAAGCCACCGCCGCAGTTGAGCGGGCAATGACAGAGTTGGGGGTGCCGAGCACGGTGCGCGGCGTGTTTGCCGGTACCGCGCAGGTGTTCCAGGAAACCTTGAAATCTCAGCTTTGGCTGATTATGGCGGCGATCGCCACGGTGTATATCGTGCTGGGGATTTTGTATGAAAGTTATGTTCATCCGCTGACCATATTATCAACGTTGCCCTCCGCCGGGGTCGGGGCATTACTGGCGCTGGAACTGTTCGATGCGCCCTTTAGTCTCATCGCCCTGATTGGTATTATGCTATTGATTGGTATCGTGAAAAAGAACGCCATCATGATGGTCGACTTTGCTCTCGATGCACAACGCAATAGCAATATTAGCGCCCGCGATGCCATTTTCCAGGCCAGTTTGCTGCGCTTTAGACCGATTATGATGACCACACTGGCCGCCTTATTCGGCGCGTTGCCGTTGGTCTTGGGCAGTGGTGATGGCGCTGAATTACGCCAACCACTCGGGATTACTATTGTTGGCGGGTTGGTCATGAGCCAGTTACTCACCTTATATACCACGCCAGTGGTTTATCTCTATTTTGACCAGCTACGCAGCCGCTTTAGTAAAAAGCCGTTGATGAGACTGGAATAATGGCAAACGCTATAGACTTAAAAGTGCAGCCAACACACCTGCGTGTTTAAAAATGATGGATATGGCAATTATTATTGCGCTACTAGCCCTGATATTTAACCGCGTACCACCGGATACCAGCATTAATCGTAATCTACCCCGCCCGTCCGCGAAACCGGCTAACCGATAAAATAGGTGGAAATAGCATGAGAATCGGCATTACCGGAAAACTGTTTATGGCGATATTTGCCACCTGCATGCTGGTGCTCATCACCATGCATTGGGGAATAAGAGCCAGCTTCGAGCGCGGCTTTATTGATTATATCAAGCAAACTAATGAACAGCGGATAGCCATGCTAGGAGATGCGCTTGAAGTTCAATATCAGCGCTACGGTAATTGGGATTTTTTGCGCAATAATGATCAAGTTATTTATCAGATAATGAAGTCTCTCGAGCAAAGTAATGATAACGGCCGCAACTTGCCCCCACGCGGTTGGCGCACTCAATTTTGGGTGGTGGATAATGATAATAATCTGCTGGTTGGGCACACCGGGAAGCTCCCCAAAGAGGCCAGCAGCAGGGCAATAACCGTGAATAAACAGGTGGTTGGCTGGGTGATATCTACCCCACCGGAAAAACTAACCCGCAATGCTGATATTAATTTTGATCAGCAACAGCGCCGCACCAGTTGGATTATTGTCGCCTTGTCGACTTTCTTGGCCGCTGCTGTGACCTGGATTTTATCGCGCGGCATGTTGGCTCCAGTAAAACGCTTGGTGGAAGGGACTCATCGGCTGGCTGCCGGTGATTTCAGCGCCCGCGTGGCGGTCAGTAGCCGCGATGAATTGGGTCGTTTGGCGCAGGATTTTAACCAGTTAGCCAGTTCACTGGAGAAAAATGAACAGAATCGGCGCGACTTTATGGCCGATGTCTCCCACGAGTTACGCACTCCACTGGCGGTATTGCGCGGTGAACTGGAAGCTTTGCAAGATGGCGTGCGCGCGCCAACACCAGAATCGCTGATTTCACTGCAAGCTGAGGTCGCCATACTGACAAAACTGGTGAATGACTTACACCAACTTTCGCTCTCTGATCGAGGGGCGCTGGCTTATCGTAAAACCCAGTTAGATGCCACTCGCCTGCTGCAAATTGCTATTGCCAGCTTCCATGGCCGCTTTGAAGATAAAAATATCCGCATCACCACCCACCTACCTGAACAAGCTGTCATGTTTGGCGACCCCGACCGGCTAAATCAGCTGTTTCACAACTTGTTGGAAAATAGCCTGCGCTACACCAATGAGGGGGGGCAATTAGAAATCAGCGCTCAGCTTGCAGAAGAAACCTTAACGCTAAGCTGGCAGGACACTAAACCGGGCCTTAGTGATGAACAGTTACAACGCATCTTTGAGCGTTTTTATCGCACTGAAAGCTCACGTAACCGCGCCAGTGGCGGCTCGGGGCTGGGCTTGGCAATTTGCCACAATATTGTTGAAGCACATGGCGGTAAAATCAGTGCCGAACATTCGCCTATGGGCGGCCTGCGGATTACGGTAGTATTTCCGCTATTCCATTCAATAGGGTAATTCATCTTATGCACGAACAGCTACAGTCTAGCAGCCAGTTTGGTACCGTATTGATTGTTGAAGATGAGCCCAAACTGGGCCAGTTATTGGTCGATTACCTGCAAGCCGCAGGTTACAGCACTCAGTGGCTCACCAATGGTGCCGAAGTGGTCGCCGCCGTCCGCCAGGCTCCTCCCGCCATCATCTTGCTGGATTTGATGCTACCCGGCAGTAATGGCATCAGTATTTGCCGTGAAATCCGCCGTTTTTCCGATGTCCCTATCATGATGGTCACGGCGAAAACGGAAGAGATTGACCGGCTATTGGGGTTAGAAATAGGGGCTGATGATTATATCTGCAAACCCTATAGCCCACGGGAAGTGGTGGCGCGAGTCAAAACTATCCTGCGCCGTTGCCAACAACAGCGGGAACAACCCAGTGAAAGCGCACAGTTGCTGATTGATGAATCCCGCTTCCAGGCAAGCTATCAGGGCCATTTGCTGGAGCTGACCCCAGCGGAGTTTCGCCTGCTAAAAATCCTGGCAACCCAACCGGGCCATGTCTTTAGCCGCGAGCAACTGCTGAATAATCTGTATGACGATTACCGCGTGGTGACTGACCGCACTATCGACAGCCATATCAAAAATCTGCGGCGAAAATTGGAAGCCCTTGATGGTGAGAAGCCCTTTATTCGCGCGGTTTATGGAATGGGGTATCGCTGGGAGGCCGAGATTTGCCGTTTGCTGTAATTCGCTCTTTACTAATGTTGGTGGTGTATGAGTCGTTGACTACACTCTAATAGGCATATTACCAAAAGGAGCAACATTATGGCCACCGGTCACTATGAGATTAAGAAAGCAAAAAATGGGCAGTATCATTTCAGTCTGAAAGCCAGCAATGGCGAAATAATTCTCACCAGTGAGATGTACGCCAGTAAAGCTTCCGCTGAAAACGGCATATCATCGGTACAAAGTAACTCTCCACTGGAAAGCCAATATGAGTTAAAGCTCAACACGAAAAATGAGCCTTATTTCGTGTTGAAAGCGAAAAACCATCAGGTTATTGGTGTCAGTGAATCCTACAGTTCCGAAGCTGCCGCTAAAAAGGGAATTGCTTCTGTCGTGAAAAACGGCCCGACCACCATAATTAAAGACCTGACACTGTAATCTTATTGATTCGATAGCACTATTTTGCCGAACTACCCTGCTAAGAATGTATTCGCGCGGAGTATGTGACCGCGCTTTTCTCTCCTCATATTGATCCAGATCATTTAAACCTTACAAAAATTGTGCAATGGCTGATTTTCACGATGGGCAAGGTTACAATCCTCGGCTTTTAGCCACTCCCTCGGGCGTGGTTCTGACTTGAACTCAGACTGAGAGCCGTGATATGTCCTTACCAAAAGAGTCGTCATCATCAATATCTTCACCAAATATGCCTTTTACACCGGAATTGTTATCCCCGGCCGGCACCCTTAAAAATATGCGTTATGCTTTTGCTTATGGCGCAGATGCGGTTTATGCCGGTCAGCCGCGCTATAGCCTGCGAGTGCGTAATAATGAATTCAATCACGAGAATCTGGCATTAGGTATTCAGGAAGCCCATGATTTGGGCAAGCGCTTCTATGTGGTGGTGAATATCGCCCCCCACAACTCCAAACTGAAGACCTTTCTACGTGATTTAAAACCGGTAATTGATATGGGGCCAGATGCCCTGATTATGTCTGACCCCGGTTTAATCATGATGGTGCGAGAAGCTTTCCCACAGATGGATATTCACCTGTCGGTGCAAGCCAATGCTGTTAACTGGGCGACCGTTAAATTCTGGCAGCAAATGGGCTTGACCCGCGTGATACTTTCCCGTGAATTATCATTGGAAGAAATCGCTGAAATCCGCGCACAAGTGCCCGACATGGAGCTGGAAATTTTTGTGCACGGCGCACTTTGCATGGCCTATTCCGGCCGCTGCCTGCTCTCCGGCTACATTAATAAACGTGACCCGAACCAGGGAACATGCACCAATGCCTGCCGCTGGGAATATAATGTTCAGGAAGGCAAAGAAGATGATATTGGCAATATCGTGCATATCCATCAGCCTATTGCGGTGAAGAATGTCGAACCCACATTGGGTATCGGCGCCCCAACCGACAAAGTATTTATGATAGAAGAAGCCCAACGCCCAGGTGAGTACATGACGGCGACTGAAGATGAGCATGGCACTTACATCATGAATTCCAAAGACTTGCGTGCTATTCAACATGTAGAGCGCTTGACCCAAATGGGCGTGCATTCGCTGAAAATTGAGGGCCGCACTAAGTCATTCTATTATTGCGCCCGTACCGCGCAGGTTTATCGCCGCGCTATTGATGATGCCGTGGCCGGTAAACCTTTTGACCCGACTTTGCTAACCACATTGGAGGGCTTGGCTCACCGCGGTTATACCGAAGGTTTCCTACGCCGTCATGTGCATGAAGATCAACAAACTTACGACTACGGCTATTCAGTTTCAGAACGCCAGCAATTTGTCGGCGAGTTTACCGGTGTTCGCCGTGATGGGCAGGCTGAAGTCATCGTCAAAAATAAATTCTCAGTCGGTGACAGTGTTGAGTTGATGACTCCCCAGGGTAATATCCAGTTTATCCTTGAAAGTATGCAGGATAAAAAGGGTCAACCGGCAGATATCGCGCCGGGTAACGGGCACATCATGTATTTGCCTATTCCCGAAGACATTAATGTAGAATATGGCTTACTGATACGGAATTTGAACGGAACAAATAGCCGTAATCCTCACGAAAAAGCCTAAGAAGCTGTAATACCAAATAATGCCATCGTTCAGATGGCATTTTTAGCAAATATTAGAAATGGATCACATCAATTATAATAACACTGGGGTAGGATAGCTCGAGTACAATCAAGAACTAAAAAAGTTTTACAGCAAGACTAGGAACCACCTCCTTGGCTAGCCCAATCTCCCTTGGGCTGGCCTTTTCTTTTTATCATCCTAACCTGTTGATTATAGGTAATTTGTCTCATTTTTTTATTATTAGTGGTTCTTGTTATACTGTTTAATAATAACGAGAATTATCTCCTTCCATGAATAATCCCACACCAAATAAAAATCATCTTAGTTAAATAAATATTCCAGTAAAAATAAAAACTATTTTATTAGAGCCAACTATTACTAATATTCTCCATTATTTATTGAATAATCTGATAGATAAATTAAACAAGTGTGGGTTATTGTTAAGTTTATTGCAAAAACGCTCTGGAGCAAGTTATGACCTCAATGCCACAGACACTCCTCATCCTTAATGGTAAAGGAGCGGGTAACCAAGATGTTCGCAATGCCGTCAAAAACTTGCGCGAGGAAGGTGTGACTCTCCATGTTCGTGTTACTTGGGAGCACGGTGATGCAAAACGCTATGTCGAAGAAGCCGCATTATTGGCGGTTGATACAGTCATTGCCGGTGGTGGCGATGGCACTATCAATGAAGTCGCCAGCGCACTGATAACATTACCGGAGGAAAATCGCCCCTGTTTGGGTATCCTGCCATTGGGGACGGCCAACGATTTCGCCACCAGTTGCAGCATTCCTCTGCAAATAGAAAACGCATTGCAATTAGCGGTGAAAGGCCGCGTGGTTGCCATTGATTTAGCGCAAGTGAATGATAAACACTATTTTATCAATATGGCTACCGGGGGCTTTGGGACTCGCATAACGACCGAGACGCCGGACAAACTCAAGGCGGTATTAGGTGGCGCGTCTTACTTTATTCACGGCCTGATGCGCATGGACGCCATTAAAGCTGACAGCTGTGAAATTCGCGGCCCTGGCTTTGAATGGTCTGGCGATGCTTTGGTAATAGGAATTGGCAATGGCCGACAAGCCGGTGGCGGGCAACCGCTCTGCCCTGATGCTCTGATTAATGATGGTTTGTTGCAATTGCGTTTGTTGATCGCCGAAGAATTACTGCCCGCGCTATTGGCCAGCGTCTTCAGTGGTGAGAAAAACAAGAATGTCATTGAAACATCGCTACCCTGGCTCGACATCACCGCGCCGCATGACATTACTTTCAATCTGGATGGTGAGCCGTTATCAGGAAAAAACTTTCATATTGAGATAATCCCCAATGCTATCCAATGTCGCCTCCCTCCTAATTGTGAGCTGCTAGGCTAACTATCTACACAAGGGCTAGCAATCGTTAGCCTATGATTATTCTCTATTTTATCCCTATATTAACTTCTGCATCTTTCATTTCAAATCCGACGTCAGCTTAGACGGTCATATTTTCACCATACGGAAACCTTTCATTTCGATTTAATTTTCTTTTATTTTTAATCTTCATTTTGAAAGCTTTTTCTTTCAAAGTGTGATCTATATGCGATAAATAGATCTAAAAAATGATTATGGTAGTGCACATGGCGACAAACAAGATGCTGAAGTTCATTCTGAACTCTCCGTGTTTTGAAACCGCTTTAGCAGGCGGAACATTAAATTTCTTTTGATAACAAAAGTTTATAAAAACAGCCATAACCTCGATTACAGGAGAAGAAGAATGATTGAACTTATAACCCATGGAGCCGAGTGGTTTATCGGACTCTTCCAGAAAGGGGGAGAAGTTTTTGTTGGAATGGTCACCGGGATTTTACCTTTATTAATTAGTTTGTTAGTCATCATGAATGCGCTGATCAAATTTGTCGGTCAGGACAGGATTGAACGATTGGCGCAACGTTGCGCGGGGAACCCTGTTTCTCGTTATCTGTTGCTGCCAGTGATTGGTACCTTTGTATTCTGTAACCCGATGACATTAAGTCTCGGGCGCTTTATGCCAGAAAAATACAAACCAAGCTATTACGCCGCAGCGTCTTACAGCTGTCACTCAATGAATGGTTTGTTCCCACACATCAATCCAGGTGAATTATTCGTCTACCTCGGTATCGCCAGTGGTTTAACCACACTGGGCCTGCCATTAGGCCCGCTGGCGGTGAGCTACTTCCTGGTCGGGATGGTGACCAACTTCTTCCGCGGCTGGATTACTGACCTGACGACATCCATTTTCGAACGCAAAATGGGCATCCGCCTAGACCGTGACGTACAACTTTAATATGTAATTCAAATACATACTGTGTGGAGCAGATCATGAGTGAATTTATCCGGATTGAAAAAGGCGAAGGCGGTTGGGGTGGTCCATTAGAGTTGCCAATCGTCCCCGGTAAAAAAATTGTCTATATCACTGCCGGAACCCGCCCGGCCATTATTGACCGCATCAGCGAACTGACTGGCTGGGAAGCCGTCGATGGTTTCAAAGAAGGCGAGCCGCCAGCGGAAGAAATCGCCATTGCCATTATTGACTGTGGGGGCACCCTGCGCTGTGGTTTGTACCCTAAGCGCCGTATACCTACCGTCAACATCCATTCAACCGGTCAATCTGGGCCGATGGCGCAATACATACTGGAAGATATTTATGTCTCCGGCGTCCGTGAAAAGAATATCCAGAAAATCAGTAAAACCGACAGTGCAGCCGCCGCCGCTCCGACAGTAGAAGCCACACCCAAAGCGGCGGACACCCCTGCTGCCAAAGGGGGGCGTGATTACGATACCACCAAGAAAATCACCGAACAAAGTGACGGTTTGCTGGCAAAAGTGGGGATGGGCATGGGTTCTGTTGTGGCCGTGTTCTTCCAGTCAGGCCGCGACACCATTGATACTGTACTGAAAACCATTCTGCCATTTATGGCCTTCGTCTCGGCATTAATCGGCATCATCATGGCATCCGGTTTGGGTGATTTTATTGCCCACGGCTTAACGCCGCTGGCCAGCAGCCCGATTGGCTTAGTGCTCTTGGCGCTGATTTGTTCCTTCCCGCTGTTGTCACCATTCTTAGGCCCAGGGGCAGTTATTGCGCAAGTTATCGGCGTATTGGTTGGGGTACAAATTGGTTTGGGGAATATCCCACCGCAATTAGCCCTGCCAGCATTATTTGCGATTAATGCTCAAGCAGCATGTGACTTCATCCCTGTCGGCCTGTCTCTGGCTGAAGCGAAGCAAGATACCGTCCGCGTGGGTGTTCCATCCGTCTTGGTTGGCCGCTTCCTGACAGGTGCGCCGACGGTATTGATTGCTTGGGCAGCATCTGCCTTTATTTATCAATAAGATGTTATTAGCAAGAGAGAAGAATTAGACTTTCTGTAATAAATTCAACGGTTAAGGATGTACGTGTGAATACTATTTATCAGACAACTATTACCAATATCGGAGGCAGCGCCCGTGAGGCGCTGCTGGATGACATGCTCATCACCTTCCGCGAAGGGGCACCTAAAGATATTGAAGAGTTCTGTTTTATCCACCAGCACAGCGCCACTGATGGGGAATTACAGGCTGGCAACATTATGGAATTGGCCGAGATACGCTATGTCATCACCGCCGTGGGCGAAGTGGCGACGCAAAACCTCCGTGAATTGGGTCATATCACCATCCGATTTAATGGCGATGAGCATCCAGAGTTCCCAGGTTCTATTCATGTTATTGGCCCGACACCAACTGATATTTCTGTTGGCAGTTCGTTGAAATTTATTCGTTAATTTATTTATTAATTTATATCCGACGTTTTGAAGTTGCAGGGCGTACAGCTAATACCGCTGCAATTTCAATCACTAAGGATAAATTGGGAGGTCGTTATGTCACAACAAGTAGCAGTAGTGATTGGTGGTGGGCAAACTCTGGGTGCATTTTTGTGCCATGGTCTGGCCGAAGCAGGTTATAAAGTGGCGGTTGCTGATTTGAATTCAGATAACGCACAGTTGGTCGCGGACCAGATTAATGCCGAATATGGTACCGACAGCGCACAAGGTTTCCAGGTTGATGCAACCAATGAAAACAGCGTACAGATGTTGGCAAAAGCGGTCGATCAGCGCTTCCATCAAGCTAATTTGCTGGTTTACAGTGCTGGCATTGCTAAGGCCGCGCCTATCACTGATTTCCCGCTGGATGATTTTGACCGCTCACTGCAAGTGAACCTGGTAGGTTACTTCTTATGTGCTCGCGAATTCTCCCGCCTGATGATCCGTGATGGCATTGCCGGGCGCATCATCCAAATCAATTCTAAATCAGGTAAAGTCGGCAGCAAACACAACTCGGGTTACAGCGCCGCGAAATTTGGTGGTGTTGGTTTGACACAATCATTGGCGCTCGATTTGGCGGATTACGGCATCACCGTGCATTCACTGATGTTAGGAAATCTGTTAAAATCGCCGATGTTCCAATCACTTTTGCCGCAATACGCTGCAAAATTGGGCATTAAACCCGAAGAAGTTGAAAAATATTATACCGATAAAGTGCCACTAAAACGCGGCTGCGATTATCAGGATGTGCTCAATACGCTGTTGTTCTACGCCAGTGATAAAGCCGCGTATTGTACCGGCCAATCTATTAACATTACCGGCGGGCAAGTGATGTTTTAAAGCAATAATTTTTAAAGCAATGAGTTATCAAGCCCGAATCACTGACTCGCACCAGTGATTCGGGTGCATGAGTGCAGCTAACACCGCTGCGGCGTCTAGGGCGAAGATATGACTCAAAGCCATTGGCGTTGCAGCAAGGCAGCCAACGAGTAAATCTCGATGAGCTGACATCAGTCAGTGATTCGGGTGCATGAGTGCAGCTAACACCGCTGCGGCGTCTAGGGCGAAGAGTAAAAGGGTAAATTATGTCTCCTACATCAGCACTGATCAGTATTGTCATCATCGCCTGGGTACTCCAGATTTTGCTCGGATGGTGGCAAATCAACCGCTTTAACCGTGCTTTTGATAGGCTTTGCCAAAACAGTAAATCGGTCGGAGTGGGCCGTTCTGGTGGGCGTTTTAAACCGAGAGTGGTGATGGCGCTGGCTTTTGATGAGAATATGCGCGTCAGTGACAGCATGATCATGCGTGGCATCAGTGTTTTTGCCCGCCCACGCGCATTACCGCACCTTCATGGATTACATCAGCAGGATTTAATCCCGGATGTGATCTTCCCTACGGATACAGCATGTCAAACTGCACTATCATTAGCGATTAAACCGAAATCATGATATTTTCATAATGAAAGTTATTCTTTTTCATGTGAAAGTTATGTCTGAAAAAGAGGCAATGGAAATACTTGAGCAGGAATCGTTATGAAACCAAAGCAGCGACAAGTCGCTATCCTGGAATATCTCCAGCAGCACGGTAAAACGGCGGTTGATCAACTTGCCGCCCATTTTTCGACCACTGGCACGACAATCCGCAAAGATTTAACCAGCCTCGAAAATGAAGGTGCAGTGATTCGCACCTATGGCGGGGTAGTATTAAATCGTGATGATGTTGAGCAACCCATCGACCGTAAAACCCATATAAATACCGAGAAGAAAAAACAAATCGCCAAAGCGGCCAGTAAGCTGATTAAAGATGGCGATAGTCTGGTTTTTGATGCGGGCAGTACCGTACTGCAAATGGTGCCGCACCTGACTAAATTCAATAATATTACGGTGATGACCAACAGCTTGCATATCGTCAATGAATTGGTTGAGCTGGATAACGATCAGACTATCTTGATGCCGGGCGGCACTTATCGTAAAGGTTCAGCATCTTTTCATGGTAGCTTGGCAGAATCCGCCTTTGATAACTTCAGCTTCGACAAGCTCTTTATCGGCGCAGATGGCGTCGATCTCAAAGCAGGTGTCACCACGTTTAACGAAGTTTATCATGTCAGTACCGCTATGTGTCACGCCGCCAGCCGTATTATTCTGCTGGTCGACTCTTCCAAATTTGGCCGTAAAAGTCCCAATGTTGTTTGTGCACTGAGTGCCGTCGATACTCTGATTACCGATAAAGGTATTAGCGACGAATATTTGCAGGAACTGCAGAAAATGGGCATTAACATCATTCTGGTTGATAAAGATGACTAATCCATTACTTACCTATGCCCGTGAAACACTGGAGATTGAGCTAACAGAAGCCCAGCGCTTGTTATCACGTTTAGATGATAATTTTGTCCAAGCTTGCGAGCTATTGTTGAGCTGTACCGGCAAAGCGGTTGTTTCTGGCATTGGCAAATCCGGTCATATTGGTAAAAAAATTGCCGCTTCACTGGCCAGCACCGGCACTCCGGCCTTTTTCGTGCATCCAGCCGAGGCATTGCACGGTGATTTAGGTATGATTGGCCCGCAAGATGTGCTGATTTTTATCTCTTATTCGGGCCGAGCTAAAGAACTGGATATGATCCTACCCTTGCTAGCCGACAGCCATATTCCAGTGATTGCAATTACCGGCGGTTTAGAGTCGCCATTAGCGCTGGCGGCGGCTTGCGTGCTGGATATCAGTGTTGAACATGAAGCTTGTCCGATGGGGCTAGCGCCAACATCCAGCGCCGTCAATACCCTGATGATGGGTGACGCGCTGGCAATGGCATTAATGCGCCATCGCGGTTTCAATGCAGAAGACTTTGCGCGCTCACACCCCGGTGGCAGTTTGGGGGCGCGGTTGCTCAACCGAGTTCATCATTTAATGAGAACCGGTGACCGCTTACCGGTGGTAAATGAATCCGATAGCGTAATGGAAGCAATGCTGGAATTGAGTCGCACCGGATTAGGGCTGGTGGCGGTTTGTGATCCAAATCAACGGGTGGTCGGGGTATTCACTGATGGTGATTTACGCCGCTGGTTGGTTAAAGGCGGCACTTTGCAACAGCCGCTCGGCGGCGCGATAACTCGCCCGGGTTACCGCTTGCCAGAACAATGGCGCGCGGGTGAAGCACTGGAAGCTCTGCATCAGCATCATATCAGTGCGGCACCGGTGGTTAACCTTGATGGGAAACTGGTTGGCGCTATCAATCTGCATGATTTGCACCAGGCAGGCGTTGGCTGATACCCCCTTATCTTTCAAGTTGCAGGTGTGTTGGCTGCTTTCCTGCAACTTGAAAACAATCAAGAATCAGTGCCAGTTAGGATCTTGCTCTAATTGTTTTTTCAGCAAAGTCTGAACACTCTCACTCGGGCGACCAAGCCATTGATAAGTCGCGAACTTGCTCGGAGTATTGAGCGCTTCTGGCTTATCCTCTACCGACACTCGCATCCCCCATGCCTGCCAAACTTGTTTTTTATCCTTGCTAAAAGCCACCCACATAAAATTATTACTGCAATCATGAGGTTTGCAAATTCGCCCCACTTTATACTGCTGGCCTTCCCAATTGATGACTTCATACGGCGCGGATGTCCCTACCCCTTTACGCGCCCATGTAGGCAAATTTTTCTGACTCTTCACCATTTTTTGCCAGCTATTTTTATACACCGGTTGTTGTAGAAGATCAGCGGTGGTGGGAAGGGGCTTAGCAGGTGCGCCCTGAACAGGCGCTGAGTCTGATGGAGCCGAAACAACATTCATCGCTGGCTGCGCGAAAGCCCAGGAACTGGCACTGAGTATCGCCGCAGCAACAAGACAATGGAGGGTTTTATGACCTTTCATTATCGAAATCCTTATTATCTGATTAATCTATACCCTAAATATATTGAACAGGCCTCAATGCAATAAATTGGCATGCGTGATAGTAGTTTGCATATTTATGACCCTTAACAGTAGGAAAAGTTGATCCATAGCACGAATTTTCATCCTAATTCTCGTTATACCGCAATCTGTATGACAGCTTGAGGTAAGCTATAAACCAGTAGATGATGAGTTGATAACCACCCGCGAAAAAGGCCCTGCTATGTTGACCCTTGAGTTACCCGAAGCCCCTAAGAAGCTGTATTACTCTGCTGGGGATGCCCATCCGCTAGATAAGCTTGAGAGCGATAAAATCGTCCAAATGGTGGTCGATCTGGATGTTGCCAACTCTGACAGTGAGCACTATGTTACCGGCTGGATGGGGCTAAATAGCGTGGTGGTGATACGGAATTATCAAAATAAGCGCGGCACCGCCAATGGCTTTGTGTTGAACAAAGGGGATAGCTATCGGCTGAGTATTCAGTCGATTGAGTTTCGTATCCCCAAGGTGGTGTTGTGGATGAGTTTTCGCCGTAAGCCCCGCACCATGGAGTTAATCACTTACGAAACATTAGGCGAGCAACCCAGCGGGATGCAGCAATATCGTAATATTCTCGAAGAGGAATTACGCCAGCAACTGGATGAAGATTGGCGTGAACTGAACGATTATCTGGGCGCGGCTTGCTGGCAAATCGAAAATAATGTTCCTTTGTGGCAACAAGCTCATCGAGAAATAACTTTGGCTGCCGTCAGCCAGCTCGCGGCAGCCCCCATTTTCCAAACCAAACCTTTGCAAGCTGACGGCAATTATGTCGGTTTCTGGGCCGGAGAATACTTTTTCGCCGTCAGACAACCCACGGCAGATAACCCGTTGCCAGCAATACAAATTTCTTGGCGGGAAGACGAAAAAAGCATCGGCAGTTATCAGTTCGACCTGATCAAAGATGAAGCTGGCGAGCCGAAGTTGCTACTGTGTATTCGCCCACGCAAAGGGGCTAAAAGTTACCTGCTTAATCGTTTTGATGCTCATCATTTGCAACGTGCCATCGCGATGTTTACGATGACACAGCGCTATTTACTGGCGTAATAATTTCATCGACTTCAGCCTCCAAAGTCAATGGAATTGCAACCAGACAGCCCCCTGCGGTTTCAAGGTCGAAGGGGATTACCACCATTGATGGAAATGGTGCACCGGCCCGATCCCCTGCCCCACCTCGAGGGTGTCGGCTTGTTCCAGTGCCCCTTGCAGATAATCTTTAGCTACACTCAGGGTAGCGGCCCAATTCGCGTGCCGTGGCCGTAATGCCGCCAGTGCAGCCGACAAGGTGCAACCGGTGCCGTGGGTATGTCGGGTATTAATCCGCCGTGTCACAAAGCGCTGCTCACTTTGCGCGGTAAACAGCCAATCTGGGCTTTCTTCGCCACTCAAATGCCCCCCCTTCATCAATACCCCCTGACAGCCGAGAGCTAACAATGCCCGCCCTTGTTCACACATTTCTTGTTCATTATGCGCGGGTTGGCAATCAAGCAATGTTGCGGCTTCCGGTAAATTAGGTGTAATCAAATCAACTTGCGGGAGCAATAAGCGGCGCACCGCATCAACGGCCTCTGGTGCAAGTAACGGGTCCCCGCTTTTGGCAACCATCACAGTATCTAACACTACAAATGGAATGGGATAACGCCGTAGTTGCGTAGCAACAATATCGACAATTTCCGCATTTGCCAGCATACCAATTTTGGCGCTATCGATACGCACATCACTGAGGACAGAATCTAGCTGAGCAGCAACAAAAGCGGGTTCGATGGGATAAACAGACTGTACACCACCGGTGTTTTGCGCCACTAAAGCGGTAATAACACTGGTGCCGTAGGCCTGTAATGCAGAAAAGGTTTTCAGATCAGCCTGGATACCGGCACCGCCGCTTGGGTCAGTTCCGGCAATAGTTAACACATTGATACGCTTCATTAATATACTTCCCTACGCTGGCATTATCCAGATCAGGTAATACGGGTAATATCTCAGCCATTCCACTATTTGTGGCAGGCACCCCGAGTCAGAATTGTTATTATCACGGGCAGATGATAGAAGGTCAATAATACATTCACCAAACCAATGGCTTAGTGATATAAATAGCATGTGATAAAAGGGAGCCAAAGCCCCCTTATTCTTCTTCATTATTCTCCGCGTAATGCTTTAACATCATCGGCTTTGATATTCAGTGTGGGTTGCCCAAACTGCTGCAATAGATAATTACTCAAACTGACAACCTGCTCATCAGTTAATGTGTTGGCAAAACCGGGCATAAAGACCTCGCCATCATTGGTTTTGCGCGACACGCCGTGGAGAATGACATTAATCAGGTTATTTTGCGCGGATGCCCCGACCACCGAATTCTTCATCAATGATGGGTAATAACCATCTTTCACGCCCTCACCGGTAAAACTGTGGCAACTGGCACAGTTCCCCAAATACAAGCGCGCGCCGTCAGTGTTATTGTTCCCCGTAACAGTATCCGCCGTGAAAGGTACGCCACGTAAGGTATTAACACTGGTCGCCGACTGCCCCCAATCCGAACGGCTCTTAGTTTCGTCATTTGGATTTAATGGCTTCAGCGTGCGCAGATACACCGCCATTGCATTCAGATCACTGTCAGTCAGATGTCGGGTGCTGTTTTCAATCACTTCCGCCATCGGCCCAGCCGCTTGTGCTTTACCGTCAACATGGCCGCTGCGCAGATATTGTACGACCTGTTGCTGGCTCCAGCCCCCAATCCCAGCATGCGGATCTGAGGTAATATTGAATGCCGTCCAACCATCAATATCAGCACCGGCATAAGCTTTACTGTCTTTCATTCCCATGGTGATATTGCGCGGAGTATGACATTCACCACAATGCCCCAGCGCCTCAACAAAATAAGCCCCCTGGTTCCATTGTGCATCTTTGCTGGTATCGGGCTGGAAGCGCTGCCCCTCAAAATTCACCAGATTCCAGAACCACAGCCCCCAGCGCTGATTGAATGGGAACGGCATGTCATTTTCGCGATTCGGTTGATGCACTGCCGGTAAGCTAAACAAATAAGCTTTTATGGCTTTAACATCATCATCCGTCAGCAAGGTATAAGAGGTATAAGGGAAAGCAGGATAGAGATTCTCGCCGTTTTTGCCTTTCCCTTCATGCAGTGCGCGCAAAAACTCTTCATCCGTCCAACCACCAATTCCGGTTTCTTTATCGGGGGTAATATTCGGCGAATATAAGGTGCCCATCGGGGTTTTAAAGGCCAATCCACCGGCAAAGGGTTTGCCATCTTTAGTGGTGTGGCACGCCACACAGTCTGCGGCTTTGGTCAAATACTCACCCCGCGCAATCAGGTTAGCATCCGCACGAGCATATCCAGTTGCAGCGAATCCCAATGCTATAAACAGGAATTTCATTGAGTGACCTAGGGTTAGCTTTTTCATCTTACACCTCGGCCTTTAAAGTTTCAGCGATACGCAGAGAGAGCGCGGCAATCGTCAAAGTACAGTTCACTGAACCGACAGTTGGCATCACACTGCTGCTGGCGATAAACAAATTTTTGTGGTCATGGCTGCGGCAATCACTGTCCACCACGGAATCTTTGGGGTCATTGCCCATAATGGTGGTGCCAGTAATATGGTTATTATTGGCAAAGTTATTGTGGAACTGCACTTCAGTGCCGCCCATCAATCTGGCCGCTTCGGCATAGACTTGCTGAGTATGCACTGCACTTTTGCGCACATAATCATCCATTGCATAGTAAAATTCCGGCTTCGGAATGCCAATGGCGTCTTTCTCTGTCGGGCTGGGAATAATACGATTTTCCACATGCGGCAAGATTTCATGGAAACTGTCGAATTGCACAAAACGCGCCGCCCGATCGCGGATTTTGGCGTCAAGCTGCGGCCCGAGTTGTAATTCTCCTTGCTTGAGCAACTCAATGGTGACTTGATCTGTGCGGGACAAATTAGATAAATGAATCTTTTTCGCCGCATATTCAGCACGGAATGCGCCATCGCGGAACCCAATCAAAGAGGTCATTTCCTGCGGGCCACGCCCAGGCCAGAGCGGCTCACTAGCCATAAAGGTGACGCCAGTTCCGGGGTGGTCCATCAGATTGCGCCCGACCATATCGGAGCTATTCCCGACACCGAGTGGATTTTTATCATTGGTGGACATCAGCATCAATTTCGGCGTTTCAATGCCATTGGCTGCCAACACAAAATACTTGCCCTCAGCGCGGTGCTCATTACCTTGTGCATCCTTAAACAAAGCGGCGGTAATTTGCTGCTGATCATCCACTTCCAGCTGATAAACCACCGCTTGTGGGCGAATAATAGCCCCCGCCAGCTCGGCTTTTTCAACATGAGTTATGGCGTTATACATCGCCCCTATCGGGCAAATTGGCATACAGTTATTGTTGCCGCAGCAAGTGGGACGGCCATCATAAGGGCGACTGTTGCGCGCCACCGGCTCAGTCACAACATCAAAACGACTGCCATTAAAAGTGTGGCTGTTGAGCACGGTTTTAATGCGCTGTTCATTCCACGATAACGGCAGCGGTGCCATCGGGTAAGGCGCACTACGCGGGGAGCCAAGATCTTCATCACTCGGCCCCCAAACACCGAGTTCCTGCTCTGCGCGTAAATACCATTTTTCCAGCGCGGCATAGTCAATCGGCCAATCGCGCCCGACGCCATAGATTGTTTTTAGCTTGAAATCATTCGGCAGAAAACGCCAGGCCGATGCTGCCCAGTGCCAGGTGGTGCCCCCTACCGCGCGAATATATTGTACATCGTAGGGGTGCTCACCCTTTTGAATCAAATAGTTATTATTAGGGTTAGATTCAGGATGGGGGGCATAAGATGTTGAGGGGTAAGGCGCCATATTGTCTGATTTGTCGGGCTGATTGCGGAAGTTTTCCACAATTTCCCAACGCGAAAGGCGCGGCCCCGCTTCTAAAACCAATACTGACTTGCCAGCCATCGCCAATTGATGCGCGACTAAACCGCCAGCAACGCCCGAGCCAATGACGACGATGTCCACCTTGAGTGTGTCAGCCATAAATGTATCCTCCAAAATTATAAGGCGACATCAGGCTTTACAGCCCAGTATCCGGGTTTATTCGGGCAATAAGAGCGAATAACCAACACATCGGATACCGCATCGAACATTAATGCATTTTCATAACTGATGACTGCCGCATCAGTTCCTTCACCAATCACTCCCACATACCAACCTTGCAAAATCTGCCGGGCAATCTGCTGCTGTAGTGGCGGCCATTGATGAGGTTCGCCGCTAGGTAAAGGTTGTAATAAGGCCAGTTTCTGGTCAAAACCACCGATTTTACCGAGTAAAACCTGATAGAGGCGCTGACCAACCTGCGCATTAAGTTGGCGCTTACCCGTCAGTGCGCGGGAGACCAACATGAATCTTTCAAAGTGCTGCGGCGAGGTTTGAGTTGATGCTGCGAAAGCATCCAAAGAAAGGGGGTTCATCAGGCTGCTGACCAGCCCAACACCGACATACCCGAGTAAACGCCGACGTGAAATGCCGCGTAGCTGAGGTATCGGAGAGCGAGTTACCGACATGTTTTTTCTCCACAAAAGAGCATGCACGCAGTGTTCATCTGTTGATCATGCTGTTAATCAGCATAGTCAATAGATGCGGGTGACTGCGGGCGAAACCACCGAGTAAGGTACTCTCGGCAGTGGCAATCTTGACGAATAATGAATGGAATTCCCGCCTTATGGCGATGTGAATTATAAGATGAAGATGTTAAATATTTAGTTTAGTTGTAAATATTCGTCAAGATTATACCCCTAATTAAGAAGGGTAAAGTTAAATGTGACGCAAGTCACATTTTGTAACTATGATGCCGAGTTATTGCCCCATTCGATTAATACATCAACACGATTAAGAACATGTGCAGCCTGATACCAAATTTTGGTGTATTTAGTTGAGTTGTAAGTTTGTAAAAACGCGATTAACAGCGCTTTTGTTTGCTCCAATGCTATTTTATCGGTCGGCTGATTTTTATTTTCTTCAAACAGGGTCTCCAGAGCTTCAAGCTTGTGCAGGAAAGCAGCCAATTCATCAGTCCATTCATCTTGATGTAGCCTATTGGCTATTTTTGACAGTAACCAGGGAATATAGTCGTGACTGAGGCTGATATTCTGTACGTGATAATTAGTTGAAGACCAAGTGGTATCAAGTCCCCCACATTGATCGCCAGTTTTATCGCGCATAGACCTCAGTTCACAAACCTCCTTCTCCATATCTAAAGCATATCCTAATGTCTGAGTGCTAATAAATATCGCACCCTGCGGATTTCGCTCATTAAAATTAACAGCATGAGCAATACGAGCGCCTAATTCAGGCCCCATTAATTCACCACGATAATCCATTTTTTGTGGGGTTTCATTGGTATAAAAATGTAGAACTTTATTTTCACGACCATTCACTAAATAGAGAAACTGATGATCAGCTATAAAATTCCACTGCTGATTATAGCGATTATAGGCAATGCCATTATCACAACGATAGCCAATTGAGTTGTCGCTATAACTACTGCGATTATAGGTGAAACTGATCGGAAAATACTGACCCACAGGATTATTCACCAATGAAAGACATGATGATTCTATTAACATACGTTCGGTATTTGACTTACTGTAAGCAATTAAAGCTCTGGTCTCCGCATTATAGTAAATATTCTGCCCTATTTTATTACCTCCTAAATAGATATTAACATCATCAATTTTATCCAAATGATTAACAACAATATCCCGATAACCCACCTCATTTAATGACATCAATGTTTCTTTATATTGTAAAAAAGGTCTTACAGCCAACAATTTCATTTCTTCAATATATTTCTCATCAAACCATATTGTATCATGGTTAATTTGAACTTCAGGGCCATAATCTTGTTTCCCTCGACCAAATAGATGGTTCGATAATATTGGCTTATTTTTTAAATTAATATAAAACCCTTCATCATCCAGTGACAAGGCCGTACTTGTCCCCTGATTAACTAATACTATTTTATTCGCTATTTTTTGCGGCAGCCACCTCTGCCCCGGATTGCTAAAGTCACAATAACTAAATGTCACACCCGCCTTTAAATTATCTTTCCTCCGGTCTGCTGGGAGCAAGCAATAGATATTGCGATCAAAACCTTGCCCGGTAAAGGCGGTCATAATTTGCCCGGTATGGCTGTAAAATATAGAGGAGCTTTGGCTGTCGACATCTGAGGGTCGGCTCTTTCGACTTAAAAGAATACTGTGCCCACTGCTCAAATAATAATTGTAGCCAATATATTTTTCTTGAAACAGCTTAGAGCGATAGCTAAAGATAATTCGTTTATTACTTGGATATAAAGTTTTTGGAAATACACGATAAGAACTGATATCAGAGGTCAGTCCATTTCTTTCCAATTCAGCAGCATTGGTATTTTTATAAAGTGATACTGATTTTCCGGAAAATGAAAAATCACTAAAGACATCGACTTGAAAATTTAATGGTATCTTAATAGATGAAATATTATTATTCCACTGACTAAACAGCCATTCATCTTCAGTATAGGAGGGTACACAAAATTTTTTAGAATCGCCTTTTTCAATATAATTATCGACAGAATAAAAACAGACATTATCATCATCAAAACTATTGGATATTGCACTAAATGAGATAAAAACTAAACTATAAAAAACCTTACATACTTGAACATTGATATTCATGCTTCACCTTTAAAGAGTAAGCTAGCAGAAACATGCTATTTTGCATGAGCCAATAAGTAATAACTTGATTTTTTATACTCACACAAACATAAACGACATCAAAGAACAATCCACATAAAATGAATTCATTTTTTACTGACATTTAAAGGCAAAATAATAAATACATTTTTTCTTATAGCTAAAATAAAAATAAAAAACCCCCGGAATATCGGAGGTTTTATTTATATCAGTGGAAATATCTTATTGATAAAATAAAATATTTATTCCCACTCAATGGTTGCTGGTGGCTTGCCGCTAATATCATAAACCACACGAGAAATACCATTCACTTCATTAATGATGCGGTTTGACACGCGACCTAGGAAATCATATGGCAGATGCGCCCAATGCGCAGTCATGAAATCGATGGTTTCAACAGCACGCAGTGAAACAACCCAATCATATTTACGGCCATCACCCATTACGCCGACGGAACGAACCGGCAGGAAGACGGTGAAGGCTTGGCTGACTTTATTGTACAGATCCGCTTTGTGCAGCTCTTCAATAAAGATCGCGTCGGCGCGGCGCAGTAAATCGCAATATTCTTTCTTCACTTCGCCCAATACACGCACCCCCAAACCTGGGCCTGGGAATGGATGGCGATATAGCATGTCGTACGGCAGGCCCAGCTCCAGACCAATCTTACGCACTTCGTCTTTAAACAACTCTTTCAGTGGCTCGACCAAGCCCAACTTCATCTCTTTCGGCAAGCCGCCCACATTATGGTGAGATTTAATCACATGCGCTTTACCGGTAGCGGATGCTGCTGACTCAATCACATCTGGGTAGATAGTGCCCTGTGCCAGCCATTTCACCTGTTCTTGTTTGCAAGCTTCTTCATCAAACAGCTCTACAAACACGCGACCGATAATTTTACGTTTTGCTTCTGGTTCATCAACACCAGCCAATGCCGTCAGGAAACGTTCTTCCGCGGCTACATGGACAATATTCAGACCAAATTTATCGCCGAACATTTCCAATACTTGATCAGCTTCGTTCAAGCGTAACAGGCCGTTATCAACAAACACACAAGTCAGGCGTTTGCCAATCGCACGGTGCAGCAGCATCGCGGTTACTGAAGAATCAACCCCCCCGGATAAGCCCAAAATCACGTGGTCTTCACCGATTTGCTCACGCAGGCGCACAATCGCATCTTCAATAATGGTGGCTGGGGTCCACAGCGCTTCACAGGCACAGATATCCAGAACGAAGCGCTCCAACAGGCGTTGGCCTTGCTTGGTGTGTGTCACTTCAGGATGGAATTGCACACCATAAAAACGTTTTTCTTCATTGGCCATAATGGCAAACGGGCAGGTATCCGTGCTGGCAACCGTCACAAAGTCAGACGGGATTGCAGTCACTTTGTCGCCATGGCTCATCCACACATCCAATACGGCTTCACCCGCTGGATTGATCGCATCTTTGATATCGCGAATAAGTGCGCTGTCAGTTTTAATCTCAACCTGCGCATAGCCAAATTCGCGCTGGTTTGACCCTTCAACTTTACCGCCCAACTGCATAGCCATGGTTTGCATGCCGTAACACACACCCAGCACAGGGACACCGGCAGTGAACACATAATCCGGCGCGCGTGGGCTGTCGTGTTCAGTGGTGCTTTCAGGGCCGCCAGAAAGAATAATGCCGCTTGGATTAAAATCGCGGATCTGGGCTTCAGTCACGTCCCACGCCCAAAGTTCACAATAGACACCAATTTCACGAACACGTCGCGCCACCAGTTGGGTGTACTGCGAGCCGAAATCGAGGATAAGGATGCGATGCTTATGAATATTTTTTGTCATGTGTGCCGCTTTTAAAAATAATTAATTAAATTAAATGGTTACCAGAGTCACTTCCGTCGGAAAAACCAACAAGCTAGTTAATGTCCGCAGCCCAGCATGCGCAGTTGACACCAAGTCAATGAGCAATGCGAGCAGCGGACAATCACCAAATTCGCCGGTTTAGCCCTTGGAATTAACCCATCCGATAATTCGGGGATTCTTTGGTGATGGTAACATCATGCACATGGCTTTCTTGAATCCCAGCACCACTGATACGCACAAACTCAGCTTTGGTACGCAATTCATTGATAGTGCCGCAGCCGGTCAGCCCCATACAAGAGCGCAAGCCCCCCATTTGCTGATGCACAATCTCTTTCAACAAACCTTTGTATGCCACACGCCCTTCAATACCTTCCGGTACTAATTTATCGGCAGCATTATCGGTCTGGAAGTAGCGATCTGAAGAGCCTTTGGACATCGCGCCCAATGACCCCATACCGCGGTAAGATTTGAATGAACGGCCTTGATAGAGTTCGATTTCGCCGGGTGATTCTTCTGTCCCTGCCAGCATCGAGCCGACCATGACACATGAAGCACCCGCAGCAATGGCTTTAGCAATATCACCAGAGAAACGAATACCACCATCCGCAATAACCGGGATACCAGTGCCTTCCAGCGCTTCGACGGCATCAGCAATTGCAGTAATCTGTGGCACACCAACGCCAGTCACAATACGGGTGGTACAGATTGAGCCAGGGCCGATACCCACTTTGACCGCGCTCACGCCAGCATCGGCCAATGCTTTCGCACCTGCCCCTGTCGCGACATTACCACCAACAATTTGCAGGTTAGGATATTTGGCTCGGGTTTCGCGAATGCGCTGTAACACGCCCTCGGAATGACCATGAGATGAGTCGATAAGTAAAACATCAACACCCGCAGCGACCAGCGCGTCGATACGCTCTTCATTGCCCGCACCGGCACCGACAGCGGCACCAACACGCAGACGGCCATGCTCGTCTTTACAGGCGTTTGGCTTGCGTTCTGCTTTTTGGAAATCTTTCACGGTAATCATGCCGCGCAGATGGAAGCTATCGTCAACGACCAGCACTTTCTCGACACGTTTTTCATGCATTTTTTGCAGTACAACTTCGCGGGCTTCGCCTTCTTTGACCGTTACCAAGCGCTCTTTCGGTGTCATCACCGCCGTCACGGGTTGGTCCAGATCAGTCACAAAGCGCACATCACGGCCAGTAATGATCCCAACCAGCTCGTAATCTTCGGTCACTACCGGATAACCGGCGAAACCGTTACGGGCGGTCAGTTCTTTAACCTGACGGAGAGTTGTGGTTGGCGTTACAGTCTGTGGCTCAGTCACCACGCCACTTTCGTGTTTTTTCACGCGGCTGACTTCTTCAGCCTGGCGCTCAATGGACATATTTTTGTGGATGAAACCTAAACCGCCCTCTTGTGCCAGCGCAATGGCCAGACGAGCTTCGGTTACGGTATCCATTGCTGCGGACAGCATAGGGATATTCAGGCGGATAGTTGCAGTCAGTTGGGTACCAAGTTCTGCTGTATTAGGCAAGACTGTGGAGTGGGCTGGAACCAGGAGAACGTCGTCAAATGTTAGAGCTTCTTTCGCGATACGTAGCATGGGCAATATCTCACCAAGGTGAATGTGAAAAAGATAAAATATTGCCGTGGCATTATACAGAGCGTAATCGGTTGCCTCCAGCACTTTCTCATTATTTTTCTTGCTATGCGGTTTGAGGCAGGTAATATCGATCAATTAAGTGCTTGTTTTAAAATTTGATCCAGGTCACATGTCACAAACTTCTGCGTCATCAATTTTTACCGTCAGCCGCCTTAATCAGACGGTGCGACAACTGCTGGAAATGGAAATGGGCCAAATTTGGCTCACGGCCGAGATTTCCAATTTCTCTCAGCCTTCGTCTGGTCACTGGTATTTCACCTTAAAAGACGACCGGGCGCAGGTGCGCTGCGCGATGTTTCGCAACAGCAATCGCCGAACCACTTTCCGCCCGCAAAATGGCCAGCAAGTTTTGGTCAGGGCATCAATTACCCTGTATGAACCGCGCGGTGACTACCAGTTAATTGCTGAAAGTATGCAACCTGCTGGCGACGGGCTACTGCAACAACAGTTTGAGCAGCTTAAACAACAACTGGCCACAGAAGGGCTTTTTGATCAAAGTCACAAGCAACCACTACCCAGTCCAGCCAGACAAGTCGGGGTGATAACCTCATCTAGCGGCGCGGCTCTGCACGATGTTTTGCACGTTTTACAACGCCGTGATCCATCACTGCCAGTGATTATTTATCCAACAGCAGTGCAAGGTGCCGATGCCCCCCTACAGATAGTCCGAGCCATTCACTTGGCTAATCTGCGCGGAGAATGTGATGTGCTGATCGTCGGGCGGGGTGGCGGTTCACTGGAAGATTTGTGGAGTTTTAATGACGAGCGAGTCGCCCGCGCCATTTTTAACAGCCGAATTCCCATTGTCAGTGCGGTCGGCCATGAAACCGATGTCACCATTGCGGACTTTGTCGCAGATTTACGCGCCCCAACCCCGTCAGCCGCCGCAGAACTGGTCAGCCGCAACCAAATTGAGCTGGTCCGGCAAATTCAGGGGCAGCAGCAGCGCATGGAAATGGCGATGGATTATTATCTGGCGCAGCGTAGCCAGCAATTTAGCCGCCTTGAGCATCGGCTCCAACAGCAACACCCACATTTGCGCCTAGCGCGTCAGCAAACACTGCTGTTGAAGTTACAGCGCCGTCTGGAAGACAGCGCGCAAAACCAAATTCGCTCATTAGGCCGGCGCACTGAACGGCTCCAGCAGCGCTTGATTCAAGTTCAACCGCAAGGGCAAATTCACCGTTATAACCAACGGGTACAGCAGCAGGAATACCGCTTGCGCCAAGCATTAGAGCGCCAACTGAATGGCTATCGTCAGCGCTTTGGTATCGCCTGCTCGCAATTGGAGGCAGTCAGTCCATTAGCTACATTGGCCCGCGGCTACAGTGTCACACAGACCCCCGCAGGCACCTTGCTTAAGACTACCAAACAAGTGCATACCGGCGACAAGCTAACGACCCGACTGCAAGATGGCTGGGTGGAAAGTGAAATCACTCAAATCAATGTGACAAAAAAGCCCCGTCAGCGTAAGCCGACCCATTAGCCAAATCGCCACCTTTGAAATAATTTGATGTTGCCGGTAGGCGGCAAGAGAGAGACAAATTGGTCGGGAACCGATTTGAACAGTATTTATGCTCGCCCGCAGGGTGAGCCTCAGGGATGAGGCTCATTAATTCCGAATCATTTACCCAAATAAGTGATTCAGGTGAGCAATCAGACTGTCGGCAGATAACTAAAACGAACGCGGCTTTTCGAAATCAACCCATGACCATTCTGGCAAAAATAATCAACGGCCCCACAAGCTTTCAACACTTGGAGCGGTTTGGCGCAATCAGGGCAATCGGCCTGTTGCTGATAGTTGCCGTGGCAGTTAGAGCAGTGAAAGTGACCACTCACTTGCGTCATTGCTTTCTGACAAATCGGACATAATGCATCCATCATTTCTCTCCTCGAATTGACTTAAAAACTCACATTACGCCCAGTGCGCGTAAGAAATAAATCCCAATAGCAGTCGTGAAAAATGAGCCGACGGTAGTAATCGCAATAATATTCGCAGCCAGCGTCGCATTTCCCCCCATCGCCCGGGTCATGACATAGCTACCCGCAGCAGTCGGAGTTGCAGAAAATAGAAAAATAATCCCTAAGGTTGCACCACGGAACCCCATCAGCAAACCGCCTAAAGTCATCAATATTGGCACGATGAATAATTTTGCCACTGAGGATAACGCAGCCACATTAGAGGAGCGGAACATCGCATGCCAATCCAGACTCGCGCCAGTGCAGAGTAATGCCAGTGGGAGTGCCAAGGCGGAGATATAACTGCCTGTCTGGACAATGACTTGAGGAATAGGTAGACGGGTTTGAGCATAGGCCAAACCACACACCAAACCAATAATCAGAGGATTGGTGACAATGCTGCGTAGTAATGCCAATTTGCTGATTTTCCCGCCCTGCCCACCTTGTAAGCTGCGGGTCAGTGTTATCACTGACAGCATATTAAATAATATGACGGTCACCGTCAGGTACATCGAGCCCAGCGCTACCCCTTCGGCACCATAGGCCGTCATGGCAAATGCCAAGCCGACAATCGCGGTATTAGCTCTGAAACCACCCTGCACGAACACACCGCGCTCACGCGGGTCTTTTACCAGCCACTTGGCGGCAATTTCGAGCAATAAAAATGTCACTAAGGTGCCAACCGCACCATAGATCACTAAGGGCAAGTTATCCATCAAGCTGACATGATTGGTCGCAACACTGAAAAACAGCAAACAAGGAAGCGCCAGATTGAAGACAACTCGGGTTGCACCATCGCAGAACCGATCATCCATCAAGCCATAGCGCCGTAACAATACACCCAGTAACATCATCAATAAGTTGGGCACTGTTACACCAAACGCGAAACTCCAGGTTTCCCAAGACATGGCTGACGTTCAACTCCTTTTGTTTTGCGCGACTCACCCCAGAGAACAACCCCCTAAGAGGGTGCGCTAAAAATGCAAAAAGCGCGGGATGCCCGCGCTTTGCTGCTATTACTTACCTTTTTTCAGGTGCGACATCAAACGCTTACGTTTCCGCATCTGATTTGGCGTCAGAGTATTGCGTTTGCCCGCAAACGGGTTTTCACCCTCTTTAAACTGAATGCGGATTGGCGTACCCATAACTTTCAATGAACGACGGAAGTAATTCATCAGGTAGCGTTTGTAAGAATCAGACAAATCAGTGACCTGATTGCCATGGATAACCACGATAGGCGGGTTATAGCCACCGGCATGCGCGTATTTCAACTTCACTCGACGACCACGAACCAACGGAGGCTGATGGTCTTCCTCTGCCATTTGCATTATACGAGTCAGTAAGGAAGTACCTACTCGCTTAGTTGAACAGTCATAGGCTTCCTGAATGGATTCAAACAGGTTGCCGACGCCACTGCCATGCAAAGCGGAGATAAAGTGAATACGAGCAAAGTCAACAAAGCCGAGGCGCAGGTCTAGCATATCTTTAACCTGAGCACGGGCTTCTTCTGTCATGCCATCCCATTTGTTGACCGCAATAACAAGTGAGCGCCCACTATTGAGAATAAAGCCTAACAGAGACAAATCTTGATCTGAAATACCATCACGGGCATCAATAACCAACAGCACCACATTGGAATCTTCAATTGCCTGTAAGGTTTTAATCACTGAGAATTTTTCAACTGTCTCAGTAATTTTACCGCGTTTACGCACACCCGCAGTATCAATCAGAATATATTCACGCTCATCGCGGGTCATTGGAATATAAATACTGTCGCGGGTGGTACCCGGCAGGTCATAAACCACCACACGGTCTTCACCGAGGATACGGTTAGTTAGTGTGGACTTCCCTACGTTAGGACGCCCGACGATAGCCAGCTTGATTGGCAGAGTTCGCGGGTCAAAATCATCTTCTTCGTCTTCTGGGATTTCATCTTCGTCAGCTTCCTGCGCTGCCCAATAGGCCGCATTAGCTTCTTCGTCTGTCAGCTCAACTTCTGGCTCTTCGGCGTCCATATAAGGCGCCATAACATCTTCAATCAGCTGAGTCACACCACGGCCATGGGAAGCCGCAATAGCATGAACTTCACCTAATCCTAATGAATAGAAATCGGCGGCAGCAGTATCGGCGTCAATACCATCAGTTTTGTTGGCAACCAGGAAGGTGGCTTTCTCACGGCTGCGTAAATGCTGGGCAATGCCCTGATCCGCTGGCATCAACCCGGCGCGCGCATCGACCATAAACAGGACAATATCGGCTTCTTCAATCGCCAATAACGATTGACCCGCCATCTTGGTTTCTACGCCATCTTCTGTGCCATCAATACCTCCGGTATCGATAACAATAAACTCATGACCCTCGACCTCGGCACGACCATACTTACGGTCACGCGTTAGCCCGGGAAAGTCCGCAACTAACGCATCACGGGTGTGCGTTAAGCGGTTAAATAAAGTGGATTTACCCACATTCGGGCGCCCGACCAGCGCGATGACAGGTATCATTTTTGGAGCCTCATTACTTAATTTTCAAAGCGTTACAGCGCTGTATCGAATATTCGACAGCGCAGTTTTTAGAATACAAACGGCCCCTGAACCTCAGGAGCCGTTTAAAAACCTTTGTCCTTGAAGTTACAGCGGTGTGACTTACTGCAACGCCAAGGCACTCAGGTATTAGCCTGTTAAACAGGCGCTAAATCAGGATTAACGGGTGAACGCGTATACCGTGCCGCCTCTTGCCTGCACCAGCAACTTATCGCTGGCAACCACAGGCGCACTCAGGAAGCCAGAGCTGTCTACACTCTGCTGAGCAACAAAACGACCATCATCGGTATTCACCCAATGCAGATAACCTTCGGCATCACCTACAACCAGATAACCATTATACATCACTGGCGCGGTCAAGTTACGATGTAATAAATCGCTTTGACTCCAAAGGGTTATGCCGCCATCGGTCTTCAGTGCAACAATGCGGTCATTCTGATCGACCAGATAAATACGGCCACCGTCAACAATGATGTCATTGACTGAACCCATTTCGCGTTTCCACAAAATCTGGCCAGAGCGCAGATCCAGTGCAGTCAGATTACCGTTGTATGCCAGAGCATAAACCACGCCATCAACAACGACTGGGGTGGTATCGACATCATTCAGGCGGTCAATTTCAGTGGTCCCGGTCACTTGGGAAATACGTTGCTGCCAAATCAACTGGCCCTGTTCCATCATCACCGCACTAACACGGCCATTATCACCACCGACAATAGCTGCACCGAATGCCACTGTTGGGGCTGATTCACCACGCAGAGACAATGCAGGAGTATCGAGGTTTAGAGTCCACTTAATTGCACCGTCAGACTCATTCAGTGCTTGCAGCATGCCATTGGAAGTATGGATCAGTACCACACCATCGCTGACAACCGGACGGGACAAGGCTTCGCCCGCAACCGCCGTCTGCCATGCAACCTTACCATCGTCAGAATTAAGGGCATACACCACCGCTTTCTCACTGCCGACATACACATGAGCACCTGAAGCGGTTACGCCGCCAGATAACATTGCAGAACGGTTACTGGAGAGGAAGTTGGTTTTCTCAGACAGGTCGGTTTGCCAAATTTGCTTGCCGGTATCGGCTTCCATGGCTTTTACCAGACCTTTACGGTCTGCCGCAAAGACAGAAGTCCCCTGCCAGGCTGGGCGCAGATGAGAGTAGTAATCACCAACACCACCACCAACAGAAGTGCTCCACACTTTAGTCGGTGTGAATTGATTCTCAACTTTTGGCAGTGGCGACATGGTAACCACATCTTCTTCACTGTTGAACAGTGAACAACCACTCAATAGGGCAACAGATACCAGTCCTACTAAGAGTGTTTTACGCAATTGCATGGGAATACCCCTTAGCTGGACAAATTATTCAATTTCATGCGCAGCAAAGCTTGCAGCGCCTGAGAAGCATTTGATTCGACGCCTTTACTGTAAGCTGCCCGTGCACCTGCGGTATCACCTTTGCTTAATAATGCATCGCCACGAACATCTTGCGCCATCGCAGTCCAGCCATCACCTTGCACTGCATCCAGAGTTTTCAATGCTTCATCTGGTTTTTTCAATTGCAGTTGCAAACGAGCAAGACGCAGATTAATCAGCGACAACAGATTTTCATCTTTTGTCTGGCCCAATGCTTGGGTAAGTTGCTGTGCCGCTTTATCAAACTCGTTTTGCTCAACAAAATGGTGAGCCAGTTCTAACCCGGCCAATACGCCGTAGTTATTTTTATTGCCCTGAACAAATTTTTCAGCAAGAGCAACACCATCAGCACTATTGGCTGATAAAGCATCACTGGCTTGCTGATAGGCAGAGGAGGCTTCCGTCAAGACAGTGTTCTGATGACTCTGCCAGTAACGCCAACCCACTAATGCACCAATCCCGAGCACCACACCCACGGCTAGCGCTTTACCATTCTCACTAAAGAAACGGCGTACTGCATCAACCTGGTCATTATCAGTGGTATAGACTTCCACGGTGTCTCTCTCCTTAAACCAACATCAAAGCCAGACGCGCAGCAACATCCGCTTGCGCCAGCGTTTCTTGTTCACCCGTTCGCAAATCTTTTACGACCACTTGCTGTGCAGCCACTTCGCTTTCACCAAGTATTAATGCGACGCGGGCACCCCATTTATCAGCGCGGGTAATTTGTTTTTTGAAATTACCGCCGCCGTAGTTAGTCATCAACTTTAGCGTTGGCAAATCATCACGCAGGCGCTCAGCAAGTTGCATAGCAGCACTTTGTGCCCCCTCACCCGATGAAATGAGATACACATCAATTGTCGCTGGCACTTGGAAGTCAGGATTAACTGCCTGTACCAACAGGACTAAACGTTCAAGCCCCATAGCAAAACCAACAGCAGGTGTTGCACGACCACCCAGTTGCTCTACCAAGCCGTCATAGCGCCCACCGGCACAAACTGTACCTTGTGCGCCCAAACTGTTGGTTACCCACTCAAATACCGTGCGGTTGTAATAATCCAAACCACGGACTAAACGCTCATTGACGGTATATGGGATACTGGCCTGGTCTAAAAGTTCACACAAGCCCGCAAAATGTTGTTTGGATTCTTCATCCAGATAATCAGACAGTTTAGGCGCGTCATTAAGTAACAGCTGAACATCCGGATTTTTGGAATCCAACACCCGTAATGGGTTGCTGTACATGCGGCGCTTACAATCTTCGTCCAGCACGTCAACATGTTGTTCCAAGAAAGTGACCAATGCTTCGCGGTAATCTGCGCGCGCATCCAATGAACCAATAGAGTTCAATTCAAGCTGTACATGCTCTGAAATCCCCAACGCACGCCACCAGCGGGCAGTTAGTAGAATCAATTCTGCATCAATATCAGGCCCTTGTAGACCAAAGACCTCTGCGCCCAACTGATGAAACTGACGGTAGCGCCCTTTTTGTGGACGCTCATAGCGGAACATCGGGCCGATATACCACAGACGCTGTTCTTGATTGTACAGCAGACCATGTTCAATGCCTGCGCGCACGCACCCTGCGGTGCCTTCCGGGCGCAGTGTCAGACTTTCGCCATTGCGATCGTCAAAGGTATACATCTCTTTCTCAACCACGTCGGTAACTTCACCGATAGCGCGCTTGAATAACGGGGTCTGCTCTACAATCGGCATGCGGATTTCGCTATAACCGTAGCCCGCCAGCACTTGTTTTAAAATGCTTTCAATACGCTGCCATATCGCCGTATCGGCTGGCAGGTAATCGTTCATACCACGGATGGCTTGAATGTTCTTTGCCACGTCTGTTCTCTGTAGTTTTATGTCCGGTCTACTTGATGTTGCAGCGGTGTCGGCAGCAACGCCAATGACATTGGGCATAGTGCAAAAAATAAAGCCGATTATAGAGGCTTGCCACCCACATATTCAATGGCGACAGTTTGTTATACCCGTCATACTTCAAGCTACATATGCGTTGGCTACGTTTAATCACCCGAATCACTTACTGATGTAAGCTCATCGAGATTCCCTCGCTTGCCGCCTTCCTGCAACTCGAATTATTTAGGGTATAGCTCTACAGGCTCAATATAAAGCGGGCCACGCCCGCTTTTTTGTATTCATCGATGACAAATAACCCGAGATACTTATTTATCATCCAGCATATTGATAACTATACGGTTATTCGCATCAAGCATCGATGCCTTTGCACGAATTTTCGCTTCTAACTGGTCAATCATCTTTTCGTTATCAAAACGTTCTTTCTGACGAACACCATCTTCGTAGAAACCACTCTTATTATGTGCACCCGTCACACCGATAGTCGACACCAATGCTTCGCCCGGCCCATTGACCACGCAACCAATAATAGAAACATCCATTGGGGTAATCAGATCTTCTAACCGCTGCTCCAGCGCATTTACCGTACCGATAACATCAAACTCTTGGCGGGAACAGGTTGGGCAGGCGATAAAGTTAATCCCACGAGAACGGATCCGCAGTGATTTCAGGATATCAAAGCCAACTTTGACTTCTTCGACCGGATCGGCAGCCAACGAGATACGCAAAGTGTCGCCAATGCCTTCTGACAGCAACAAGCCCAACCCAATAGCCGATTTTACCGAGCCACTGCGCGCACCACCCGCTTCAGTTATCCCTAAATGCAAAGGATTATTAATTTGCTTGGCCAACAAACGGTAGGAATTTACCGCCAGGAAAACATCGGAGGCTTTTACGCTGACTTTAAACTGATCAAAATTGAGGCGATCAAGAATATCAACATGCCGCATCGCTGATTCAAGCAGGGCTTCTGGCGTAGGTTCACCATATTTTTCCTGAATATCTTTTTCCAGCGATCCGCCATTGATACCAATACGGATAGGAATATTGTGGTCACGGGCACTAGCAACCACTTCCCGAATACGGGATTCGTTACCAATGTTACCGGGGTTAATTCGCAAACAATCAACACCGTATTCAGCGACTTTCAGCGCAATACGGTAATCGAAATGGATATCAGCAACCAGCGGCACATTTGACTGCTGTTTGATTAACTTAAACGCCTCAGCCGCATCCATCGTCGGTACTGAGACTCGCACGATATCTACGCCAACACGCTCTAATGCCTTTATTTGAGCAACAGTTGCATCAACATCAGTAGTCTTGGTATTGGTCATTGATTGCACAGCAATCGGTGCACCATCACCAATGGGTACTTTACCGACGTAAATCCGAGTCGATTTACGGCGGATAATGGGGGATTCATTATGCATTACACACTCTCCTTTACAGTCGTGTAGTTTTCGCAACTAAGTGGTCTTCCAAAACCACGATCTTTCTCAAGACGTTCTCTCTCAAGACAATGGCAGTTTGTTAGAACCACAAAGTTGTTTGTCAAAAACACAATATTACTCTACACCGACAGTCAGGCGGGCTACGCGATTAGCCTTAATGTACTTGCTCAAATCTACTGGATTACCCTGATACATAATCGTCAATGCACTCGGTGCACCAATGGTCAGTTTATAGGGCGATTTTCCTGATAGATTGAGGGTCGCGCCTCCTTTTTGGATACCGCTAAATAATGTCTTTCCGCTCGCATCAACTACCTGTAGCCAGCAGTCAGCGGTGAAATTCATGACCAATGAGCCGACAGATGAGGCAGCACTCGTTACCCCAGCATCTGCTGTAGGTAATGGTGATTGCGCGGTAGGGACATCAGGCATAGGTGCCTGGCTGGGTGAAACGACCGCAGGCTCCGCTGAGGCCGTTCCTTGGGGATCAATTGTGGCAACACGGTTATTCACCGTATCTGCCGGTGCTGCACTGTTCGTCGCTGGTGCAGTACCGTTTTCTATTGGAGTAGATGGTTGGCTATTTGCGACCGGAGCTTGAGTCTCTGCTGAGGTCGCAGGTTCGCTATTATCATCAGTGAGCGACACAGATTGACCGTCATTTTGCGACAACTGAGCAGAGGATTGATCAGCCATACTGACTATTTCTGCTTGCTGCGCCTGATGATTTTGCCACCACCATGCTCCCGTTAGGCCGAGCACAACCAACACAATAAGCCAGGTGAAACTCATCAACCAGCTATCACGTTTTTTATGCTTTTTACCCAATGAGAAACTTTGCATCGGAGCCACTTTTTCCGCTCTGATCGGTGCTTGTTTTTCCAACATTGGTAATAGTTCATCTTCAGGAAGGTGAACCAGTTTAGCGTAAGAACGAATGTAACCACGGTGGAATGTCGAGGCGAGATTAGCTTGTGCTTTATCCTCCTCAATATCACGGATTGTGGATACTTTCAGACACAGACGTTCTGCAACCATCTGCTGAGTTAGCCCTAGTGCTTCACGGGCTTGACGCAGGCGCACACCTGTCGTCTCTGGAACAGTTTGATCTTGGGAGGCTTCAGTATTCATTAGCTAGAAAATGCTGGTACTGTTTGGATTGTGGAAAACTTCGCGCAAGCTGCTTGCCATAGCGTTGAACACTATCTTGACGGCCTGCTAGCGCGGCGAAACGAATTTGTAACCATAAACTTTCAGCACTGGCTGGAAGGATATGTTGATAAACATCCAGTAATAATTGCGCCTGAGCGCGATTTCCTTCTCCAAAATGCCTTTCAGCTTCTGTGAGCAACGGCTCACCTTTATCCGGATCATACTTCAATGCCCGGCTCAACAATACCCGAGCCTGGTCATTTTGATTCGCCCGTAAAAAGCAATATCCCGCGTTTTCCAGACTATCTGCAACCTGACCGTAATCAGGCGACAGCACCGCTGCGCTAAACTGTTGTTGGGCCGGTACATACTGCCCTAAACTACACAGAAACGCACCGTAATTATTCAGTACAGTGCCATTTCCCGGTGCCAGTTTCATTGCTTGTTGATAACGCTGCTCTGCGGCGCTGTTTTCACCGATGCGTTGCTCATAAAAAGCCATACCTAATTGAGCACGATAATCCTGTGGATCTGCCGCTACAGCCTTCTCAAGGTTCTGCCGCGCAGCATTAAGATCACCTTGCGCCAGATACTCTAAACCCAGTTGCAAACGAGTCTGCCCTGCGGCGGGTTGGCTCACTTTTTCCGGCGATGAACCAGAACAGCCTGCCACCAATGCGCCCGCTATCAGGCAAACTCTCCACAGTTTTATCAGCTTCATGCTTTCTCAATTATCCTTATATGTGAAGATACCCGTCATCTTTCAAATTGCTGATGTGTTAGCGGCTCTCATGATGCGGCCCATCCATGGAGTTCACGTCTACCTGACCACTGCAATTTTAAACTCTCTGGGTATAGAGCACTCAACGAATTATAAGTTGAATAACAAATAGTTATACACAAACAATTAGCATTATGAATCAGACTGTTTTAATGGCGATAGGTTCACCCGCCATTTTCTTTTTCAAAGTGCGCTTGGTACGGTCAATGACTTCACCGGCCAATTGACCACATGCCGCATCGATATCATCACCACGCGTCTTACGAACTATTGTCGTAAACCCGTATTCCATCAATACCTTAGAGAAACGATCCACCCGGCTGTTCGAGCTACGGCCATAAGGTGCCCCTGGGAACGGGTTCCATGGGATCAAGTTAATCTTACACGGCGTATCTTTCAAACATTCAGCTAGCTGATGAGCTTGCTCGGTGCTGTCATTGATGTGATCCAGCATAACGTATTCAACCGTAACCCGCCCACCATTGGCATTCGATTTCGCTAAATAGCGGCGAACGGCGGCCAGAAAAGTTTCAATATTGTATTTACGGTTGATAGGCACAATTTCATCGCGGATATCGTCTGTAGGGGCATGCAGCGAGATGGCCAAAGCCACATCAATCATATCACCCAATTTATCCAGCGCCGGAACCACACCGGAAGTGGATAATGTCACTCGACGTTTGGATAAACCGAAACCAAAATCGTCCATCATGATATCCATGGCCGGTACCACGTTATTCAGGTTCAATAAGGGTTCGCCCATCCCCATCATCACCACGTTAGTAATAGGGCGGTTACCGGTTGCCTTTACTGCACCAATAATCTTGGCCGCACGCCATACCTGGCCGATGATTTCAGACACCCGCAAGTTACGGTTAAAACCTTGCTGTGCCGTTGAGCAGAATTTACATTCTAAAGCACAACCCACCTGTGATGACACGCACAAGGTCGCGCGGTCCCCTTCAGGGATGTACACCGTCTCGACTTGCTGATCGCCAACTTTGATGGCCCATTTAATGGTGCCGTCGGTTGAGCGCTGTTCTTCCGCCACTTCAGGTGCGCGGATTTCGGCCACGCGCTGTAACTTGGCGCGCAGCACTTTATTAATGTCGGTCATTTGCTCGAAATCGTCGTAGCAATAGTGATACATCCACTTCATGACCTGGTCGGCACGGAAAGGCTTCTCGCCCATCTCGGCAAAAAACTCGCGCATTTGCTGACGATTTAAATCCAGCAGATTGATTTTGCTGGTGGCTGATGCTGCGGTGGCAACCGCGTTGTCAGGCTGAGGGGCAGCATCAATTGGCGTTGATGCAGTTAATAATTGTTCAGACATGAGTTGTCGTGGCCTCGTTATTACACTTTACGGCGCTGCGCTTTAAACCGGGTACGGCTTTCGAAACGGCGATGAATAAATAGATGAATAAATAATAGAACGCCCCAGCGGAGTTGTCTCCACCGGGGCGCGGCATTGTACGAATTTTAAAGCAGGGATTCCATGATTGGAAAGGCGCACAAGCAACTTTATTGTTTCAGTTGATTAAATAGTGGCCATTTCTACATCTAATCAATTAATTAGCTGCGAGGAAAAATTTCATTCGCAGCAAAGAAATAAGCAATTTCCCGCTGAGCTGATTCAACCGCATCAGAACCGTGTACGGCATTAGCAGTGAAACTATCAGCAAAATCAGCACGCAGAGTACCCGCCAGCGCGTTATCCGGGTTAGTTGCGCCCATAATATCACGGTGGCGCTGAACGGCATTTTCACCTTCCAAAACCTGAACCATGATTGGGCCAGAGGTCATAAACTCAACCAAGCCATCGAAGAATGGGCGGCCTTTATGTTCAGCGTAAAAACCTTCCGCTTGTTCTTTGGTCAGGTGCAGCATTTTTGCAGCAATGATTTTGAAACCAGCACTTTCAAAACGCGCATAGATGGCACCGATGTCATTATTGGCAACAGCATTGGGTTTGATAATGGAGAAAGTACGTTCTAAAGCCATGATAACCTCTATTGGATTTTTAATATTAACCGGACTCGGAACACGCCCCGATAAGTATCATAAATAAACACTTAAACTTGGCTGGTGGACAGTTCCTTTACGACAAAATTATGCCGTCCTTTGTACAGTGGCCGCCGATTATATGTGCGCGCCTCACACTTGCCTACGGGAATTACAACATTTCATTAAAAAAATTTTATCTTAATTACTCATTTTTATGCACAACTCACATTTTAGATACAAACCTGTTTTATCACTGCCCCCTATTAAAAGGCAACTCCCTGGCAGCACAGGTGAATTTGGGGTCAGAGCTCATCAATAAACTTAAATCCCACTTTCTTTTTGACAATGGCCGAAGGCTTACTGATAACGTCGGATACTAGCGCTCGTTTGCCTTTTTTACTCAAATGATCAGCCAAGGCCTTGATCGCTGCAGTTCCTGCCCCTCTTATTGTGCCCTCTACTTCTGGGTGTAATACATAATCAGGGTGAGTCAGTGAACCTGAAATACCAACATCAAACTCATTGATATCAATAGCCATTGTGATGCTAATTATCTGCCCGGAAAGGCGGACTACCACATAAATATAGTCATCACTGCTGGTTCGCAACCAACTTTGCGCAACATCACTAACAATACGCGCTGCCTCAATCACTCCATCACCAGTCGTGACCGCATCATTAATCCCCCTCCTACCGGCACTACTGCTAGCACCAGTATCAGTCAAAACCTTATCATCCTTGCTAACCGGATCATCCATATTTTCACCTGATGCAGGCACCGTCAGAGAGGGTTGTTTAGCTTGGTGATACACTTTTCGCCATTGGTTAATCACTGGTATAATATTTAGCCTGGCTGCCAGTGTGTTGTCCGTAGTCCCACTAATCACCTCTATATCAAAATTTAATTCGGAATCTTCTACCCAATTCCCCCCTCGACGTATACGGGGCGGGGTCACGGTAAATTGAAAATTTGGCAGCGCTAATTCATAACGACCCAAGGATAACTCCTGTGCTACCGCCGGTGAGTGGGCGCTATTATCAGCGTCATGCTGGCGCAAATAATTGGCATAACTAAGCTGTGAGAAATCAAATGCCGTTTTGATGTGTAAAAAACCCGCCGCATTTTCAGCCAGATGTGCCTGAACACTTTCAATCAACCGCGTTTCCACCAGGCCATTCGTCTGCGTATCATCGATATTTCCCTCTTTAATAATGTGTTCAATGACACGACCAAAATTTTCAGCATTCCAATGATCTACACTGTCACCAAATAGCAAAGTGAAATCAGTCAAAATACTTAATGTCCAATCAACACAATTCGGGGTTAGATCACGCCGAATACGTAAATTAGGCAATAATTGTTCTTTCATCGGCACCTTGCAGGCTAATGCAGTCGCCGGTATGGTTAATGCTTTGCTCCACATATCAACATTTATATGTGTTAATGTTGCCTCAATGTCAGAAGAAATATCTGTAATACTCGTTTCAAACTCCATAGTGTTATTAGTGTTTTTTTTCGGCAACGGCTTTGCAGAACCAGATATTTGTAATATTTTATTGTCGTTATTAGCAAAGAAAGCAACAGTATTATTTATAAACCTGTCGGCTTGATTGCAGTTACCTTGGATAACATAGTTATAAATACTAATGATGGGTATAAACCAACAGGCAGCATTTCCAATAAAGCTTCGTACCTGTCGAGATGACATCTTCTCTGCTGCCAGGACGACTTTATTAATAATCAGAGGCTTACTTTTATGATCATAATATTTGTTATTATAATTCTCAACAAATAATCTTATATTAGCAAATTCAACATCAAATAAAGAACCAACCAAAGGTGATATATATACTGCTTGACTCCCCACAGACTCAATAAACTGAACTTCAGAATAACCACCATTAAACCTAAATAGAAATGATAATGTATCACTAAGTTCATCTAATTCAAATATATAACTATTTTCTTGGTGATTCTTATGCAGCAACAATATCACCAACCCCATAACCTTGATAATGTCGCCATCAAAAAGTTTAATGGCATAATTATCTTCCCCACTAATATTGAAACTAATTAATACATCTTTATATTTAATTCTGTCATCTATCCAATATTTTCCAAATTCATACCCTATAGGAATATAAATAGATTTTTTCACAATACAATATTGATCACAAGTAAAATACTCCTGTTGAGAAACCTTCATGCTGGTTATATTTTTATTCATACCAATTGCTTCTAAATCGCCAGCAGAAAAATCATTCATTATTACATAATATTTCCCGCTGTAATTATCATCTTCATAAAGAGTCACTTGAGTATCTGGCGGTAGCTTTATAGAACTAATTCTATCATTAAATGTATTGACGATATGATATTTACGATCCGCAGGATCACTGTCATGATAAAGGTCTAAACTCTCATTACCGGACAAACAAAACGAGTCACCAGCAAACGCATCAAGTTCATAAAAACACGCGGCGCTTCTGACCTTAAAAGAACTAATGTTGTCATTTAAATCTGCCCAGCGCAGGGATGACAATGAATCCACACTATCTTTCAATGTTAATGTTCTGCCAGAAAAGTTGATATCTTTAAAAATAGAAACCACTAACCCACGAGGAACAGAAATTGACGATATCCGATCATTCCACTTAAGAGGTATATCATTAATAGCATTACCCTCTGTAGTACAAAGAGATTCCCCCTTATAATTTTCATCAACGAAAAAACAAACTTTAGGGTCATTAGAAAACACATCAAAACTTAACATTGAAACTAACGAAAACAATATGAATGGAATTTTATTTCTTATCATACATCCTCCAATATTTTATTAATTATAATGAAATTACATTATTTTATTATAGTAAAGTTCTTAACAAAATTAAGCGCATAATTAACCTGAAATTAAAGGAAATCATATAAAAATAACCTCGAACATATTACATTAAAATAAAGAAGGTCATTAATATGATTTTTATTACAAGCATATTATTTTAGTGAAATAGAAAAAATAGACTATCATTTAAAATCATAAGCATAATCGCTAATTTAATTTAAATACCAAATTACTCACCTGCCCACTTTCATCCAATATATTAAGCTGATAACGGCCCGGTGTTGTTAATGTTTGTATCCACGACTGATTATTCTCAGTCACCGCCACCTGCTCCCCATTGAGGAACCACCATCTTTGTCCACGCCCACCTTGTGCTGCTAAGCGGAGGTCGAGACGATTTCGGCCCGGCAATCGCTTCACAACGGCACCGTCACGGATACCTAAAACCAACAAGGGTGCCGCCTCAATATCACCTTGTGGCGGGCATTCACTGCTGGCTGCGGGGAGTCTTTGGCTACGGCGCTCTGCCAGCGGTAGCCAGGGTTCAAGCGGTAGTGGCCAGAGAGTTAACAGGGCTGGGTTAGCGCCCGGGCAATCTGCCGCAACTCGTTTGCCTTGAAGATTTAACCACACACGGAGTTGGCTACCCTGCATATTTTCCTGACCAGGTGCAGCCAGGGTTGGGGGCAAAGTGCCGTCAAGAACCCAGCTTTGCCGCCGCTGTCGGCAGTTACTATCACCCGCAGCAAGCGGTTGCCCACCCGGCCAGCAAATTTCTTCGCGGCTAACAGAAGATGGGCGGGGATCAAGAGGCAACTGGCGGCCATTTTGCTGTAATCCCGTCATCAGTAAGTTATTGACCTGATTAAGAATAGGAATGGCAGTGGCATAACCAAACTGCCCGGCGACCGGTGTACCATCTGGCCGACCAACCCACACGCCAATGGTATAACGCGCGTTAATACCTATCGCCCAAGCATCACGATAACCATAGCTGGTGCCGGTTTTCCATGCCAGCGGCACAGTGGCCGGTAAAATATCATCCGGTAATGGCCGGGCTTCCCCCGCCATGATTCGCCGGGTAATCCATGCAGCGCCTGGCGAAAATAACCGCCGCTCCTGCACCTGCTGTTGGGGTTCGAACCGCAAACTGGCCGCCATTCCGCCGCGCGCAAAAGCACTGTATGCCGCGACCAACTGATCCAGCCGTGACCCTGTTCCTCCCAAAATCACCGCCAAACTGGGTTCACTGTGAAGAGGAAAACGTAAGTTCAAACCGCCATTACGCAAATTAGCGGTAAAACGTTTCGGGCCATAGGCTTCCAGTAATTGCACCGCCGGTAGATTTAATGAACGCACCAATGCCTCGCTGGCACTGACCGGGCCGTGGAATCCGGTATCAAAATTGCCGGGCCGATAATCACCAAAACGGCGCGGCACATCTTGCAGCAGTGATTCTGCATGGATCAGGCCATCATCCAAGGCCATCGCGTAGAGAAATGGCTTCAATGTTGACCCCGGCGAGCGCCAGGCGCTGACCATATCCACATGGCCGAAGCGGCGGTCGTCTTGAAAATCGACCGAGCCGAGGTAAGCACGCACTTTCATGCCGCTGTGCTCCACCACCAGCAATCCCAATGACGTTTTCTCGGGAAGTTGATGACGCCAACCTGCGGCCATATCTTCCAATTGCCGCTGTAACCCGGCATCCACTGTAGTTTGAATCACTTCCCGCTGATTGCCCGTCGTCAAGCGCCGAGCCAATAATGGCGCTAATTGCGGCACCTGACGTGGAGCCAGCCAAATATCTTCTTGTTTTATATCAGCCACTTGCTTCGCCGGCCACACCTGGTAATCCGCCAGTCTACTTAGCACTTTATCGCGTGCAGCTTTAGCCCGCAGCGGATAGCGATCCGGGCGCAAACGGCTCGGTGCTTGCGGCAACGCGGCCAATAATGCCGCTTCTGCGGGAGTTAATTCAGAGGGCGGTTTGCCCAGATATGTCCAACTGGCCGCGCCAATCCCTTGCAATGTGCCGCCGAAAGGGGCGCGATTAAGGTAAATTTCGAGAATTTGGTCTTTAGAAAAGTGCCATTCCAACTGAAACGTTCGCCAGACTTGGCGCAGTTTACCGGCTAACGTGCGGGGATGTGGGTCGATTAAGCGGGCAACTTGCATAGATACGGTGCTGCCGCCAGAAAGAATCTTACCCGCCCGCAAATCCTGCCAGGCGGCGCGGGCCAGCGCCAATGGGTTCACACCAGGATGAGAATAAAACCAGCGGTCTTCAAAGGTCAGCAGCGCTTGCAGATAATAAGGAGAAACCTGTGGCAGTGCCACCGGATAGCGCCACACACCATCAGCATCGGCAAAGCGCCATAACGGCGTGCCATCTTCGGCGGTGACCACTCGCGCGATCTGTACTTCGGTCAGCGGAAGCGGCCAGCGTTTATCCGCCAACCACAATAGGGCCGGAAACAGTAAAACGATAAGCGCCAGCAGCCAAAGTTTACGGCGATGACGGGAAAAGCCTATTTTTAGCATCAAGACTATTTCGCTCCCCTTTTACCGGTACCGCAAAAGGGGAGTAAGTGTTTACTTCACTATTTCGAGCTGCGACACCGTGCTACCCAGTGCTCGCCAGTCCGGAACATACATAGATTCCACCTGTGGCGCAGGCACTTGATAGACTCCCGGTGTTACCGCGCGCGCCAGGTATAGCAAGGTGGTGTGGCGGTATCCATCGACATTGACTGCGGCAACATAGCGGTCATCGCGAAATTCCTGATGTTTGATATCCGACTGCTGCATATCTTGCATCAACTCCGTCACACTGCTGGCGCTATCCCCCAGACTGGCACTGCTGTCGCCCAAGTTTTGGTTTTCCAATTCCAAACCGGCGGGCAGCAAATCGACCACCAGCGCATCTGGCACCCGTTTATCGGCCCAGACATCTAAATGCACCAAAACTAACTCGCCACTTTTCAACTGTGATAAGCGCAGCGGCTGGCCATCAAGCCCCATATAACTGCGGGTGATATGTAAATTATTGCTAAATGGCGCAGGCGTTTGCTGCGGGTATCCCACGATATCCACACGGCTATACAAAGCAACATCGCCACGGTTTTGTAATTGCATTCCGCTCGCCAGCTGTTGCGCCGACCAGTTTTGGTTCAATGCCGTGCTTTGCGTCAATGTTGCTACCTGTTCGATCGGCTCAACCTGTGGAGCTATCGCCACCTGCCACGGCGTTTCTGCCCCACTCATCAATGTGCGGCCCGCAAGGAATACCGCATTGCTCTCCTGCGTGGACAGATAGTTGCGGCTGGTCAGCGCATCAGACAGTGCCAACAGCCGGGTATCACGCGCTTCCGGCAGTAAATTGTTATCAGTTAACAGGGCTAAAATCAGCGCATCATCGCGCAGCGAACTGCCGTAATCTTCCAGCCAATAATCTTTATCACTGCGGCTGGTGTTCAGCCCTTGGGTAATGGCCTCTTTAGCTCGTGGCATATCCCCCATCAATTTCAGCGCCACGCCCAGTTGCACCAACGGCAAACCGGAGTGCGCATCATTGCTGCGGCTATACAATTGGCGCAAAGCGCCCAATGAAGCTTGCTGCTGCTGTGCCAACACCAAGCCCGCGTAGGCCTGCACCGCAAAACGGGTATGTTTAGTTTGTTCGCTGTAGCGAATTTCAATTTGGCTCGGGTCTTGTAAATAGCGCTGCAAACGATTATTCGCCGCAGTGAGCGCCGCTACTGGCACACTGTACCCTTGCTGGCTGGCGCGATAGAGGAAATCAGTGGCATAAGCCGTCAGCCAAAATTCTTCTGGGCTATTATTGCTCCATAAGCCGAAACCGCCGTTATAGCGCTGCATACTGAGCAAATGCTCGATACCGACATCAATGCTTTTGCGCCGTTTTTCATCACTGTCGGCCTTGATACCCAGCGCCGTCAATTGAGCATGATTGCTGTACAAAGAGGGATATAACCCGCTGACGGTTTGTTCCAGACAGCCATAAGGATAGGCATATAACTCACTGATATAACGCGCTAAATTCAGTGGCGGCCGGCTGGTTATCAGCAATTTCCCTTGTAGAGTTTCAGCGGCCAGCCCTGCGGTAGCCTCTGCGGGTAAACTCCAGCTATCACCACTGTGCAACACATTGGCGAAATGGCGAGTCTGAGCCGGATACGCGGGCCGCACTCCAATTTTCCAATGATGCTGGTAATCCGGCAGCTTTTCATTCGGTAAAACCATCCCCGTGATGGTCAGGCCGATATCACCCTGCCCAAAGCCATTCAAGGCCCGCACCGGGATCAGCACCGTCTTGCGCTCGCCATTGGCCAGCGAGATAGCTTGGTTTTGTGCGCCATTGAGTGCCAGTAAATCGCTGGCGGCCCATTGAAGTGACAAAGTTTGAGGTTGGCCGGATAAATTGCTCAAATCCAAGGCCAGTTGGGTACTATCCCCTCCGGCCAGGAAACGCGGGGTGGCGAGTTGGGCGATCAATGGGGCCGCGACCACCACTTTAGCTTCCGTTTTACCGAAATCTTCTTCGCTCCAGGCTTGTGCCATCAAGCGCAGCTCACCGTTAAAGTCAGGGATAGCCAGTTCAATGGTGCCCTCACCCTGTGCGTTTAATGTCACCGGCTGGGCTTGTTGCGCCACAATAGTGACTTCCGTAATGGGCTTTTTACCACCACGGGAAAGCGCATCTTCGTCATCCCCATCCCCACCAAAACGCAGACTCGCCAACCGCCCCTGCCCTTCAATTAATTGCCCATAAACATCATATTGATCAGCACTGTAGCGTTTGCGACCAAAGAAAGCGTCATAGGGATCTGGCGTGGCGTAATCCGTGATATTGAGAATCCCGCTGTCAACCGCCGACAACAATACTTGCACTTTTTCGGGTAACGGCGCACCGGTGCGGCTAGCTTTCACCTTGACCGTCAAGGTCTGATTCGGGCGAATTCGCTCCGGTGATTCCAGCTCGAGCGCCAGTTTGCGGGTTTCATCCACCAGCGGCAGATGCAGCAAACCAATGGCGCGTTTGGGGGTCGCCTGCTGTGACTTATCACCAGGGCGAATTACTGTCGCGCTAAGATACAAATCATGGCGGTTCCACTGTTTGTTAATCGGCACTTCAACCTCAGCGCCGCCAGCCGGAATGGTCACCTCCTGCCACCACAATGGGCCGTCACTGGACTCCACCAGCAAATAGCCATTACCGGCAGCCGGGGCTTCAATGTGTAATTTTACTTTTTCGCCCGGGCGATAAGCCGGTTTATCCAGTGTCAGTTTGACCTGGTCTGGCCGAACCGCACCACTGCCTGCGGTATTATCCTGCCAGCTATACCCCGCCCAGAAACGGGAGCTAGTGACTAATTCATTATCTGGATGACTCACCTCAATCCGATATGCGCCCCACTCCACCGGGAAGCTGACCTTGGCGCTGCCGTCGGCGGGAATATTCACTGACTGCTCGGCCAGTGTCAGATCTTTTTTATCATACAGTGACTGCCAGCCATCACTTTCTGACCACTGCCAATAGTAGTCGCGGCGCTCACGCACCAGTTTGACTTTCAAACCATTCACCGCCAGTTTTTCACCGTCAGCATTAGCATAAACAATGTCGAAATCAGCGCTGGTGTCTTGATCAACCATGGCCTGCGATTTATAGCTGTCACTGCGGTAATCATAAACTTGCTGCTGGTTAAACAAGGGGCGAATCCCCACCAGCGCATCAGCTGGCCACAATGCTTGCTCAGCGCGCCGTGTGACCGGCCGCCCGCCGGATTCCAGCAAACTGGCCTGTAAAATCAGTTTCAGCGGCGATTGCGCATTCTGCCAACTGTTATCGACTTCGATGTCAGCTTGGCCATCACTGTCAAGAGTGGTATCAAACTCATCCAAGGTGCGCGAGAGATTTTCTTCAATAACTGAACCGAATTCAAAACCGGGTAATGATGCCACCGCTTCCCGCAATGGGCGCAGGAATAACTGCCCTTGCAACCGGTTACCGGATGCTGGAGCGCCATAAAGATAGCGGCCAGTGATGGCAAAGCTCGCTTCGCTGTCGGTGGCAATGGGTTCTTGACTCGTGGCAATCTCTAATGCCATGCGTTCTGGCAGAAAATCTTCGACTTTAAATTTATACAGGCGCGGCTGGTTATCGCCCAGATTCATGCGCAGTGACCATTCACCGGTGGGGCCGCCTTCCGGAATGGCGTATTGATATTGATACAAACCGGCTTGCGGCTGCCAAACAAAGCTGCGCACCACTTGGTTATCGGGCTTGAGAATATCCACTTTAACCGGCTGGGTGGTCAGGGGTTTACCATCAGCGTCACGCAGTAACCCATTGACAATTAACGTTTCTCCGGGGCGATAAAGGTCTCGCGGGCCAAAAACAAAAAATTGCTTTTGGAAACCTTCCGGCCCGGCGATATCAAACTCGGCCAGATCCAGCGCCGGTGTATTGAAATCAATCAAGCTGGTTTGGCCGTTTTGCGAAGCCAGCAGCAATTTCGCCTTAGCATTCTTTTCCAACTGCGCATGGCCCTGACCGTCAGTTTCAACCTGTGCCAGCACTTGGCCTTTTTCATCCAGCAATTGCAGCTGCACCCCTTTCAAGGCCGCCCCGCCAGCTAATGCTTGGGTAAAGACATCCATCCGGTCATGGTAGCTGTGCAGCGAAACACCCATATCACTAAGCGTAAATAAGGTGGCCGCATTGGTGTAGCTGTAACGCCCGGCTTGTTGCATCACCGCCAAATAAACACCGGATTCTTGCAGCGGCTTGATTTCGGCTAATGGAAGCATCAGTTTTTCGCGGGTATTGGCGGTAGGATTGAGGTCAAAACGGCCGTTATAGACTAGATCGGCCATTTTCAACAATTCGTCCGATTCCCAATTCGACAGCGCGCTGCGGTACTGCCAGTTCGCCAGGAAATTAGCCAGGCTGCTTTGCTTAATGCGGAAAAAGTTAACATCAATGCTATCAACATTGAGCGCCATAACCGGCAAGCCCTGTGCCAATTTACCCGGCAATAAAGAACCTTTACTGGCAAACCCGACACTCGGTTTGATATCGCGGGTGGTTATTTGCTGCTGTTGTTGTTTACCCAGCTCAGTACCGCCGATCCCTCGCAAAGTGCTATCAATGGTCAGCAGTAATTTACGTTCAGGTTTAAGATGACGTAACCGCAGCTCCATCAGATTGTCGGATAACTCCCAGGCACCGTCGATTTTACCGCTAACGGTATCAACCAGATGCACATGAGAGGAAAAGTCTTGTTTGGGATCCAATGGTTGCGAGAAAGTCAGCACCATGGCACTGGCACCATCGAGTTGTAGTTCAGAGGCATCCAGTAAAGTTAGCGGCTGACCCGCATGCTGTTTTGTTAGCTCCGCCAACTTGTTTGCATCGTCTATTTTGCTCACCGTTGCTTCGGCTGCCGGTTCACTGGTCTGTGTCGTGGCTGGGGCAGCTGGAGCGGCAACATCCTTATTTTTACTCTCATCATCACAGCCCGCTAATAACAGCACGCTACTTAACAAAACGGCACTGACCAAGAGAGCCATCTGGCGCCCTTTTATTCTCGACATTAACCGATGCAAACCGTTGTGATTCATATCTCTCTCCCTGGTTGATGGCAAGATTATAGCATTCACCTGAAAGGGAATATAGACAGATAAACCGACATTATTTTATATAGGAAATATTCTCGTTTTTTATCTAATTAGCTTTATATAAATAGAACAAAACAGGAAAAAACACATAATAATCATATTTAATATTTTTTTAATAAAAATTTAAATTAACGCCGACATAAAATAACCATTTGCATTATTGGATTTTTATCCAGTAAAAACAATGAATTAAAACAAACACATTTAAATAAAAACAAAACAAAAGATAAAATAAATATAAACAGACACCTTTTATTTTTTAATAAATAGGCAAAACCACCTCACGCCATTATATTTCACCCAACATCTTTCCGTTATTGAAAATATTTAGTGCGTGTCTATCAAAATTAATCTGTAAATAGGAACTTATAAAACCATGAGTCATCACAGCACTCTGAATACGCGTTTATTACCTTTATCTATCTTGATTTCTTCGCTGGTGTCAGGTGGGGCAGTAGCCGCATCAACAACAGCGGTTACACCCAATATATCGAATGGCAGCAACACTCAGATAACCAGCCGTCTCACGGCCAATAATAACGTGGCTAACAACAAAAAACCTGAGGATATCCTGCTAGAAACTTTCTTCCCAGCGGGTCAACCCATTACATCACAGATGAAAACTGAGGCTGAATCGCAAATTGCGGCAATAAAAAGTGATCACCAGCAGCAAATTGTGAATATTAAAGCTGCTATTGACACAATGGCACCTGAACAAAAAAAACAAGCGAATAAAGAATTAGCTGCCTTTGAAAAGGTATTTGCAAAAAATATACTGGGAGCAGAGGCCGCTCTTACCTATGCAAAAGATCAGAGTGATGACAACAAGAACAAACTCCTTCAAGCCGCGAAAAATGCTTTTGCTACCAGTCTAGAGACCAAAGCACCGGGTCAGTTCACACCAGAAGAAGCCGATTCGCTGTTTAATTCGTCACTAACCCAAGACCAATCAACTCTTTCGCCCGTGATTAAGCAAAAAATCACAGCAATCGAGCAGCAACAACAAACTGACAAAGATGCCCTGAATAAGCTTCAGGATTATCTAAATCAAGGTGTGATTACCTCAGAACAAAAAGAAAAACTGGCAATCAACTTCGCCGATAAAAAAGCTAAATTAGATACGCAAGTAGCGGCTAAACAGGCACAGGAAGCAGCAAAGCAAGCAAACACTAAGGCAAAATCGAACGAGCTTCTTCTCGGTGTTAAATCAAGCGTTCTTGATACACTCGCTACAAAAACAGAAAAAGCGAAAACTAAAGCTGAAGATGAGTTAACAAAACTTAATAAAGAAAAAGCGGTGGCGATTACAGCGGTAGATCAAAATTGGGATGTAAATACGTTAAATCTCGCAAAAGAGTTACAGGATCTGATTAATACCTCAACGACTCCCGCGTTAAAAATAGCGGAAGCTAAAGCAGCCCAACAGGCTATCGCAGAAGCAGAAGCTGCAGATCAGTTAGTTCAGGATGCAACTACTGCACACACAGCAGCCGAAAATGCCGCCCAAAACACAGCCACTCAGTATAATGCTGCCCAACAGCATAAACTTGACGTAAATGCCGAACTGGCAACCAAAACAACCGAAATGAATAATGCAGTAGCAGCGCTCGCTAAGTTAGATAAAGCGACCGATCCTACTGTTGATATGCCGGTATTTGATAAAATCATTGCCAAAAGTGAGCTGCAAACAGTCACCGCAAACACGATGGCAATGGCTACCCAAGTATCGGGCGGCACGCAACATGTTGAAAAAGACGGCCAGGTCATTGGTAGCATTATTAGCGAAGACGGTACCCTAAACTTGGCCGTTGGCGCACTGGCTCACGATACAGTGATCAATAAAGGCATCATTAACAACAATGGTGGTACTGATCACGATTCAGTCATCAATGATGGTGGCAAGCTGTCACTGAAAGGTGAAAAGAAACAAGATGCGAATGGCAAGGATGTCATAAACGTTGCTGAATCCTATGGTGCGAAAATCCTTGAAGGTGGTACAGCGACGGTTGGCAAATTTGCCGAAATTCATAACCTTAGCAGCACAAAAGGGACTGTTGAGCTGAAAGATGGCGCTAAAGCCTTTAACACCGCTATTGATGGCGGCACGCTGACTATCGAAAAAGGGGCTAACTCGCAACATACTTCACTGAATGGAGCCAATCTGGAGTTGATCGAGGGAGCAACGGCTGATAGCACTAAAGTCGGTGAAGACGCGGTATTTACTTTAAAGGCTAATGCTAAAACCAGCGGAACTGAGGTGCGTGCTGACAATAGTGAGTTTACCTTGGAAAAAGGTTCGTCAGCCTTTTTAACTCATGTGCTCAATGGCACGATGACCGTTAATGACGGTGCCAGTGCGGATGAAGTCAATGTATCTGGTGAAGGTACACTGATTCTCAAATCTGGTGCCACAGTCGAAAACGCTCATATATCTAATAGAGCCACCACATTTACCCTCGAAAGTGGTGCCACAGCCACTGACACTCTGCTGGACTTTGCCGAATTAGAGTTGGTAAAAGGTGCAACAGCGGATGCGACCAAACTGACGTCAGGTTCAGTCTTTACCCTGCAAGAGGGTGCAAAAACTAAAGATACCGTTGTCAGTCACAGCCAGTTTTTTGTTAATGACAGTGCAACGGCCAGCAGCACCACCTTGAATTCCGGCGACTTTATTGTTGATGGCACCGCCAATAACACCACCGTGACAGGCGGCAAATTTGCGCTGAATAAAGGTGCGACAGCCAACACTACCACCTTGAATTCCGGCGACTTTATTGTTGATGGCGCAGCCAATAACACCACAGTTACAGGCGGTAAATTCGCGCTGAATAAAGGTGCCACAGCCAACACGACCACCTTACATGGCGGCGACTTTATTGTTGATGGCGCAGCCAATAACACCACCGTGACAGGCGGCAAATTTGCGCTAAATAAAGGTGCGACAGCCAACACTACCACCTTGAATTCCGGCGACTTTATTGTTGATAGCGCAGCCAAAGACACCACCGTTAAAGGCGGCAAATTCGCGCTGAATAAAGGTGCCACAGCCAACAAGACCACCTTGAATGAGGGTGAATTCACCGTAAAAGCAGGTGCGAAAGCCACAGCAACAACAATCAATGGCGGCACATTTGATGTTCAAGAGGGTGCTGCTATCGAAGATACCCTGTTCAATACAGTTGATTTCACACTGGTTGACAAGGCAACTGCCAATAACACCACCGTTAACGGCAGCAAATTGACGATTAATAAAGGTGCCATTGCTAACAATAGTCTGGTCAAAGGCGGTAAATTTGATCTGATGGCGCGTGCACAAGCGCATAAGCTGGTAGTTGAAAATGGCCGTGCCTTGATTTCAGGTCATTTAGTGAATGCCGCATTCACTGGCAGCACCGTCATTTTTGATAGAACCGCAAACATTAGCGGCACTATTGATGCCAATAAAGACAGTATTCTCAGCGTGCAGGGTGGCGCAACCACCCAAAATGCAGACCTGAACTTAGCCGGTAATATGCAGTTGTTCTCCGCAGATGCACCACTCACCGCGGTGCGCACGGCTTCCCGCGCTGCTTTTGCTGGTAACAACGGCAAGCCAGCACAATTCGCCTTTAAAAATGTGAAATTGGCGGGTGGTAATATTGATATGAGCCGGTCTGCGGCTCAACTGACTATGGCATCGCTGGCGGGTGACGGTAGTTTTAATCTGGGTTCAACACTGGTTAATCATACCAGCGCACCATTGAATATCACGGGTAGTGCCGATGGGGCTTTTTCCATTAAGATAAACACCAGTGGCGTGGCCCCAGCGAATCTGAATGTTATTGATGTAAAAGGAAAAAATACTGCCCACTTCGTCCTGGCTAATGGACCGGTAGACTTAGGTAACTATAAACACTCACTGGTCAGTGATGGTAAAGGCGGCTTCAAACTGGTCGCAGATAAAACGAAATTGACGTCAAATACGGCGGGTATTTTAGCCGTCGCCAATACCATGCCCGTTATCTTTAACGCCGAATTAAGCTCAATTCACAATCGCTTAGATAAACAAAGTTCAGCAACCAACGAAAGTGGGGTGTGGTTAACTTACCTGAATGACAGTTACGACGTGAAAGGCACCGCAACCAACTTCAATCAGAAGTTAAGTGGCATGACTTTAGGTGGCGATAAAGCCATTGAGTTGGGTGATGCCGTGTTCAGTGTGGGTAGCTTCGCCAGCCATACTAGCGCCAATATCAAATCTGATTACCAGAGCAGCGGCAGTGTGGAAAGCAACTCATTGGGCGCTTACGTCCAATATTTGGCAAACAGCGGCTATTACCTGAATGGTGTGTTCAAAACCAACCAGTTTAAACAGAACCTCAGTGTGACATCACAAGCTAATAACGCGACTGGAGCAGCTAACTTCTCCGGCATGGGGCTGGCAGTAAAAGCGGGTAAACATATCAATATTGATGCGATGTATGTTTCCCCTTATGTGGCCTTGAACACCTTCAGCTCGGGTAAAAGCCAATATAAATTGTCTAACGGCATGGAGGCGCAGAACCAAGGTTCACGTACGACAACCGGCACTCTGGGCATGAACACGGGTTATCGCTTTGTGTTGAATAGCGGCGCAGAAATAAGGCCTTATGCAATTTTCTCGGTAGACCATGACTTGATGGCAAGTAACAAGGTGATGATTAACAACGAGATGTTTGATAATAGCCTGAAAGGGACTCGTGCTAACGCCGGTGTGGGTATCAATGTAAACCTGACGTCTAACCTGTCTATCGGCTCAGAAGTTAAAGTTTCTAAAGGTAAAAACATTACCACCCCAATGACTATTAATATGGGCGTTGCTTATACCTTCTAAATTACACAGTAATTTCTTCATGTAGCAATGATGATTATCTGTCATAAAAAGGGAGCCAAATTGGCTCCCTTTTCTCATTAATGGCTGGTCGAAGGAATAATATTCCTCAGCCAACTGCCCCATCTGCGCTGGTAAAATGCTTGGGTATGCGTCATCAGGTAATGGCTTACCCCCCGCTCTTTCTCATTCACCACGCAAAAATCTACCGGGCCATCATCCGGTGCATAGTCACTGGCAACATTACCGGCCTCTTGAATCAATTGGTCAATCTCATCATCTGTGCCATCCACTTCCAGCCCAACCAATAAGTTAGGTTTATCATCCACACTCTTATCATGCATCAGTGCCAAAAAAGCACGCCGCACTGGTTTACGCTGGCTAAACAGCTGGATCAGGGCATCCACCATTGCTGCGGGATATTCTTCCGGCTGCCCCAACAGAATTTGGCTCTCTTTATCCACCACCATTTCGGCTGATTGGGCTAAACCGCCATTTTCCAGCAGCATCGCCACTTCTTGCGGCCAAAACTCTTTACCATGCTCTGATTTTGGGTTCAAAAACAGATGCGCACCTTGGGTTATTTCAAATAACACCCGCACTGGCATGGCGATAAAAGGCTGTTTTACCGACAGTTTTTCACTATCAACCTGTTGATCTTCGGCGATATCCAGCGCTTGCTGGAGCACCTCTACCGAGGTAAAGAAGGGAATGACCGATTCACCATCCTGCTTTTCCCAATGCAGAATATTCACCCCATCGCCTGTTGTAAAGGCCATCTCACCCTCTTCATCGCCCTGCTCTGACCCGTCCACCAGCACCAAAACCGTGGCATCCAACAGTGTGCGAAAAAAAGCGGTGCGATGAATTGATTCCGTCGCCGCCAGTTTCAGCAAAGACTCCAGACTTTGGTCTTCATCATGATGGTGACTATCGTGGCTATCAGCAGCAGGGGGTTGTGGCAAACTCATGCTCTACTCCAGAAAAACATAAAATAGATCGAACAAAGGGACGCAAATGCGCCCCCGAGACTCTTTTCAAATCATTAAGATGATTATTTTGCTTTCGCCAACAGCAAGTTAGCAATAGTACGAACACCCAGGCCTGTAGCACCGGCAGACCACTGATCAACCGCACCTTTACGGTAAGTCGCGGAGCAGTCAATGTGCAGCCAACCTTGCTGATAGTCTTTCACGAAATGTGACAAAAATGCGGCGGCAGTGCTGGCACCCGCACTGTAGGCTGCCCCCGCGACATTATTCAACTCAGCAAAGTTGGATGGCAGTTGGCTGCGATGGAATTCAGCTAACGGCAAGCGCCAGAAAGGCTCATGCTCACTTTGCGCGCTGCTCAACAACTCTTGTGCCAATTCATCATCAAAACTAAATAGCGCGTGGTAATCATTACCCAACGCTGTTTTTGCCGCGCCGGTCAAAGTGGCAGCATCAATAATCAGCGGTGCATTCTGCTCTGAAGCATCAATCAGACCATCAGCCAAGACTAAGCGCCCTTCAGCATCAGTATTCATGATTTCGACAGTCTTGCCATTGCGATAGCGAATGATATCACCCAGCTTAAAGGCATTACCGCTAACCATATTATCCGCACAACACAAATACAGTTTCACCCGCTCTTTCAAACCACGGGCTGCTGCTAATGCCAATGCGCCCGTGACTGTCGCCGCACCGCCCATATCGGACTTCATAGAGTCCATAAATGCGCTCTGTTTCAGGCTGTAACCGCCTGAATCAAAAGTAATTCCTTTGCCAACCAAACATGCCATCACCGGCGCATCTGGGTTACCGGTCGGGTTATAGTCCAAAGCTAGCAACACCGGCGCACGATCAGAACCACGGCCCACGGTGTAAATCCCGGCATAGCCCTGTTCACGCAGATCTTCGCCTTTGGTAATGCGGTAGCTGACAGCATCGCATGATACTGCGCACAGCAAATCAATCGCATTTTTAGCCAATTGTTCTGGCCCTAAATCTTCTGCGGGCGCATTAATGGTATCGCGCACCCAGTCAATGATTTTTAGCCGTTGTTTTAGCTCGGTTTTTTCGTTCTCTGGCAGTTCTGCCCATTCCACACTGCGCTGGCCTTTTGGCCCACGGAAACCTTGCCAAAATGCCCAGCTTTGCTCCAGACCCCAGCCCTCACCGGCCAGTTTTACCTGTTTGATACCTTGCCCATCTATTTTGCGGGCGGCGCGTTGAATGGTACCCAATTCATTTTTACCCGTCAGGTGGATAGTCATCCCCTCGGCATCGGTACTCAACTGGGCTTTCTCTCCCCAACGGGCGTCGGCTGGGGTATTTGATAAGGTTACTTGCATCATTTCTGTTGTCATGAACTACCTCTTCATTATTATTTTTTGCTGTTATTCAGCTGCTTATACGCGGCCCTGTGTTAGCCACGGCGGATCAAAACGTTCTACTCTAAAAAATACTGTCTGCTATACAGTAACAGCCAGCTATAAAGTAACAATAGAAAAAAGGGCCGCTCGTGCGACCCTCAGGTATTTATTCAAATTCATCTAACCAGACGAGCAGGATGGCTTCCAGCACTTTTTCATTTGATCCTTGCGGATCGTCATCGAAATCTTCTAAATCACAGATCCATTGGTGCATATCAGTGAAACGCACTGTTTTCGGATCGGTGTCCGGGAACTGGTCGTAAAGCGCTTCGCCAATCTCGCGGGTATCTTGCCAGGTTAAGCTCATATCATGTTCTCGTGTATATACTCTAAATAATTCGAGTTGCAGGAAGGCGGCAAGTGAAAGAGTCCCGATGAGCTTACTGTTGTAAGCGATTCGGGTGATTGAACGTAGCCAACGCACATGCAGCTTGAAGTATGACGAGTATAATTAATGTTCTCGCGCATGGTTGATAGTATAACGCGGGATCTCAACCACCAGATCTTCATCCGTCACTGTCGCCTGACAACTCAGGCGGCTTTCTGGCTCCAGACCCCAAGCTTTATCCAACATATCATCTTCCAGCTCACTGCTTTCTGGTAGCGAATCAAAGCCTTCGCGCACGATACAGTGGCAAGTCGTGCAAGCGCAGGATTTCTCACAGGCATGCTCGATGTCGATTCCATTGCGCAGGGCAACGTCCAGTATAGTCTCACCTTGGGTTGCTTCCAGCACTGCACCATCCGGGCAAAGGTCTTTATGGGGCAGAAATACTATTTTGGGCATGATTAAACCTCATCCACTGAATGGCCAGCCAAAGCACGGCGAATAGAAGCATCCATCCGGCGCGCGGCAAAATCTTGCGTTTGTGCATCTAACGCTTTTATCGCAGCTTCGATTGCATGTGGGTCAGTGCCCTGCATCTGCTGCTGTAATGCCGCCATCGCCTGAGCGATAGCAGTACTTTCTTGCTCACTGAGTAGTGCTGCGTCTTGTGCCAATGCGCCTTGTAAACTTTCCAACACGCGGGAGGCTTCGACTTGTTGTTCCGCCAGCTTACGTGCGCCAATGTCGCTGTGCGCGTTCGCCATCGAATCTTTAATCATATTGGCAATTTCATCATCAGACAGCCCATAAGAGGGCTTCACCTGAATCGATGCCTCCACGCCGGTGGATTTTTCCATCGCCGTGACACTCAACAAACCGTCCGCATCCACCTGGAAAGTCACACGAATATGCGCGCCCCCCGCGGGCAGCGGCGGTAAACCCCGTAAACTAAAGCGGGCGAGAGAACGGCAATCTTGTACCAGTTCGCGCTCACCTTGCAGCACGTGAATCATCATCCCGCTCTGGCCGTCTTTAAAGGTGGTAAATTCTTGCGCGCGGGCGACCGGAATAGTGGTATTGCGTGGAATGATTTTCTCCACTAAACCGCCCATGGTTTCCAGCCCTAATGACAGCGGGATAACATCAAGCAGCAGCATGTCACTGTCGGGTTTATTCCCCACCAGAATATCGGCTTGAATCGCCGCGCCAATAGCGACCACTTTATCGGGATCAATCGAAGTCAGTGGCGTGCGGCCAAAAAATTGCCCAACCTGCTCGCGCACCAAGGGCACACGGGTCGAGCCGCCGACCATTACCACTTCCAGCACTTCATCGGCAGTGACGCCCGCATCTTTTAACGCGCGGCGACAGGCCATTAATGTGCGTTTAACTAATGACGCTATCAGAGATTCAAACTGCTGACGGGTGATTTGCCCTTGCCAGCCAGCCACGGAGACATCAGCAATCTCAGCATCACTCAAGGCAATCTTAGCCGCGATGGCCGCATCCAATAATTGCCGCTGGACACCATGGTCATCACGGGAATCAATACCAGCTTGCTCACGCAGCCAATCGGCTAATAGGTGGTCAAAGTCATCGCCCCCCAGTGCCGAGTCGCCGCCAGTTGCCAGCACTTCAAACACACCGCGGCTCAAGCGCAAGATAGAGATATCAAATGTCCCGCCGCCCAAGTCATAAACGGCGATCACCCCTTCCTGACCTGAATCCAGACCATAGGCGATAGCCGCAGCGGTCGGCTCATTGAGCAAACGCAACACATGCAACCCCGCCAGACGAGCGGCATCTTTGGTGCCCTGCCGTTGAGCATCATCAAAATAAGCGGGGACAGTAATGACCACGCCGTCCAATTCCCCTTCCAAGGCCGCCTGTGCCCGCTGTGCCAATGATTTGAGAATATCTGCAGACACTTGCACCGGATTAACCAACCCGCTCGCCGTCTGGATCATCGGTAAACCATTTTCACTGGATTGGAATTGGTAAGGCAGATTAGGGTAGCGCTGCACGATATCGGCCAAAGAACGGCCCATCATGCGTTTAACTGAACTGATGGTATTGACCGGGTCCAATGCCGCTAAATTGCGCGCATTCCAGCCGACATCAATGCCATTTTGTTGATAGTGAACCACTGAGGGCAAAAGATCCCGCAGCTGTTCATCTGCCAGCGTTTGCGCTTTACCGCTGCGCACTGTCGCTACCAGTGAGTTGGTGGTGCCTAAATCTATCCCTGCAGCCAACCGACGTTGATGCGGCGGTGCAGTTAAACCAGGCTCACTAATTTGTAATAAGGCCATGTTGAGATTCCATCAATCTATACTCGTCATACTTCAAGCTGCATCTGCGTTGGCTTGCCGCTTTCCTGCAACTCGAATTATTTAGAGTATATAAAACGTTAACGACACGCTCTAATAAGAAGTAGCCGCGCATTTCGCGCCATCAATAAATTTATTTTTTATTTTTATCAATCAGATACAATTTTATTGCCTTATTACGTTCTCAGGAAAAATCATCAAACAGGCGCTCTTCTAGCTGTTCAACCTGCTGTCCTAACTTATCCAGAAAACGTAATTTTCGAACCGTGTCAGCGGCTTGTTCCCACTGTTGTTGATCCAATTGCTCCACCATCAGTTGGCTGCGCGTTTTCGTCATCAGTGCCAAACGGCGACTGAATGCAGCAAGTTGCGCCTCAGCATCTGAGTGGCGTTCGATAGCATCAAGCTCTTCCCGCAGCTCCAATTGCTCCATCAGAAACGCGGTATCACGCATAGTATGCTGTTCGTTGCCTAAATCAAAACCCTGCAAAGATAGCATATACTCAGCCCGTTTTAACGGGTGCTTGAGGGTTTGGTAAGCATCATTGATGGTCGCGGCTTGTTGCAATGAGGCCAAACGCTCGCGTTCAGGCTGATTTGCAAAACGGTCAGGATGGAATTGGCGTTGCAATTCTTGATAGCGGGTCGTGAGTTGGTTGCCGTCAATCAGGTACTGAGCCGGCAGCCCGAATAATGTGAAGTAATCCATAGCATGCTCTGGGGTTATCCCCTTCGTCCTTGGAATTGCATGGGTGTTAGCTGCACTCACGCCCTCGAATCACTCACTTGTAGTTGACCTACTTGAATAAGCTCATCAAGATTTGTTTGCTGGCTATCTACCTGCAACTCCAATGACTTTGGGTATATAGGCATCAAGTTCCTGAGGCAGGAACAAAAACAGGGGTCAGACGTTAAAGCTTTCACCACATCCGCACTCATTGGAGACGTTCGGATTGTTGAATTTAAAGCCTTCGTTCAGACCTTCTTTGACGAAATCCAGCTCGGTGCCGTCAAGATAGACCATGCTTTTGCCGTCGATGATCACTTTCACGCCTTTGTCTTCAAAAACGATATCGTCATCGTTCATTTCATCAACAAATTCCAGGACATATGCCATACCGGAGCAGCCCGACGTCCGTACGCCTAAGCGCAGACCTAAGCCCTTACCACGGTGATTTAAAAAGGCGCTGACCCGTTGTGCAGCACTGTCGCTGATTGATATCGACATAGACCTTCCTCAACGCTGAAAACCAGCTCATATCCTCGTTATCTTTCAAACTGCACGTGTATTAGTATGCAGTATTTTGAAATCCTTAGGAAAAATGAGCCAGTTATTAATAACCTATTTTACAACTACTTGGCAGTATGTTTGCTTTTGTAGTCGGCGATAGCTGCTTTAATGGCATCTTCAGCCAAAATTGAGCAGTGAATTTTGACTGGCGGTAACTCCAGCTCTTCTGCGATCTGAGTATTCTTGATCGCTTCAGCCTGCTCGAGAGACTTACCTTTCATCCATTCAGTTACCAGAGAGCTGGAGGCAATAGCAGAGCCGCAGCCATAAGTTTTGAAACGTGCATCTTCAATGATGCCAGCGTCGTTAACTTTAATCTGCAACTTCATGACATCACCACAAGCGGGTGCGCCAACCATTCCGCTACCAATGGTAGGATCTGCGTTGTCGAATGACCCGACGTTACGTGGGTTTTCGTAGTGATCGATTACTTTTTCGCTGTAAGCCATGTGATTACTCCTGAGTCTTAAAATCTGGAATTAATGGTGCGACCATTCAATGCTGCTGATATCCACGCCCTGCTTAAACATATCCCACAGCGGAGACAAGTCACGCAGACGGCCAATGGATTTGCGAACCAGCGCAATGGCGTAGTCGATCTCTTCTTCAGTGGTGAAACGCCCCAGAGAGAAACGAATTGAACTGTGAGCCAGTTCGTCGTTCATCCCCAACGCACGCAACACGTAAGAAGGTTCCAGACTCGCGGAAGTACAGGCTGAACCCGATGAAACAGCTAAATCTTTCAGTGCCATGATGAGCGACTCACCTTCAACATAGTTGAAACTGATGTTCAGAATGCCAGGTGCGCCATTCTCTAAATCGCCATTCAGGTAAACTTCTTCGATATCTTTGAGACCATTCCACAACCGCAGACGCAGTGAACGCAGGCGCGCAGCTTCGCTTTCCATCTCTTCTTTGGCGATACGGTAAGCTTCACCCATGCCAGCTATCTGATGAACGGGTAAAGTCCCTGAACGCATACCGCGCTCATGACCCCCGCCGTGCTGCTGTGCTTCAATGCGAATGCGAGGTTTACGACGAACAAACATTGCGCCAATGCCCATCGGGCCATAAACTTTATGGGCAGAGAAAGACATTAAATCGACTTTCAGTTGGCTCAGATCGATGGGTAATTTACCGACGCTTTGTGTCGCATCAACATGGAAAATGATCCCGCGACTACGGCACATTTCGCCGATTGCCGCGATATCCTGCACCACACCGATTTCATTATTCACGTGCATGATAGAAACCAGAATGGTGTCTTCACGCATGGCGGCTTCAAGCTGTTTCAGGTCGATAATGCCGTTAGACTGCGGTGCCAGATAAGTCACTTCGAAGCCTTCACGCTCCAACTGGCGACAAGTATCCAACACTGCTTTATGTTCGGTCTTACAGGTGATGATGTGCTTGCCTTTCTTCTGGTAGAAGTTAGCAGCACCTTTAATCGCAAGGTTATCGGACTCAGTTGCACCGGAGGTGAAGACTATCTCGCGAGGGTCCGCACCGACTAATGCAGCAATATCATTACGTGCAATATCAACAGCTTCTTCTGCTTGCCAGCCAAACTTATGAGAACGAGAGGCGGGGTTACCAAAAATACCGTCCAGAGTCAGGTACTGCATCATTTTTTCAGCGACACGAGGGTCTACCGGGGTCGTTGCTGCATAATCCAGATAGATCGGTGTCTTTATTTTTGATTCGGTCATTGCTCTTATGCTCCGTACATCACTTCCAAAACGTAAAATTCCGCAGATTCTGCTTATGCGCGCAGATTGACGTTAATCGTCTCTTGCGGTCGGCCATTGGCCGTACGGCGCGTATCGTTATTTTGACGATCCGCAACCTCAAGAATATCTTGGTTATTAACCAGTTCTGCCAATGTAATGTTGTTGAGGAAGCTGCTAATGCGCTCACTCAAATCACGCCACAAAGTATGAGTCAGGCAACGATCGCCACCCTGACAACCTTCTTTACCCTGGCAACGGGTGGCATCGACAGATTCGTCAACGGCAGTGATAACCGCACCGACCGCGATTACTGAAGCATCTTTACCCAGCAGGTAACCGCCACCTGGACCACGAACGCTGGCGACTAAGCCATTTTTGCGTAACCGTGAAAAAAGCTGTTCCAAGTAGGATAATGAAATCCCCTGACGTTCAGAAATATCGGCCAGAGGAACTGGCCCGTCATGGGAATGTAATGCTACATCAAGCATAGCGGTCACGGCATAACGGCCTTTGGATGTCAGTCTCATAGCTAAGATTACCTGTTGGTGAGAACAAGCCAGAACTTTGACATACCCGAGTGTTTCAGTCAACTATTTAACCTAGTAAATCGCTCAAGTATTATTTAACAATTTCATTTTCAATAATATGGAACAGTTTCTATAATAACCAATTGATATTGGTCATTAATTTTTGTTGTTATGCTCACTGGCATCAGCACCACGCTGCGGGTATTTATCTTGTTTCTCAATGGATGTCAGCATCCCACGCAGAATATTCAGCTCTTGAGCTTCCGGGCGCGCACGGGTAAACAGGCGGCGTAACTTGCTCATAATCTGCCCCGGATGGGCCTGGCGAATAAAGCCAGTATGAGACAAAACCTGCTCCAGATGCAGATAGAAACGCTCCAAATCATCCACTAATGGATAAGGCGCTTCCTCTTCTACGACTACTGGCGCCGCTGCTTGCTGGCGGTCAAGGAAAGCCACTCGCACTTCATAGGCTAAAATTTGCACCGCCATGGCCAAATTCAGTGAACTGTATTCCGGGTTAGCCGGGATTGCCACATGATAATGGCACTTTTGTAGCTCATCATTCGTCAAGCCAACCCGCTCACGACCAAACACCAGTGCTACCGGCGCATGTTCAGCTTCACGTGCGCTGCGCACGCCACATTCACGCGGCTCTAGCATAGGCCAAGGCAAGGTGCGCGAACGGGCGCTAGTACCAACCACCAAGCTGCATCCCGCCAGCGCTTCATCCAGGGTATCCACGATGGTGGCATTGCCAATCACATCACTGGCACCCGCAGACAATGCAATAGCCTGAGAATCAGGTTTAACCAAAGGATTAACCAGATACAAATTGGTTAATCCCATTGTTTTCATGGCCCTGGCTGTCGAACCCATATTGCCGGTGTGTGAGGTTTCAACCAAAACGATACGAATATTGTGTAGCATACAAACTCTGAGGATAACGGGGAATCGGCATATCTTAACACAGACATAGGAATTTATCCGATCCCCTGCTATACTACGCGCCGTTTCTCGTTCTTTAACATCCTAGTGGAAGATACCCATGCATCCGATGCTGACTATCGCCATACGCGCTGCGCGTAAGGCCGGTAACCTGATTGCCAAAAATTATGAAACTCCGGACGCTGTCGAAGCGAGCCAGAAAGGCAGTAATGACTTTGTTACCAATGTTGACCGCGACTCAGAGAGTCTGATTGTTGACGTTATCCGTAAATCTTACCCAAAACACACCATTATTGGTGAAGAATGTGGTGAGTTGCTCGGCGAAGACGATGATGTGCAATGGGTTATTGATCCACTGGATGGCACTACCAACTTCATCAAACGTCTCCCTCATTTCGCAGTCTCTATCGCCGTACGCATCAAAGGCCGTACCGAAGTTGCCGTAGTTTATGACCCAATGCGTAACGAACTGTTTACAGCTACCCGTGGTCAAGGCGCTCAATTAAACGGCTACCGTCTGCGTGGCACCAATGCCAAAGATTTAGACGGCACTATTCTGGCTACCGGTTTCCCATTCAAAGTGAAACAACATGCTCCCGCTTATCTGCGCGTTGTGGGTAAACTGTTTGAACAGTGTGCTGATTTTCGTCGCACCGGTTCAGCGGCGCTGGACTTGGCTTATGTCGCCGCAGGCCGTGTTGATGGTTTCTTTGAAATTGGCTTGAAGCCTTGGGATTTTGCTGGTGGCGAACTGTTAGTTCGTGAGTCTGGCGGTGTGGTAACTGACTTTGCAGGCGGCCATAACCACTTCAGCTCCGGCAATATCGTGGCCGGTAATCCGCGCGTTGTGAAAGGTATTCTTCAGTCTATCATTCAGGCCGAAGTGAGTGACGCCTTAAAACGTTAATTAAACACGATTAACGGATGCACATTAAAAAGCCAGTCGGCTAACCCTGACTGGCTTTTTTTATTGTGAGAATTAGCGGCCAAATGGCCTGACTCCGCCGATAAAGTCCGGCTGACTGGAAATATAAAGCAGAGCGCCGGCAAACAGCAGAATAATTCCGCCGGTTAATGCCAATGTCGCCCAAGCTATCGCCCCCCATGCTGCGGGTGCCCGCTTACGGCTTAAATGCACCGCCAGCCGCCGTGCATAGTGAACAAATAGCGCCAGTAACGAGATGGTCAATGAGGTGCCGATCGCCATCGCAATGGCTGACAAAATACCCCACCAATAGACTCCAATGACTTTAGCAAACAACAGCACCATAATCGCACCGGAGCAAGGCCGCATGCCCATCGCCAAAACAATCGCCAGACGAGTGCGCCAATCATTACCCGCTTGTAGTTCTTGAGAATTGGGCATATGGCGATGCCCACAGCCGCAACTTTCACTGTGAACATGAGTCGCACTCAATGGCTGTAGGCGCTGAATGCTGATTTTCTGCGGTTTTAATAACTTCACTTGATGATAAAGCCGCTTTATTGCACGGAAACACAATAAAACGCCGAGCGCGATAACCAACAGAAAACTGCCTTTCTCCAACCAAAAGCTGCTTTGGTGCAAATAGCGGGAGGAGAGTTGCAATATGCCCAACAGCACAGTAACCAGCAAGATAGCGACGCCCCCTTGCAATATCGACGCCGCAAACGTCAGTTTCAAACTGTTTTTAAGTTGCGCCGGGTGGGTGGCAAGATAAGTCACTATCACCACTTTGCCATGCCCCGGCCCTACGGCATGTAGCACGCCGTAAATCAGGCTGAACATCATCAGCGCTAAACCGGCCTGATGCGGATTGGCTTTCACCTGTTGCAGTAACTGGGCCATCTGCTGATGCATACTTTTTTGCCAAGCCACTGTTTTAAATAACAGTTCCGGCCAATAAAGCCATGCCACCTGCGCGGCAGCGGCCAGCAACACTAAAAACAGCACCAGTGGCCATAAATTTATTAGCCAATGTTTTGGCCGCGACACAGTGGCGAGACCTACTGGCATTGCACGGTGACCCGTTGGGCGAATTGTTTGCCAAGTTCCATATCTTCTCCTGGTGAATCACTTTTATCCAAAGACAGTGCGTAAGCTTGTAATGATGTATTGGGGTTGGGCGTGAATAAGGTCAATTTGCAGCTTTTCGCCATTTCATCCGACAGCCTTACCGCCTTATTACCGTCATAAGTCATATCCACAAAATAGGTAGGGTCGTAAGTCGAGATAATAAAAGGCTTTCCGGCCAGCGGCTGCGGTTCGGCCAAGGGCAAAATAAATTCTAGAACCGCCTGATGCCCCTTGCGCGACAAATGATATTCTGTCGGAAAATTTTTATATTTCACCGGCTTACCGTCACGGTAGATATCAGTGAAATAGTGCTGTCCCAGCACATTCGCCATCACTTCAGCCGCCAGTTTTTTCCAGATTTCCGAGTCACTTTTGGCATTTTCTGCGTCATATAACAGATCTGCGGAAGTAATTTCATCCATCGTCCACACCATTTTTATTCCCACCAACGTCTGTTTTTCACTGACGAAGCTGGCATCCATATCGATAAAACTATGAGGGTGGGCCTGAGCCAGTGGGCTGAAAATAAGAGCGCCCCCCGTTAACAGCAAGGTAATCAGTCGGTTAATTACGCCAAATTTGTTATAACATAACATATAGTGCATTAATCAATCCTTGGAAATTCCACGATAACTGTGATGTAAGTTGTAAGTCGATGTAAAAGCTCCCAGCCCTAACCTACTGAATGAATCTCTTTTGCTATGCTTAAGCATGATGAATAACAACACATCCATCACGGACGGTTATATGCACTTGGACACGTCTTCTGTGCCGCTGTTATCCAGTCAACCACTGTCCGGGCAACAACGCCGCTGCCATATGTTACTGATGCTCTTCATGCCCACAAGCAGGGTACAATTGGAGGCTATCAGCCAAATCAACGGCGTCGAGCAGCCCACTACCCGGCAAGATATAGCCGAGGTTACTCATGAAATCCAGTGTTTCTACCATTTGCAACTGAGGGCCAATGTCGATGACATCTGTTTGATTCAGGGCAGTCGGCTCGACAAAAGGCTGTGTTTAATCCACTGGCTGCGCCGAGGCATTCGCTATTGCCCTGAGTTTATTGAACACTATTTTGCGCCTAGTTTATATCATGCTCTCTCATGGGATAATCGGCTGATTTCAGAGGATTTACCCAACATAATCGCCCAATGTGAACCCTATCTGAACCGCCATCTCAATGAAAAAGATCGCCAGTTTTTGCAACTGTATTTAGCTTATTGTGCTTGGGAAAATCGGCAGCATGCTCTGCCAGAATTATCCCTCGCCCAGCAACAATGGCTAACATGTAAACCCGCGCTGGTAGCTGCTGACAGCTTATTTGATTTATTTAATCCGCTGCTGGGCGACCCGCTCGATAAAATCGAACGCGACGTGCTCATCCTGATGCTGACCATGATTAAGGCGCATAATTATCACGGTTCTCAATCAGTGGAAGATTCACGTCTAAACAAGGCCATCGACCAGTTAGTCATGCATTTTCAACAACTTTCCGGTATGACACTGAGCAGCAATAAGCGGTTAATGAACCAGCTTTTTGCCCATCTCGCCCCAGCTATTGAGCGCTGTTATTTCAATATCGGCATTGATAATTCATCGCTGGAAGAAGTTAACCGCCAATACCCCCGGCTGTTACGAACCACTCAGCAAGCGCTGGCGGCGTTCGAACAAGAATATCAGATTCAATTCTCTGCCGACGAGGCGGCCCTGATAGCCATTAGATTTGGTGCCTGGTTGATGCAGGGAAATGCATTACAAGAGAAGCAAATTTTGTTGCTGACAAGGAATAACTCAGAGTTGGAACAACAAGTTGAACAGCAAATTCGCGAGTTAACTCTGTTGCCGTTGCATATTAAATATTTGCCCCATGATGTGTATTTGCAATCCGGTGCGCCCGCCGGAACTGCGGTGGTGCTGACCCCTTATGCCGTGGGGCAACCTGAATCAACACCTCCGCTGATTCAGGTATTATTACCCATGAGCGCGCAACAAAATCAGCAATTACGCCGCCTATTAGATTTATCCTAACGGGCGAGGTCTTCCGGGTTTGCCACCACCCGAGGACGAATAAACAGTACTGGAATCACGATTAATGCCATCACCCAGAAAACACCGCCCTGATAATGTTCGAACAAGAAACCCGAGATAATGGTCATCACCGCAATTCCTCCGCCCATCGCCAGTGCAGAATAAACCGACTGCAAACGAATCACATCTGCCCCGCGCCGGGCGGCAATAAAGCGCATCGCCGCCAAATGGCACACAGTAAATGAGCCACAATGCAGAATTTGAATCAGAATAAGCCACGACAACTCCGTGGTGGAAGCCATCAAACTCCAGCGGATAATGCCACTCACAGCAGAAAGCAATAACAGGCTGCGGGCAGTCCAGCGGCGGAAAAGGACATTACTGAATGCAAATACCAGGATTTCGGCCACCACCCCCAAAGACCATAAATAGCCAATGGTTGCGGCAGAATAACCGGCCTCTTGCCAGTAAATAGAACTGAAACTGTAATATCCGGCATGTGCGCCTTGCAAGAGAGTCACACACAGCAAAAAGCGCCATACCTGCGGCTCAGAGAGCAATACTTTCCAGTCTGTGGCGGCCACATTACGGTGTTTAACCTCGCCTTGCGGCATCACACTCGGTTTCAGCAATGCTCCCAGTAACATGGCTGAAACGCCGAACAGCAAGCTGTAAAGAATCGCCGGATGGCCCCAAACCGAGACCAACTTGCCGGTTAATGCGGAACCAATAACAAAAGCCAGTGACCCCCACAGCCGGACTTTGCCGTAATCCATGGTTATCTGTTTTTGCCAGGTCGCTGCCAGCGCATCAGTCAGTGGCACTAATGGGCCAAAAAATAGGTTAAAACCGGCAATAATCACCATTAGCCAAGCCCAGCCATTGCCAAACCAAAAACCCACGGCGAAAGCCAATGTCAGAAGCGCCAGAATGCGGATTGCAGTCACCAGATGGGATGGGTCTTTAACACTGGGGGCAATAATTAAACTGCCGAGAAAACGGGAAATTAATCCAGCGCCCAGCAAAATACCAATGGTTTCAGGCGGGATCCCTTCCCCTTGTAACCAAATGCCCCAGAAAGGCAGGAAAATCCCATAAGAAAAGAAATAAGTGAAATAGCTGAGCGACAGCCAACGTGTTGATTGCAATACCATGAATCCCTCCGAGGTCAGCCGGTCACTGTGACAGAGGCCCCGCCTGCTAGCAAATTTGTCATTAGGTAAACATGTAATTTGAGATTAGCTTCACATTTACTTAACGCTAATCACAAAAAAACCCGCCAAGCGCTGAGGGATCCCCACTAATTCAGCGCTAATAAACCAACACCATACTTCGGTAGGTTTTGGCGAGGTGATTAAGAACTGCATCCAGTGCTGTTCGCGTTAAAATTAGCGGAGAGTGTCGCAAGATATTCTCCGCTAATGTCAGATAAGATATAACCCGTCGTGACTTAAGGCTGTTAGCCTGATACCTCAGATGTAACCCTTTATTT